>NZ_CP095741.1:3119642-3431607 GCF_023078475.1 Luteibacter aegosomaticola | reverse complement strand
CTGCTCGGTGCCATGGGCAGCGCGCGCGAGATCCAGCAGTACCTCAAGCGCTTCTCCCAGCTTGACGCCAAGCGCTTCGCGGTGGTGAAGGTGGGCGGCGCCGTGCTGCGTGATGAACTGGCCGACCTCACCTCGTCGCTCTCGTTCCTGCAGCAGGTGGGCCTGACGCCGATCGTGCTGCACGGTGCGGGCCCGCAGCTGGATGAGGAGCTCTCGGCTGCCGGCATCGTCAAAAAGACCGTGAACGGCCTGCGCGTGACCTCGCCGGAAGCCCTCGCCATCGTGCGCAAGGTGTTTCAGTCGCAGAACCTGCGCCTGGTCGAAGCCCTGCAGGAAGTCGATACGCGCGCCACGTCGGTGCCCTCCGGCGTGTTCACCGCCGATTTTCTCGATCCCGACCAGCTTGGCCTGGTCGGCAAGGTGCGTTCGATCAACCTGGCGCCGATCGAAGCCAGCCTGCGCGCCGGGTCCATCCCGGTGATCGCGAGCCTGGGCGAGACCGACTCCGGTCAGATCCTCAACATCAACGCCGATTTCGCCGCGAACGAACTGGTCCGCGTGCTTCAGCCGTACAAGATCGTGTTCCTGACCGGCACGGGCGGCCTGCTCGACGGCGACGGCAACATCATCGATTCGATCAACCTCTCCACCGAGTTCGAACAGCTGCTGGAACAGCCGTGGCTGCACTCGGGCATGCGCCTGAAGATCGAACAGATCAAGGACCTGCTGGATGATCTGCCGCTGACGTCGTCGGTGTCGATCACGCGCCCGGCCGATCTGGCGAAGGAACTGTTCACCCACAAGGGCTCGGGCACGCTTGTGCGCCGTGGCGAGCGCGTGCTGCGCTTCGATTCGTGGGAGGGCGTGGACCTTGAGCGGATGACCTCGTTGATCGAGTCCAGCTTCGGCCGCACCCTGGTGCCGGACTACTTCGAGCGCACGAATCTCTATCGCCTGTATGTGTCGGAGAACTACCGCGCAGCGATGGTGCTCACGCAGGAAGATGGCTTCGCCTACCTCGACAAGTTCGCCGTGCTGGACGACGCCCAGGGCGAAGGCCTTGGCCGCGCCGTGTGGCAGGTGATGCGCGACGAGAACCCGACGCTGTTCTGGCGCTCGCGCCATGGCAACGCCATCAATCATTTCTACTACGCGGAATCCGACGGCTGCTTCAAGCAGGCCCGCTGGAAGGTGTTCTGGTACGGCCTGGATAACTTCGCCGATATCGAACGCTGCGTGGCGCATTGCGCTACCCGCATTCCCACTTTGCAGGATTGACCCAAGCCATGGCCACCAAGACCATCGGTATTGTCGGCGCGCGCGGCCACACGGGCGCCGAGCTGATCCGCCTGATTGCCCGGCATCCGTCGCTCGAGCTGGCGTTCGTTTCGTCGCGTGAGCTGGATGGCCAGCGCCTCGCCGAGCACAACGACGTGTACAAGGGCGAACTCGCCTACACGAACCTCGATCCGGCCGCCGTGGCGGAGCAGGGCGTGGACGTCGTGATCCTCGCGCTGCCCAATGGCAAGGCCGCCCCGTACGTGGAAGCGATCGACAAGGCCGGTGGCGACACCGTCATCGTCGATCTCTCCGCGGATTACCGCTTCGACGAGCGCTGGTACTACGGCTTGCCCGAGCTGTACCGCGATCGCTGGCGTGGCGAGAAGCGCATCAGCAACCCAGGTTGCTACGCCACCGCCATCCAGTGCTCGATTGCGCCGATCAAGGACCTGCTCGCGGCACCGCCTGTTTCGTTTGGCGTCTCGGGTTATTCCGGTGCGGGCACCACGCCTTCCGATCGCAACGACCCGGACAAGCTGCGCGACAACCTCATGCCGTACTCGCTCACCGGGCACATGCATGAGAAGGAAGCCAGCCGCCATCTCGGCCTGCCGGTGGAGTTCATGCCGCACGTGGCGCCGCATTTCCGTGGCCTCACCGTGACGACCAACCTCTACCTGGCGAAGCAGTCGAAGCGCGAAGACATCGTCGCGCGCTTCGAAGCCCGCTTCGCGAACGAGAAGCTGATCCACGTCGTGGATGAGGCACCGTGGGTGAGCCAGATCGCGCACAAGCACTATCTCGAGGTAGGCGGCTTTGCGCTGTCCGTGGATGGCCGCCGTGTCGTGGTGGTCGCCACGCTCGACAACCTGCTGAAGGGTGCCGCCACGCAGGCCATGCAGAACGTTAACCGTGCGCTCGGTTTCGACGAGCTCACCGCTATCCCGCTTTAAGGACCGACGATGACCCAGCCGCTCTGGCAGAAATCCGATACGCAGGTCGATGCGAAGATCATGCGTTTCCTCGCCGGCAACGACGTGGTGCTGGATCGCGAGTTTTTCCTGCACGACATCACCGCCAGCAAGGCGCATGTGGAAGGCCTGGCCAATATCGGCGTGGTTTCCGCCGAGGAGCGCGATGCGCTGAAGCGTGAGCTCGATGCGCTGGCCGCCGATTTCTCGGGCGGCGCCTTTGTGCTCGATGAGCGCTTCGAAGACGGGCATTCGGCCATCGAGGCACGCCTTACCGAGCGCCTGGGCGACGCAGGCCGTCGTGTGCATACCGGCCGCAGCCGTAACGACCAGATCCTGGTCGCGACGCGTCTGTGGCTGAAGGAAAAGCTGTCGACGCTCGAGGCCGTGTGCCGGCGCATCGCCGAGGTGTGCCTGGAGCGCGCCGCTGGCGAAGCCATTCCGATGCCAGGTTATACGCACATCCAGCGCGCCGTCGTGTCGTCGACGGGCATGTGGTTTGCGGCGTTCGCGGAGGCCTTCATCGACAACACGCTGCGCGCACGCCAGGCGCTCGAACTGATCGACGCCAACCCGCTGGGTACGGCGGCCGGCTACGGCGTGAACGTGGGCTTGGATCGCGCGCACACCACGCAGGCGCTGGGCTTCGCGCGTATGCAGGTCTCGCCGATCTATGCCCAGCTCTCGCGCGGCAAGTTCGAGATGGCGGCGCTCGATGCCGTAGGTACCGCGCTGCTCGATACGCGCCGTCTCGCCTGGGACCTGTCGCTGTTCACCACGGCGGAGTTCGATTTCGTGAAGCTGCCGGCGGAATACACCACCGGTTCGTCGATCATGCCGAACAAGCGGAACCCGGATGTGGTTGAGCTCTTGCGTGCCAGCTACGCCAGCGTCGCCGCTGCACGCACGGAGATCGAGCAGCTGCTCTCGCTGCCCTCGGGCTACCAGCGCGACCTGCAGTTCTCCAAGGGCTCGCTGTTCCATGGCTTCTCCATGGGCCTTGGCGCGCTGGAACTGTTGCCGGACATGCTCGCTCGCTTCGAGTGGAAGGCCGACAAGATGCGGGCCGCGATCGAACCGGCGATGTACGCGACCGACGTGGCGATCGAGCAGGCCGTCGCCGGCGTGCCGTTCCGCGACGCCTACCGCGCTGCCGCGGAAACCGCCGCCTCGGCCGGTGAAGGTCGTTCGCCGGAATCCAGCCTCGCGGCACGCACCTCCCCAGGCGCCGGGCACGACCTGATGCTCGACACCCTCCGCGCGAGGCTCAACAAGATGTAAAACCCGCTCTTGTAGGAGCGCGCTTGCGCGCGATAGGTGCTCGCCGCAGCCCCGAATCGCGCGCAAGCGCGCTCCTACAAAGGCACAGCAGGAGGCACGATGGCGTCCGGCTTCACCGAACAAGCCTTACCGCACTGGCACCGCGCCGTTCTCAAGGTGGGCAGCAGCCTGCTGACCACGCCCGAGGGTGCGCTCACCGGCCAGCATGCCGAAGCACTCGCTGCCTTCGTCAGCGCCAGCCGCGCAGCGGGCAGGGAAGTGGTCATCGTCTCCTCAGGCGCCGTCGCCGCTGGCCGTGGTCTCGCCCCGGCACCGACTCGCAGCACGGGCCTCAGCGGCCGCCAGGCGCTCGCCGCGCTCGGCCAGACCCGCCTTGTGAGCATGTGGCAGACCTTCTTCGAAGCGCCGGTCGCTCAGGTGCTCCTCACCCATGACGACCTGCGCAACCGCCGTCGTTACCTTAATGCGCGCACGACCCTACGCGAGTTGCTGGCCCTCGGTGCCATCCCGGTTATCAACGAGAACGACACGGTGGCGGTCGATGAGCTGAAGCTCGGCGATAACGACAACCTTGCGGCCATCGTCGCAGCGCTGGTCGATGCCGATGTGCTCTTCATCGCTTCCGACATCGCCGGGCTGTATACGGCGAACCCACGTATCGACCCTTCCGCGGAACCCGTGCCCGAGGTGCTGGAACTCACGCCAGCACATCTGGATAGCGCTGGCGGGGCAGGGACGGCTGCTGGCACCGGCGGCATGCGGACGAAGCTGGAAGCCGCCATGAAGGCCGCAGCGGCCGGTATCGAGACCGTGCTGTTCGATGGGCGCGACGCGCGCTGCATCGTTCGGCTCACCGAAGGCACCCTCACCGGGACACGCCTGCGCGCACCGCAATCTCGCCTCGCCGCGCGTAAGTACTGGCTGCGCCATGCACCGGCCATGGGTCGGATCAGCGTGGATAGCGGCGCGCTGGATGCGCTGCGCAGACGCGGTGCCTCGTTGTTGCCGGGCGGCGTGGGCGACGCGACCGGCGAGTTCGCCCGGGGTGACGTGATCGAGATCGCGGCGGACGGTGTGCCCTTCGCCCGCGGGATTGCCCAATACGCCGCGACCGATGTACGCCGCATCGCGCGGCGCCACACGCGTGACATCGAAGCCGTGCTCGGCTACAGCTATGGGGAAACCATCGTCCACCGCGACGATCTTGTCGTCCTGCCCGAACCCGCGAGAACGCCATGACGCACCTGCGAGACCAGGCCCTGGCCTGCCGCGACGCCGCCCCTGCCATCGCAGGGCTCGATACGGCCGCGAAACAGCGCCTCCTGAACCGCATGGCCGATGCGCTGGCCGCCGATACCCATGCGGTGCTCGAAGCCAACGCACGCGACATGGAGGCCGCCCGCCACAACGGCACCAGCGCCGCCATGCTCGACCGCCTGCGCCTCGATGAAGGCCGCGTCGCTGGTGTCGTCACGGCGATCCGCCAGGTGGCTGAACTCCCCGATCCGGTGGGGCTCGTTACCCGCCGCGACGTGCGCCCAAATGGCATCTCCGTAGAACGTGTCCGCATTCCGCTGGGCGTCATCGCCATGATCTACGAGGCGCGCCCCAACGTCACCGCCGATGCCGCCGCGCTCTGCCTCATGGCCGGGAATGCAGCGATCCTGCGCGGCGGTTCCGATGCCATGCATTCGAACCTCGCTATCGCGGGCGCCTTGCGTCGTGCGTTACGCGAAGAGGGCCTGCCCGAAGCGGCCATCACGGTCATCGATGACCCCAGCCGCGATGCCATGGTCGAGCTGCTCCAGCTCACGGACATCGTGGACCTTGCGATCCCGCGCGGCGGGGAAGGCCTGATTCGCTTTGTCGCCGAGCACGCCCGCGTGCCAGTGATCAAGCACTACAAAGGCGTATGTCATCTGTACGTCGACAAAGACGCTGACGAGGCCCTTGCCATCGATCTCCTCATCGACGGTAAGACGAGCCGCCCGGGCGTGTGCAACTCGCTGGAGACGCTGTTGGTGCACCACGATGCGGCCGCCTCGTTCTTGCCGAAGGCGGTGGCAGCGTTGCACGCCCGTGGCGTCGAGGTGCGCGGCGACGAGATCACACGCATCCTGGCTCCCGAGGTTGGTATCGCCATCGACGAAGACTACGCCGCCGAGTTCCTCGACCTCGTGATCGCGGTGCGCGTTGTCGCCGATATCGACGACGCCATTGCACACATCCGCCGCTTTGGTTCCGACCATACCGAAGTCATCGCTACGCGCGACCTCGTCGCCGCCGATCGCTTCGTGAAGGCGCTGCGCTCGGCGGTGGTCATGGTGAATGCCTCTTCGCGCTTCAGCGATGGCGGCGAACTCGGTCTTGGGACGGAAATCGGTATCTCGACCACCCGACTGCATGCGTATGGGCCGATGGGTGCTGAATCACTCACGGTCGAGCGCTTTGTCGTCAGGGGGGAGGGCCAGACGCGCCATCCGGTTTGATCCTGCCGAACCGCCGCAAAGCCCCGCGGCGTTCGGGGGGCACAGTGTAGGCAGAGCCTTACGCCGATCAGCGGCGTAGGCTGATTCCCGAGATCCACGGTCGTCCTGATCATGCCGCCAGTGATCAAGGACGGAATGGATGACGGACATGCGAACGGGAACACTCGCGATAGCCATGGCGTGGGCCATCGTGCCGCGCCTGGCGTACGGCTACGACGCGTCAGGTGACCGCGCGTCCTACGCTTTGGATGATCCGGTTTTCGCTCAGGCTGTGCACGAACAGGCGGCGGCGAGGGAGGAGGTAGGGCAAGCGCTTGCGCAGCGTTTTCCGCGGGTGGACGCGCGCGTGTCGTTCACTCATAAGACGTCTGTGGTTGGCGCCGGGCTCCATCGCTGGGCTACCACCGATGTGTCCCGGGATGCGCAGAGCTTCGATCCCGGATTTACCCGGAAGCGGTCGCTGGCGTTGTCGCTCACGTTGCCTGTGATCGACATGCCCGCGCACTACGAGATCCAGGCGGCCAGGGCCAATGCACGGGTCGCCGAAGCGAGGATGGCAGCTGCACGTCGCGATCTCTTGTTCCGCCGGATGCTCGCGGAGGTCATGGTGTATCGAGATCGTGAGCGGCTTATGCTGGCAGAGGAGAGCGCGCGCGCGTGGTTGGCGCTAACTGATCTCGCTCGCCTTCGGCTCGAGGTAGGCCTCTCTCCTGTCACTGACGTGGCGGAAGCGATCTCCCAAAGCGCCGCCGCCACCACGGCCGTGATTGAGGCGAAGCGCCAATGGGAGGACTCTCTCGTCCAGTACCGCTTGCTGAGCGGTGGCCCGTCACCTCCCGACAAGTCGCACCCGTCGCTCATGACCGCACTGGTCAGGCCGCACCACCGGCCGGCGGCCGCGCTCATCGAGGATGCCCTGCGCCATCCGTTGTTGGTCGGTGCAGGGCATGAAGTACTCGCCTCTGGGTATCGCTTCTCCGCGGCGCGGGCAGCACACCTGCCTACCCTTCGGTTCGAGGCGAGTTACGGCGTGGCGACCGTATGGACGGATCGGGCAGGGCGTAGCGGCGCTGGTATTCGGCACAACGGCCGGCCCATTGTCTCGATGATGTTGACGTTGAACGTGCCCTTGATCGCAGGTACCGCCGTCATGTCACGCGTTCAGCAAGAGGCAGCGCGCCGCAGTGCGAAGGAAGACGCTCTGGAGACGGCGCGCCGTGACATGGTTCGAAAGGTTCGGACGGCTTCCCGAAAGGCGAATGATGGTTCCAGGCTGCTCGAATCCGCGCGGAGTGCCGTCCTTGCCGCCGAGGCCGCACGGGACGCGGTGGTGAGGGGCTTCTCCGCCGGAACACGTAGTTGGGCGGATCGCCTTGGCGCCGAGCGCCGGCTGATTGACGCACGCCTCGCTGATGCTCGTTCGCGCGCTGACTTGGCTGAGAACAATCTTAGGCTCGGAGCGATGGTGGGTGATCTGGACACCATCGCCATGGGTGAGATTTAGCTCAATGGGGCAGGGCCCGCAGGCGTTTTGCAGGGCTTTCTGCACTATCGCTTCGGAGCAAGCAGTCGTCAGGAGAGCCCAAAACCCGGAGTCGTGTAAGGTCCGAGTTCGATCCTCCGTTCCGGGCTCCGCCGCATGTCCTCCGCACGTACTTCTTCAGCGTCTTCCACCGACGCAAGCCTCTCCACCCGCCACCGCCTTAAGTCCATCATTGGCGGTTCTACCGGCAACCTGGTGGAATGGTTCGACTGGTACGTATATGCGGCTTTCACGCTTTACTTCGCGCCGCACTTCTTTCCCAAGGGCAACCAGACCGCACAGTTGCTGAGCGCCGCGGCCGTCTTCGCGGTGGGCTTCGTCATGCGGCCCATCGGGGCGTGGATCATGGGTGTCTACGCCGACCGGCGCGGGCGGAAGGCTGGCCTGACCTTGTCGGTGACCCTGATGTGTGCCGGCTCGCTGATCATCGCCTGCACGCCAGGCTACGAGAGTATCGGCATCGCCGCACCGGCTTTGCTCGTTATCGCCCGCATGATGCAGGGCCTTTCGGTGGGCGGCGAATATGGTGCAAGCGCCACGTACCTGTCTGAGATGGCAGGCAAAGACCGTCGTGGGTTCTATTCCGCCTTCCAGTACGTCACGCTGATTTCTGGCCAGTTGCTCGCGATCCTGCTGCTCCTCGTGCTGCAGTCCTTCATGGCGAAGGATACGCTGGATGCCTGGGGCTGGCGCATTCCGTTCGCTATCGGCGCGGTACTGGCTATCGTGGTCTTTCGCATCCGCCGCGGGCTGGCGGAGACCGAGAGCTTCAAGAACGTGAAGGCAAGCGATGCGCCGAGATCCGGCTTCCTTGCCCTGTTCAAGCACCACCCGAAGGAAACGCTTCTGGTCATGCTGCTGACCGCCGGTGGCACCCTTGCGTTTTACGCCTACTCGATCTACATGCAGAAGTTCCTGGTGAACACCAGTGGTTTCACCCGCGAGGCCGCCAGCCAGATCAACGCGGTGACACTGTTCGTCTTCATGCTGCTCCAGCCGGTGGCCGGCGCGCTAAGCGACCGTACCGGCCGCAAGCCGCTCATGGTGGCGTTTGGTGTACTCGGCGTGGTCTTCACCTACCCGATCTTCAGCACGCTGGAGACGACACGCGATCCGGTCATCGCAGGGCTTCTCGTGATGGCCGCGCTGGTCATCGTTACGGGCTACACCTCGATCAATGCCGTGGTGAAAGCGGAACTATTCCCCGCACACATCCGCGCACTTGGCGTGGCGTTGCCGTACGCCCTGGCAAACACCGTCTTCGGCGGCACCGCCGAGTATGTCGCGCTTAGCCTCAAGGGCGCGGGATGGGAACAGGGGTTCTACTGGTACGTGACCGCCATGATCGGCCTGTCGCTGGTGGTGTACCTGCGGATGCGGGATACGCGGCGGGATAGCCTCATTCTTGAGGACTGAAGTCCGCACTCACAGCCTCCATGATCGGGCTGGGGCGCTCGACGCGCCGCAGCCCGATGCGGTCGGAGAGAATTAAGTCGTCTGTGCTCGGCACGTGCCGTAGGCGGTTGCGCGGAACATGCTCCCCGTTCGGGCGACGTCCACTCGAGGTTGGCCGACAAGGTCGCCACGGTATCGGTCTCTGCAAGTTCCGCGTACCTGAGCTACCGCGAAACTGCGCGCGAGGCTCGCGGAAGCAGCGATGGCGGAACCATGAACGCCGACAGTATGGCCCTGGTGTACGGCGTTCATATGCGGGGTAGAAATCAGAAGTGCAGCAAGCGAGAAGCTCGACGCTAGGCTCATAGATACTCCTTTAAAAGGGGGGTAAGCGCTCCCCGTTTTCAGGCGAACGACGACATGCCGCCGACCAGTGCCTATCCTGGCGGAGCGAAGAACTCGATCCTGTAGGCTGTGGAGGAGATCGACGCAGCACCAAGTCGCGTCGTTTCGTAGGGATTCGCTGACAACGTCGTTCTTTGAATGGGCCCTGGTCACACGTCGAATCGCGTGAGCGTTCAAAGACGCAAAGGTGACCGCTAGCTCCCAATTGAGGCCGGCTCAAGTGCGGTGTGCGTGGCTTCTCTTTGTATGCCTTCGGACCACAACAAAGTGTGTGGCTGGGCAACGCAACGCCTTTGACGGATTGCGCCTACAAAGATCTCGTCCATCGCCCACGTGGCGTAGGGGCAACGTCCGGCGTCTTTAAAAAGGGCGACGACGTAGCATTTCTCGTGCGCCATCCCGGCGCCCATCGAGAGAAACAACATGAACGACGAAGTGTGCATCCCTGATCTGCCGTACCAAGCGTCAATCGTCGGCCAGATCGCAGAATTTGGTGTCGATAAGCCTCCGCTGTGGATTGAGATCGTCCAGGAAGTTCAGCGCTGGTCCTGATAGGGACGATGGCGGGGCCTCAAGTGTGAGGCTCCGCACTTATGGAAGAGGTTTCCGTGATTAATCACATGAGTTACGCAGTCGCGCGTGTGCCCGAGTTGGTGAATTTCCTGCGCACGGTGGACGAGAGGCTGGTCAAGCACAACGAGTCGTCGTTCTGGCCGGCAGTGGAAGGATTCGAGAGCATCATACAAAGGGATATATGGGACCAGGTGTTCTCCCGTGCCGCGGGTAAGCTGGTATCTGATCCGCTATACAACGGTGGACGAGACTGGGGGGTTCAGGGATTCCTCCTGTGCGAGTCTGATGCCTTCCACTTCTCTGTCAGATCGACAAAGCGAAAGGAACTTGGGAGAAATGTCGTGGATCCAGTCGACGAGCGAATGACGGCCATTTCGTCCACGATGGCGGCACCTTCCGTCATCTTTGCTGTTGGCCCGGAGAAGGTCGGCTTCCATGTCTTTTCAATGCCATCTTCGGCAGACCTGGATGTATTCGATCCGACGGCTCGGATCGAAAGCCGAGGCGGTAGAGAATTTCTACCATGGACACGAATCGACATTGACGCGCCGCGAGAGACGCTCGAACTGAACAGTGATTCGGCGGAGCATTGCTGCATCGTCGAGCTGGCTATGAAGCCATCGCGTTCACAAAGGTGGGAATTTGATCGTAACACTGGCGCGCCTCTCGGCGCCGTTATGCTTTCCCGTGAAAGTGTCGTAATTAAGTCCATGCTTGGCGAGATCGAGAGATTCAGGTACGTGCCTGCAATTTCGCAGGTGGCCGACCTTATCGATCACCCTGATTTCAATGTTCGGTGGGCGTGCATGAAGTGCGCTTTTTCTCTTGATTCCACAGTTGGCCGGAAACTGTTGGACCGTCTCACCACGGACTCGAATCCATACGTTAGGAATTCGGCGCTAGGGATAATCAAGTCAATGCGAGGGAGTGCTAACCATGCCTGTTGAAGTGAGTGCATTCACGGATGAAATCATTGGTCTGAGCGAATTCCGGAGGCGGGTTGTCGCTAAGGTCGATCCGCAGGATGAGGCGACGCTAAGAAATATCAGCCTCGATCTTGTGGCGCTCGCCAATAATGAAGAAATTCTTCTTTCGCAGATGGCCAAAGACATAGGTCTCTGGAGAGAGCCTGATTTCGCGATGTATTCGGCACAAAGCTGCATCCTTGATCGGTTTGGTCCATTTACAGTGCGCGCCAACATTTGGCCTTCGGTCGCCGTGACTCGTGGTGAGAAATCTGCGCTCTCATACAATGCATACCACGATCATAATTTTTCATTCGCGACGACAAATATCTACGGTCCTGGCTACGTCACCGACCTATTCGAGGTGCCGGCAAGCGAGAGGCAATTGAATGTGGCGGATACTGTCGATATCAGGTCTGTCGGGGAGTGGCAGCTTCGTAAAGGGCGTGTAGTCATCTATTCAAAAGGATCTGACGTGCATGCACAGCTGCCTCCATTGGAGCCGTCTGCATCGCTGAATCTCATCGTTAGTGGGGAAGACGTGCTTTACGGGGATCAGTTCTATTTTGATCCGAAGAGAAAGATGATCATAGGAATGGTCGAGAACGTGGTTGCGAAGCGCATGTCCTTGCTTGAGCTTGGTCGCTACCTGGCGGGTCCTCGCTCAGTTGCCTGTTTGCGTGAGATCTCGGAGTCTTGTAAATGCGTCAGGTCTGCAGCGATCGCGGCCGAGCTCCTTCAAGGGGTGGGTCGTGGCTAGAAGGCAGGTATTTGAGCAGCGTTCTGGTGCGAGTGATGGCGAAGATCGGGGGATCTCGGACTACCGATGGATCTTAAGTTATGCATCGCCATATTGGTTCCACTGCGTCGTCGCGATTGTGTTCATGCTTGTCGATGCAGGTGCGGCAGCCGGGTTTGCGAGATTGGTGCAACCCATGATCGACGATACCTTCTCCGCATCGCCTTCCGTGTCCGTGTGGCGCGTAGCATCCATGGTGGTATGCGTTCTTGCCTTGCGGAGTGTTGCCGGCTTCGTGGGTGATGTAGGTATGGCCTACGTTGGTAGACTCACGGTGCGTGATGTGAGAGATGAGGTCTTTTCTGCGCAACTTACATCGTCGGAAGCGACCGAGTCTTCAGACACGGTTGGCGATAGGGTGGCGAGCGTGGCGTATGCTGTCGAGCAGCTTGCTTTCTCGGTGACGGACGCCCTGAAGATTGCAATTCTCGATGGGTTTACCTCGGTCTTTTGTCTTTGTGTGATGTTCTATCTCAGTCCGGTCTTGGCCGCGACGATGATTGGAATGATCCCGGTATTGGTGCTTGTTGCGATTTGTTCCGGGAGGTTCATAAGGAGCCTCAGCTCCGCTTATCAACAAAAGGTTTCGGAGGCAAATACGGTTGTCGTCGAAGCGTGGTCGAGCTCAAGGTATATAAGGATTTTTGGTGCATTTTCCGTTGTTCGATCGAGGTTTTCGACCTGCTCGTCGTCGCTTGCAGAAGTCGGAATGCGCCTTTCCCGGGTGTCGTCCGCGGCGAGCGCTCTAACGCAGTTGGCCGGAGGGATTTCGTTAGCGCTTGTCATCGTTGTGGCCTCGGGCGCGGAGGTTCCTGGCGGTGCTCGCGTCAGCGCGGGAACTTTCTTTTCTGTCATCACTGCTATGGGGATTGCACTACCATCCATGCGGAGGCTGTCGGGGGTGTATGCCAGCCTCCAGCGCGCTTTTGTCTCAGCGGGTATGATTCGCGATGCGCTTGCTCGGTCTGGTGGTGATTCCTCTCAGGGTGCTCACCTGAATGCGGGGCGTGTTGACATTGAGTTCGATAGCGTGTCGTTGCGATATGAGGGCGCAGAGGCGTTGGCCGATGTTTCATTTCGATGTTCTGCGGGCACCTTGACGCTATTGGTCGGAGAGTCCGGTAGTGGAAAGTCGTCGCTGCTGTCCCTTATTTCTGGCTTCCGGTCTCCTTCAGAGGGCGTCGTACGCCTCAATGGCTTGCCATTTTCTGATTACTCGACTGAGTCCGTCTTCGGCGCGACGACATGGGTCGGATCAGATACGGTCCTGATGAGCGGTACAGTTCGCGAGAACATCGCATTCGGCGAACTTAGCGACGCTTGCCTGGACGACGTGATCTTGTCGGCGCGAATGGCGTCCGCATGGGATTTCATCTCATGCCTTCCTGACGGGATTGACACCGCGCTCGGTGCCGGAGGGCGTGAGTTGTCGGAAGGACAGAAGCAGCGAATCTTGATAGCCAGAGCAATGATGAAGACGACGGCCAGCATCGTGCTGTTGGATGAAGCAACTAGTGCGCTGGATAGACCCACTGAACGGGCCGTTGGTCAGGGGCTTCTGAGTGTTTTTCGGGGCAGGACGATTCTCATGGCTAGCCATCGCCTTGACCTTGCTGAGCAGGCGGATCAAATTCTGGTGATGGAGCGCGGTCGAATCGTGGAAGCCGGCAAGCATCACGAGCTGCTTGCGCGACGTTCCTCATATTGGAAGCTCGTAGAACAAGCACCGCGAGGTGCTACAGCCTCGGCACACAGTTAGCGCTCATCGCGGCTCCGTGAGCTCGTGGAGGCCGTGGCGCAGCTTCTCGGCGACCCGAGTCATTGCCTTCCAGCATCGCTCCAGTGCTCCCAGTAGCTCGCCACGATCCACCGCGATCGTCTCCTGCCTCCCACCTTCCTCCGGCGCAAACTCCACCAGTAACCGCTCCCCATCAATCCACGACTGCGCACCAGCGAAGAAATCCGGCGTGTCGTACTTCGACGAACCCACGCCGCGCGGCATGGCGAAGGCCGTGCGGCCCTGGCGGGGGGCGTGGGTGAGGAGGTCGCGGGCGACTTCGTAGGAGCCATCGTCGGTGTCGAGTTCCAGCGGAACGCGGTCGAATTCGGGGCCGAGGAAGAGCTCGATGCTGCCGTTCACGGCGGCGTGTTTCGCGAAGCCTTCCAGGCGCGCTGCCTTGCTGCCGACGATGGGCCGCAGGTTGGCGAGGTAGCGGTCGGTGGCCTCGGGATGCTCGCTTAGCCAGTGGCTGCTCACATCGAGCAGGGCGAAGCGGTGGCCGTTGTCGACCGCTTCGATGCCGTAGTGGCGTACGCCATCGGGCAGGTCGGGGATTTCCACGCGGAGGCCGCCGGCTTTCAGGCCGAACAGCGTCCGGCCCGGCACCATGCGCAGCCAGTGGGTCGTGGCCTGCATGGCGAAGCCGTTGCCGCGCTCCACATGGGGGGCGGCATAAAGATCACCGAGGCTCATGCGTGGCTCGCGCGCCAGGCCTCGATGGCCTCGACCGCGCCGAGGCAATCGGCGAAACGGTTGTACAACGGCGTCGGCGAGAGGCGGATCACATCCGGCTCGCGCCAGTCGCCGATGACGCCGTGCTTTTCCAGGTATTCGAACAAGGCGCGGCCAGCGTCGCGTCCGGCGCGTACGCGGATCGAGAGCTGTGCACCGCGGTGGGCCGGATCGTTGGGCGTGACAATACCCAGCGTGTCGTCGAGGCGCGTGCGGATCAGCCAGTCGAGGTACGCGGTAAGCCGGCGGCTCTTTTCCACCAGCCGCGGCATGCCCGCGCGCGTGAAAACATCCAGCGACGCGCGCAGCGGTGCCAGCGCGAGGATCGGCGGGTTGGAGAGCTGCCAGCCATCGGCGCCCGGCGTCGGGACGAACTGTGGGCCCATCTGGAAGCGCGTGCTCTTGTCGTGACCCCACCAGCCTGCGAAGCGGGGCACATCGGCATGCGCATGGCGTTCGTGCACGAACGCGGCGGCGACCGCGCCCGGGCCAGCGTTCATGTACTTGTAGGTGCACCACACGGCGAAGTCGGGGCCGGTCTCGTGCAGGGTCAGTGGCAGGTTGCCCGCGGCGTGGGCCAGATCGAAGCCGACCATGCAGCCGGCGGCGTGGCCCAGCGCCACGATCCGGTTCAGGTCGAACACCTGGCCGGTACGGTACTGGATACCGGGTAGCAGGATCAGCGCGAGGCGGTGGCCGTGTTCGGCGATCGCAGCCTCGATGGCATCCATGGACAGCGTGCCGCCGGCGCCATCGGCCTTGAGTTCGATCAGGTCCGTGGCGGGGTCGAAGCCATGGAAGCGCACCTGCGATTCCAGCGCATAACGATCGGTCGGGAACGCGCCGGCTTCCATCAGGATGGCCGGGCGCTCCGGCGTGGGCCGGTAGAAGCTCACCATCATCAGGTGAAGGTTCACGCCGAGCGTGTTCATCGCGACGACTTCGTGCGGCTTCGCGCCAACCACGTCGGCCATCGCGTCGCGCACATACTCGTGATAGTGCATCCACGGCGAGCGGCCACGGAAATGGGCCTCTACCGCGAGCTCGGACCAATCGTGCAGTTCGGCTTCGAGGGCGGCACGCACGCCTTTCGGCTGGAGCCCGAGTGAATTGCCGCAGAAGTAGAGCGTATCGCCGCCATCGTGCGGCGGGATGTGGAACTCGTCGCGGAAGCGGCGCAGTGGGTCGGCGGCGTCCTGGGCGTCGGCCCAGGCACGCGTGGCTTCAAAACCGTTCATGGCGGAAAAACCTGGAGCATTTAATGGGGCAGCGAGTTGGCGACGTCCGTGCAGCCCTTGTCGAACATGGCGCTGAATTTCGCGTCGCCATCCGGGCGTACGCAACGGAGCTGGATCGCGAAGCCATTGGCGAAGAAGTAACGCTCGACGTAGTCGAGCTTGGTCGTGCCTTCCTTCGCCGAATACACGTTTTCTGTCGGGGCCTTGGGCGTACCCGGCGCATAGTCCTTCAGGTTGGTGGCGCGGCTGCGCATTTCGCCGGAAAACACCTGGAACGCGCGGAGGTCGGATGCCTTCTTCAGCGTGATCGTCACGCGCGAGAGGGTGGCATCGGCATGGCTGGAGCCCGGCACCTGGAACACCTGCGTTTCGGTCTCGCCGCTGGACTGCATGATCATCGACCAGCTATCCGGCACATTGAAGTGGATAACCCCATCGCCCATGGCCACGTCAGCGGCGGAGACAGCCGGCACGCCCAGTACGAGGGCGAGCGGAAGGGCGCGCAGCAATTTGCGAAGCATTGGTCGATTTCCCCCTGGAAGTGCTGCCATTTTGGCATATCGATCGCAGGAGGACCGGCAAAGCGATGTGCGCCGCGTCACGCCACGGCGGCTACGGGCTGGAACCGGGCCAGGGGGACGCCCAGCCATTCCAGCGCGGTGCCGTGGAAGAGGCGGGCGCGGTCGGCGTCGTCGAGGCCGAGCGCCTCGATGCCGCTGCCGGGTTCCTGTTCGCCCAGGGGGAAGGGGTAGTCGGTGCCCAGCATGACGCGGTTCGTGCCGACGGTGCCTAACAGGTAGCGCAGCGCGGCGTCATCGTGCACGCAGGAGTCGAAGAACAGCCGCTGGAAATATTCGCGCGGGTTGCGGGCATTGTCGGTCGCCACGAGGTCCGGGCGCATGCGGAAGCCGTGCTCGATGCGGCCAATGGTGTAGGGGAAGCTGCCGCCCCCGTGGGCCAGCATGATTTTCAGGTCGGGCAGGCGCTCGAGCACGCCGCCAAAAATCAGGGCGCATGCGGCGCGCGTTTGCTCGGCCGGCATGCCGACGAGCCAGGGCATCCAGTACTTGGGCATGGTGTCCGTGCCCATCATGTCCCACGGGTGCACGAGCACGGCCGCGCCGAGGTCGGCAGCCGCTTCGAAGAAAGGAAACAGCTCGGGCGCGTCGAGATTCCAGTCGTTGCAATGCGAGCCGATCTGCACGCCCTGCAGCCCGAGTTCACCGATGCAGCGCTCCATTTCGCGGATGGCGAGGTCGGGCGATTGCAACGGCACGGTGCCGATGCCTGCGTAGTGGCGCGGGCGCGCCTCGCACACGGCGGCCATGCTGTCGTTGAGGTGTGTGTGCAGCTCCAGGGCCTGGTGGCCCTTTGCCCAGTACGAGAACATCACGGGCACCGTGGACACCACCTGCACGCCGACGCCGAAGCGGGCGTAATCCTGGATGCGGTGGTCCATGTCAAAGGCGGATTCCCACACCTCGCGGAAGAATTTGCCGCACCGGTAGATCCGGTGGTGGCCACCGCTATGGGTCATCACCGGGAACCGGTCATCGCCGAAACGGCTCGCCAGATCGGGCCAGTCCCGGGGCAGGATGTGCGCGTGGGTGTCGATCTTGAGCATGGCCCGAGTGTAGGCCTGTGCCGGGGCGGGCGCCTCTGGCGGTGCAACATGGGCGCTTGCCGCGCGATCAGGCCGGAGCGCTGCTCCGCCGGTTAACAACGTGCGCAATCGTGTCCACGTTATCGGTAAGCCGATCAGTAAGCCGCCCAATGGCCTCGGCCAAGGCCCGATCCGGCGTGCGCGACAACGCCTCCACCAGCGTGCGCTGGTGCTCGCGCAAGCCAGGAGGAATGTCGACCGGGTCGGCACGGACCAGCGCCAGGCCAAACCGGCGCAGTTCGCTTGAGGCTTCCTTGATGAAGGGCCCCACGTGTTCCCATTCGGCGGGTACCTCGCCGGCTTCGATCAGCGCTTCCAGCGTCATGCCGGTACGCGCGACGCGGTTGCCGTTGGCGTAGAGCGTCTCGGCCAGCTCCTGGAGCAGGGCGGGCGTGCCGGGTTCGGCGCGCATGCGGTCGACCGAGGCCTGTGCGTTGGTACGTGCGGTGCGAGTGGCGCTGCGTACTTCGTGGCGCTTGCGCGCGTCGGCAGGCACGACCAGCGCGTCAAGATAATCGGCGTACGCGCAAAGCATTTCCGATAGCGCCGTGCGTGCGCGGTTGCGCTCCCACGAGGGCCACAGCACGTACGCAAGCAGCGCCAGTGCGCTACCTAGTGCGGTGTTGAGCACGCGATCGGACATGGCGTTGAATGGATCCACGCCTTCAAACGAAAGCAGCACCACGACGGTACCGGTCAGTGCCGCGACGGCAATGCCGTAATGCGCACCGGCCAGGTAACGGAACGCCACGCAGAGGGCGGCCATCACGGTGATGTGCGCCCACGGATCATCCGGGGTCAGGCGAAGGAGGAAGGTCGTGAGCAGCAGGCCCAGGATGGTGCCGACCACGCGCAGCAAGCCAAAATTGAGCGTGGCGGCGAAATCGGGGCGCAGGACGATGGCGGCGGTCATCGGCAGCCAATAGCCATGCGGCAGGGCGAAGTAGCGCGAGAGCACGAAGGCCAGCGTGAGCACCACGGCGCAGCGCACGGCGTGGCGGAACGCGACCGAATGAGGGGTCAGGTTGGCGCGGATCGTGGCCCAGGGCGAGGTACTGCGCAGGGTTTCCGGCAACGTGGTTTCCTCACGTTGGGCGCGTTCTTCACCGCGGCTGCCCGCCCAGTTGGTGTTACGCACCACGGCGGCCAGCTGGCCGGACAGCGCCTGGATATGGGCCGTGAGGCCCATGCCCGTGGCGCCGGCCGAGAGCAGGGCCCGCTCGCTGGCCTGCAGCGTGGCGAGCGCGCGCTGCGCGCGTTCGGGGGGCTCGGCGGCATCGAGTGCCGCCGCGGTCGCGCTGAGCACGCGCGCGGCGTCGGTGCGGAACATTTCGCCCATGCCATCGCGGCGCGTTTCCAGCTCCGCCATGGCCACGAGTTCCAGGCGGATACGTTCGGCCAGTTCAAGCAAGACGCGGAAGGCTTCCATGGCACGGCCTCGCGCGTGGTGCCGGCCGAGCAGGGTGGTTTGCAGGTCGTTCATTGCCTCGGTGAGGCCTGGCGCATCGCCATCGCGCAAGGGCTGGCGGGCCAGGTCGGCAAGTCCGCGGAAGACGCCCGCCAGCGCACGGCGCTCGGGCAGGTAACGCTGCAGCGGCCACGCGGCCACCGAAAAAGCGGCGAGCAGCATGCCGCCCGCAAAGATGAGGCTGCCGCCCGCCAGGCCGCCGCGCCAATCGGTAGGTACCGCGGCGCAGATCACCAACAGCAGCATGCTGGTCATGCCCACGCGCGCGAGGTCGGGGCCAAACACGACGAGCATGCCGCCAAAGAACCCGCAGACGATGCAGGCCAGCGCCATGGGCAGCACGTGGCTGCCGATGAGGAAGCCGACCAGCCCCGCGGCGCCCGCAGAGAGCGCCGCCAGGAACAAGCGGCTGAGGCGCTGCTGGTAGGGGCCTGGCTGGTCCGAGAACATCGTATCGAGCGCGCCGGCGGCGATACCGATGCCGACCTGCGGAAAGCCGAAATAGATGCCGAGCGCCAGCGGCAGCACGACCGCCGCCGTATTGCGCAGCGCGACGCGCATGGGGACATCGGGACGCTTCGTCCGGATCAGCGTATCGATGACGCTGGCGCGAAGCGAGTAACCGTGGCTCATGGTGGCGAAATAGGGCCCTTCCTGTGGGCCTGTGATTGTGCCGCAACCATCCTGACTGGAGTGCAAGCAAAACCGCGGGACGGAAGCGTGGAAGCATTCCGTCCCGCGCGGTTCATCAGGCGCGGCCCGAGAACTCGCCGGTGAGGGTGTTCACCGTCACCTTTTCGCCATTGGTGATGTACTCCGGCACCTGGATTTCGATACCGGTGCTGAGCTTGGCGGGCTTGTTGCGCTTGGTGGCGCTCGAGCCCTTCAGTTCGGGCGCGGTATCCACCACGGTGAGTACGACGCTGCTGGGTACCTGCAGGCCCACGGGGGCGTCGTCGATGACCTGGACGTAGTAGCCCTCGGCGTCTTCGACGATGTACCCGGCGTTGTCACCCACCACGGCTGCATCGAGCGTGTACTGGGTGTAGTCCTCGTCGTCCATGAAGACGAAAGCCTCGCCATCCATGTAGGAGAACTTGGCCTGGCGGCGGGCGAGGTCGACTTCCTTCAGGTCGTCTTCCGAACGCACGCTCAGGTCGAACTTGCGGCTGCCCGGGATGGAATACAGGGTGAAGCGGTAGGTGATGTTGCCGCCGCGCGCGCTGGGCGAGCTGCGTTCGATATCACGGACCTGGTACACGGTGCCGTCGTGTTCGACGACATTACCCTTCTTAACGTCAGATGCTTTCATGGCTTCGATGCCGGTGCTGTGTGTGGAATGGGATTACTTCGGGGCGAGGCGCACGGCGCCATCGAGGCGGATGGTTTCGCCGTTGACGTAGCGGGCACCGATAAGGAACGCGACGAGGTCGGCGAACTCTTCCGGCTTGCCCAGGCGTGACGGGAACGGAATGGAAGCAGAGAGCGATTCCTGTACCTGCGGCGGCATGCCGTCGACCATCGGGGTCCAGAAAATGCCCGGGGCGATGGTGTTGACGCGGATGCCAAAACGCGACAGTTCACGCGCCATCGGCAGCGTCATGCCGACCACGCCACCCTTCGAGGCCGAGTAGGCGGCCTGGCCAATCTGGCCTTCGTAGGCGGCGACGGACGCGGTGTTGACGATGAGGCCACGCTCGCCGTCTTCGCCAGCTGCATTGCCCTGCATCAACTGCGCCGCGGCCTTGGCCACGTTGAAGCTGCCGACAAGATTCACCATGACCGTGGTGGCGAAGGTGGAAAGCGGCATCGGGCCTTCCTTGCCGAGCACGCGGCCGGCACCGAGGATGCCCGCGCAGTTCACGACGAGATTCAGGCCACCCATGGCCTGCGCCGCGGCAGCCACGTTCGCGGCGACACCGTCTTCGGAGGTGACGTCGGTGCGCTGGAAGCTGGCGTGCTTGCCGAGTGCGGCGGCGGCCGCCTGGCCCTTCTCTTCGTTCACGTCGAAGAGGGCGACCGAGGCACCGGCGGCGACGAGGCGCTGGGCCACGGCGTGGCCGAGGCCGGAGGCGCCGCCGGTAATGACGGCCTTGACCTGATCAAGCTGCATGGAAACTCCGGGGATGCGGGGTGAAAACGCCGAGTTTAGCCGAGGCGGCGTGGCAACCGCTGCCGCGCCGCCGCATAAATGCCGTAGGAGCCCACCCTGTGGGCGACGCCGTTCGCCTTATCGCCGCAGGGCTTGAGCCGTGACGCGAAAGATGTCGCCCACAGGGTGGGCTCCTACATAGGGAGGGGTTAGCCCAGGAGGTCGTCCAGGCCGCCCTGGGCGGCCAGCTGGGCGAACGGCACGACGGGGACCGGCGGCACCGCCGGTTCGCTCATGAACTTGCTCCACACGCCCACATCCCACCACTGGCCGAGCTTGTAGCCGGCCTTCGGCCACACACCGGCGGGGGCGAAACCCATGGCCTCGTGCATGGCGACGCTGGTATCGCCGGGCAGGGTGATGACGCCCACGGCCTGGTTGATGCCCTGGCGTTGCATGGCATCGAGCAGCACGCCGTAGAGCTTGCGTGCGATGCCGCGGCGGCGCGCCTTCTCGTGCACGTAGATCGAGGTCTCGGCGATCCAGTCGTACGCCGCGCGTTCGCGGAATCGGCCGGCGTACGCATAAGCGATGACTTCGCCGTTTTCTTCCCACACCAGCCAGGGGTGGTTCTGCAGGCGCGTGCGGATGCGCTCGCGCATCGCGGCTTCACCGGGAAGCTCTGTCTCGAACGTGATGGCGCTGGTTTCGACGATCGGCGCGTAGATGGCGTGGCACGCGGCGGCGTCGGCTTCGGTGGCGATACGGATCACAGGGGCTTTTCCATGAAGATGCTGGCGGAACTGGCGCGATGATCGCCGAAGGGCGGGCAACGGCGATAGCCGGAGCGTTCGTAGAGTTCGATCGATTCCAGCTGGCCCGTGCCCGTTTCGAGGCGGACCAGCTTGCCGCCCATGTGACGCACCTGCGTTTCAAGCGCTTCGAGCATCTGCTTGCCGAGGCCCATGCCGCGGCAGGCGGGCAGCACGTACATGTATTTCAGTTCGGTGTAGTCACCGAGATCGAGGCCTGCGCCGCAGGCGAGCGGGGTGCCGTCCACGCGTGCCGTCATGAAGGTGACGTGCGGGCGCTGGAGGCTTTCCACGGTGACCGCGGGCGATGCCGGCTGGTGGCCTAGGTCAGAGAGGTACACATGCAACTGCTCAATGAGTGGCAGGACATCCTTCTGCGCCGGATCGTCGATCGCGAAGGCCAGTGAAGGCGGCTTCGGCGCCACGATGAGATCGCCATCGTTGAGAGCCCGCAGGTAGAAGCGGTCGCAGCTGAAGTGGCCGGTACCGCCCATGGGCGCGTCGATGCGGGTGAAGCCGTGGCGCAGGTAAACGGCTTGCGCCGCGTCCATGCCGGTAAGCGTTTCGAGGTAGCAGCGCGTGAAGCCTTCGCGCCGCGCCGCATCCAGGCACAGCCGCATCAGCCGGGAGGCCGCGCCGGTGCCGCGAGCGGCGGGCAGGAAATACATTTTGCGCAGTTCGCAGGTTTCCGCATCCCCGCCGTCGAGCGGGGCGATGCCGGCACCGCCGACGACCTTGCCGTCGATCTCCACGATGAAGTACGCCTTCCGTCCACCGGCGTAGGCGGCGGACATGTGGTCCACCTCGGGGTCATGGATGGCGAAGCCAGGGCCGTCCGCGCCGAACTCGGGCATGACGGCGCGGATGACCGCGGCGACCTGGGGGTCGTCGCGGGGCTCAATGGGGCGGAGAAGGGGGTCTGGGGAGGCCATGCTCCGATGCTGCCATGCGAGAGGGCACGGCGTCACCGCCCGACGCACGATCGCATCGTAGGAGCCCACCCTGTGGGCGACATCTTTCGCGTCGGGGCTCAGGCCCTGCGGCGGTGACGCGAACGGCGTCGCCCACAGGGTGGGCTCCTACGGTGATCGCCGGTTGCCTCAGGCCGCCGTGCGAGCCCGGGTAACCCGGCTCGCGGTTTCCTTGCCCAACTGCGCGGCAAGCCATGCGCCGGTCTGCACCAGCTTGTCGAGGTCCACGCCGGTCGTCATGCCCATGCCATGCAGCATGTACACCACGTCCTCGCTGGCGACGTTGCCCGTGGCACCCTTCGCATAGGGGCAGCCGCCGGTGCCGGAGACGGCACTGTCGACCACGCGCACGCCTTCTTCGAGGCAGGCGAGGATGTTGGCCAGGGCCTGTCCGTAGGTATCGTGGAAATGCACCGCCAGCGCGGCCATGGGCACCTCGCCAGCGACGGCGCGCAGCATGGCGCGCGCCCTGGCCGGCGTACCGACGCCAATGGTGTCGCCCAGCGAAATCTCGTGGCAACCCAGCTCGTGCAGGCGCTTCGCCACCCGGACCACGTCGGCCACCGGTACCTCGCCCTGGTAAGGGCAGCCGAGCACGGTGGAGACGTAACCGCGCACGGCGACGCCATCGGCGCGCGCACGTTCCAGTACCGGCATGAACCGGTCGATCGATTCATCGATGGTGGCGTTGATGTTCTTCTGGTTGAACGCTTCGGAGGCCGCGGTGAACACGGCCACTTCCGTGGCACCAACCTCGCGTGCGCGCTCGTAACCCTGCAGGTTTGGCACCAGCACGGGATACACCACGCCCGGCGCCTTGCGAATCGCGGTAAACACCTCGGCGGCATCGGCCAGCTGCGGCACCCACTTCGGGCTGACGAAGCTGGTGGCTTCGATGGTCAGGAGGCCCGTTTCCGACAGGCGATCGATTAGTTCGATCTTGACCGCGGCGGGTAGCATGGCTTTTTCGTTCTGCAGGCCATCGCGCGGGCCGACTTCGACGATACGTACGTGGTTCGAGGCGTTCATGCGGGCTCCAGTCAGGCCGATTCGGCGAAGCGGACGAGGACACTGTCGGCGTCCACGAAATCGCCTTGCGCGGCCGAGATGGCTTCGATGCGGCCGGCACGCGGTGCCTTCAAGGCCAGCTCCATTTTCATCGCTTCCATGACCAGCAGTTCCTGGCCTTCTTCGACCGTATCGCCGACGGCTGCCCGCACCAGCACGATGCGTCCGGGCATCGGCGCGACCACCTGGCGGGCGGTGTCGGCGGAGGCGCCGGCCCACGCAAAGGCAGGTGCGCGCTCAAACGCCCAGCGGCGGCCCTGTTCGTCGTGCACGCGGACGCGCGGGCCCGCGACAGCGAGCGGGACGCGCCGGGCGTGTTCGTTGAAGCGCGCGGAAAGCGCGCCATCGCCAAGGCGTGCGCCAGCCACGGTGGCTTCAGCCTCGCCCTGGCGCAGCACATAGTGGCCTGCGTGGCCGTGCGCGTCGATCTCGTGGCGCGTATCGCCCTCCATGAGCGCGACGACGCGCTTGCCCGGGTGGCCGAGGCGCCAGGCATCCGCGCCACCCCAGGGGGAGTGCGGATCCTGCTCACCATTGCGCTGTTCGGCTTCATCCGCCATCAGCATGGCGACCGCGGCGGCGAACCGTTCGGTATCGGCCGCTTTCGTCTCACCCGCGAGGAATTCGTTGAGATGGCGATCGAGGTAGCCGGTATCGATCCGGCCTTCGACCACCACCGGATGACGGATGAGCCGCTCCAGGAAAGCGATGTTGGATTTGGGGCCGACGATTTCCGTATGCGCGAGGGCGGCGCGCAGGCGTTCGAGTGCATCGGCGCGATCCTCGCCGTACACGATGAGCTTGGCGATCATCGGGTCGTAGAAGATCGTCACGGTATCGCCGGCGATCACGCCACCGTCGAGGCGGACATGGCGCGACGGCGTCGGCAACGTCAGGGCAAGCAGCTTGCCCGAGCCCGGCAGGAAATTCGCTTCCGGGTCTTCGGCATAGAGGCGGACTTCGATCGCGTGGCCGTGGGCTTTCACCTCGGCCTGGGCGAGCGGGAGCGGCTCGCCGGACGCCACGAGCAATTGCCATTCCACGAGGTCGAGACCCAGCGTTTCCTCAGTGACAGGGTGTTCCACCTGGAGGCGGGTGTTCATCTCCATGAAGAAGAACTCGCCATCCTGGCCCACGATGAACTCGACGGTGCCGGCACCGACGTAATCGACCGCGCGTGCGGCGGCCACGGCGGCCTCGCCCATGCGGGCGCGGCGGGCGGTATCGAGGAACGGCGACGGGGTTTCTTCCAGCACCTTCTGGTAACGGCGCTGGGCGGAGCATTCGCGCTCGTTGAGGTGGATGATGTTGCCGTGCGTATCGCCGAACACCTGGAATTCGATGTGGCGGGGATGCTCGACGTATCGTTCGAGAATGACCCGCGTGTCGCCGAAGGCATTGGCAGCCTCGCGCTGGGCCGAGGCCAGGGCTTCGGTGAAGCCGGCGGCGTCGCGCACGATACGCATGCCCTTGCCACCACCGCCCGAGGCGGCCTTGATCATCAGCGGGAAGCCCGTGCGCTGCGCTTCGGCGGCGAGGTGCGCAGGGTCCTGGTTTTCGCCGTGGTAACCGGGCACGAGCGGGACGGCGTGCTTTTCCATCAGCGCCTTGGCGGCGGCCTTGGAACCCATCGCGTCGATGCTCTCCGGCCGCGGGCCGATGAAAGCGATGCCCGCGGCGGCACAGGCGCGGGCGAAATCCGTGTTTTCCGAGAGGAAGCCGTAACCCGGGTGGATCGCCTGCGCCCCGGTTTTTCTTGCTACCTCGATGATCGCCTCGCCGCGCAGGTACGACTCCGCGGGGCGTGGACCACCGATCGGCCAGGCCTCGTCGGCCAGCCGGACGTGCTGCGCATCGGCATCGGCCGAGGAGTACACCGCCACGGTCCGGATGCCCAGGCGGCGGCAGGTCCGGATCACGCGGCAAGCGATTTCGCCGCGATTGGCGATCAGAATGCAGTCGAACATGGGGCTCCCTGTGGCGCGCCGTGGGGGTAGGGGAAAGCCCGTGAAATTAGCAGATTGTGCCGATCTGGCGGGTTGCGCCGCAGCATCCGGGGAGGCCGCCGATTTGCACCCGGAAGGCCGGTCCCCTAGCCTTAACGGGCACGAAGGCCCATTCACGCCTTCCTTCCCCCCTCCCAGAGCGAGAAATTCATGCAGATCGGCAATCGCAACGTCGTTTCCTTCCATTACACGCTGACCGACGACCAGGGCACTGTCATCGACAGCTCGGAAGGTCGCGAGCCGCTCGCCTACATCCACGGCGAAGGCCATATCGTCCCGGGCCTGGAGAAGGCACTGGAAGGTCGCCAGGCCGGTGACCAGTTCAAGGTCGACGTGGTGCCGGAGGAGGGCTACGGCCCGCGCCACCCGGAACTGATCCAGGTCGTGCCGAAGGCGGCGTTCCAGGGCGTCGACAACCTCGAAGTGGGTATGCAGTTCCAGGGCCGCAACGACCAGGGCTCGATCAACGTCACCGTCTCGAAGATCGAAGGCGATAACGTCACCGTCGACGGCAACCACCCGCTCGCCGGCCAGACCCTGCACTTCGCCGTCGAAGTCACCAACGTGCGTGAAGCCAGCGAAGAAGAGATCTCGCACGGCCACGTTCACGGCGAAGGTGGTCACCACCACTAAGGTGGCCCGATCCCCGTAGGAGCCCACCCTGTGGGCGACATCTTTCGCGATAACACACAGATTCTGTGGCTCTTCCGCGAACGGCGTCGCCCACAGGGTGGGCTCCTACGGAGAATGGCGAGGCTTTAATACCAATCGAGCAGTGACACACCTACGCCCAGGTACGTGGCCCGGTGGTTGTAATCGATCAGGCTTTCGCCATACCCATTGAACACCTCGAGATAACCGCGCAGGTTGTTCACCACCGGGAAGCTCCAGGTGCCGCGCAGCGAACCGTGTGAACGATCGCCGGTACGGAACGAGTGGCGCGCCGTCAGTGCGAACTCGTTGCGGCCCACCTCGTGGACCACCTGGATCTCGCCGCGGCCCATGTAATCCTCGATATCCGGGTTGTCGTCATCCTTGCGTGCTTCCGGGATGCGCCACCACGGGCGCAGCATCACCGTCCAGCCTTCGCGCTCGAAACCGACATCGGCGACCACGCGGTTCCAGCTGCGCGACAGCGGATCCGCGCGTCCATTCGACTGGTGGTTGATGCCGATACTCGCCAGGCGCCCGTTCCAGCCAAGAATGCTGTAGTTCGTGCTGAACACGAGCAGGGCCTCGGGCTCGTAGTTCGTTTCGCGGAACGGCCGCGAATTGTCCTTGTTGTAGACCTGCCAGCGGGACGACTGGGTGTATCCCACCCAGAGGTCGCCGTTATCGCCGAACAGATTCTCGACGGCCTTGGTCTTCAGGCTGATCTGGAACTTCGCCTCGACGTTATCCAGCTCTTGTGGGGTGCTAACCGTATGGTCTGGCGAAGGGCTGTGCGGCGTGTCGTTCTGGTTGGTCGTACCGAAGAAAGGCAAGACGTAGGTCGGCTTGTAACCGCGCAGGTTCAGGGTGCCCAGCTTCGATTCCGGGGAGAGCTCCCAGCGGCTGTCGAGAAGTGAGAGGGGGCGTGCCACATCGCCTGAATCCCGCGTGGCGAGATCGACGCTGACGGATTGGCCCTTGGCATCTTCTTTTTTCACCGCCTGCGGCATCTGCGTGCGGCCCACCGCCTTGTCGTAGCAGAGCAGCCGCTGCGAATCGGTTTCGATGGCCGAGCATGCCCGGATATCCATCGGGCTCGGATTCTGTGCATACGCTTGCGCGACGTGCAGGCAGGCGATAGCGCCCAGGGCGCCGGCGGCGCGGAATCGGTTCATGCGGTGGTTCTCCCTGGGGTGCTGCCTGTGCGGCGAGCCGGGAGTGTATCCGCCGTGCATGTGTGAAGAACGTGCAAACACACGCACGTTCAGCAAAAAAATGCGGGGGCGACACCGCCGCCCCCGCGTGGCCTCATTTACTGCCCGGCGCCCGAATGGGCGACCCACTTCTTGTATTCAGCTGCGCTGATCTTTCCATCGCGGTTGCTATCGGCGTACTGGAAATCATTGGCTAGCAACGGATAGGCCGAGGCCTGTTCCGGCGTGATCGACGCCTTGCCACCCGAGAGCGTCTTGAAGTCAGGAGCTGGGCCTGCCGGTTTCGGGGCGGCCGGCCCGCTGTTGACCTGGACCTGACCCTGCGCGGTGTTCATGGACGTGCCGCTGGTCATGCCGGTGGTGCCGGTGTCGCCGCCCGGGGGCGGAAGCGGGGGCGGGGGCGGCGGCGCGGCAGCTGCCGGCGGCGGCATGCCCGGGTTATCCGCAGGCGGGGGCGGCGGCGTGGCCTCGCCCGGGGGCGGCGGAGGCAGCGGCGCCTGGTTCGTGGGGAGCGGCTGGGCCGACGGCGGAGGCGGCGGTGTCGTCTGGTCGGCGGGGGCGGTCTGGGCGAACGCCGCGCCTGCCAGCAGCAGCGAGGCGCCGAGGGTGACGGCGCGTACATGCATCTTCATCGAAAGGCCTCCTTTCGTTAGCGTGGTTGGGCATCGGGGCACAGGGCGCCCGACTCATTGCCGACGCTAGCAAGGGACGATTTAATGGTGGCCCAACTGCGATAAGGCCTCCACCGTGGCGTCACGCGTATCCGACGGGACCTCGACAGGCAACGTGATCCGGCTTACGCCGCGTGCTGCCCAGTTGCTCCACCTCGCGGCCCAGGGCCTGCTGCGCCGAGGCACCCGCAAGGCACGCAAGGCGGACGTTACGGCGACCATCGCGCGCATGGGCCTGCTACAGATCGACACCATCAACGTGGTCGCGCGCAGCCCTTACATGGTGCTCTTCTCGCGGCTCGGTACCTACCCGCAAGCGTGGCTGGACGATGCCCTCGCCGACGGACATCTTGCCGAAACCTGGGCGCACGAGGCCTCGTTCATCCCGTCGGACGAGTTCCATTATCACCGCGATTACCGGCTGGGCCGGGCAGGGCATTGGGCGCAACGGATGGCTGAGCGCACGCATGCCGAAGCGCGTGTGGACATGGATGCGCTGCTCGAGCGTATTCGCGTCGAGGGCCCGCTGCGCGCTGCTGATTTCGAACGGGAAACGCCGGGGAGCAAAGGCTGGTGGGGCTGGAAACCTGAGAAGAAATGGCTTGAGGCATGGTTTGCTCTCGGCCAGTTGATGGTGCTGCGGCGAGAACGCTTCCAGCGGGTTTACGACCTCGCCGAGCGCGTCACCTCACGCTGGCCCGTGCCACCACAGGGTGCGCTTGAAGAATCGACCGTGCGCGCATGGTTCATCGCCCGTAGCGTGCGTGCATTGGGCATCACGCGTTCGCGCTGGATCGCGGATTACTTCCGGCTCAAGCCGCGCGTCACCGATGCGGAGCTGCAGCCGCTGGTAAGTGAGGGCACGTTGTTGCGCGTCGACGTCGAGGGCTGGAGTGAGCCGGCCTACGTCCATGCCGATCATGCGGACCTGCTTGCGAAGGCCACGCTGAATGCCCTACGTGCGACGCGCACCGCGTTGCTCTCACCCTTCGATCCGGTCGTATGGGACCGCGCCCGGGCGCAGGATCTGTTCGGTTTCGAGTACACGATGGAAAGCTATACGCCGGGGCCGCGGCGCCAGTTCGGCTATTACGTGCTTCCCATACTGCATCGGGGGCGCCTGATCGGGCGTCTCGACGCGAAAGCGCACCGGAACGATGGCCTGTTCCAGGTGCTGGGCGTCTGGCTGGAAGATGGCGTGGCAATCACGCCCGCGCTCGTTGAGGATGTGGCGCAGGCCATCGTCGAATGCGCGGCGTGGCATGGCACGCCGCGGGTCGCGATCGAGGCTACGCAACCCAAGGGGCTGCGTAGCCAGCTAAAGCTCGCCTGCGCGTGCTGATCAGCGGGTGGAGGCGGGCGCCGGGGTATCCGCGCACGACTTGCCGTGCAGGGCGTCCTTGAGCTGGCTGGCCAGGGAGGTGCAGCGGTTCTGCAACTGGTCGCGCATGTCCGGGTCCTGGGACTGGCGCAGCAGGCTCTCGCGCATCATTTCATAGCGAGGCTCGATCTGGTCACGGGCAAAGATGCCGGCTGCAAGGTGGCAGCTCTTGTAGCTGGCGAGGTACTCGTCACAGGCGGCGATGCCGGTGCTGTTCGGCAGCGGGCCGCCCTTGGTCGCCGCGGTGCCGCTGGAGGCCTTCGTACCAGGCACGTTGGTCACGCTGGTCGTGGCGGTCTTCGTTTTCGATGAGGTGGCGGGGGTGGCCGTTACCGTCTGGGTGGTCGCGGGCTTGGGCTTATTGTCCGAGCAGGCAGCGAGGGCCAGGGCGCAGAAGGCCAGCGGGGCGAGTCGGTTGAGGATGGTTGCCATGGTGTCAGTCCCCCTTTGCGGAGCGATGGTTCAGCGGTGGTCGGAAATCGCACCGGGGGGTGCGACGCGACCAACGATTTGCCCGATCACGGGTGAACGTAACGTTATTGCGTTAGCAGAAACGGGAATGAAGACAAGTGCTCCATCGCTATTTTGCGCTGGGACGGGTATGATCCGCCCGCTGTGTTTGCCGGGGTCATAGAGTTCCGTTGACCCGATGCCGCTGATCACGGATCTGCCACATCGCTTCGCTCCTCGCGTTTCCTTGCACACCAGTAAGCGGCAATTTAATCAAAATTGCTGGTTATTCAATTAGTTATTCCGTTTGGAGTGTTACATATGTCGGATCGTGAAATCGGCACCGTGAAGTGGTTCAACGACGCGAAGGGCTTCGGCTTCATCTCGCGTGAGAACGGCCCGGACGTTTTCGTCCACTTCCGCGCCATCCAGGGCAACGGCTTCAAGTCGCTGGCCGAAGGCGAGAAGGTCTCCTTCAAGGTCGTGAACGGCCAGAAGGGCCTGCAGGCTGAGGAAGTCAACAAGGCGTAAGCCTTTTTGACACCAGGCTGTACGAAGAGCCCGGCGCAAGCCGGGCTCTTTTTTTGTGCCGTCGAAAGCCGGGCGCCGGGAAGAAAGTCGTCGATTTCGCGTTTCTTTCACGTCTATGTGCGTGATCGGCGTCAAAAAAACGTTCCGTGTAGGCATTCCCCTACAGAATCCTTGAAGAATGTGGTTATGATCGGTCGTACTGTGTTTGCGCGGTCACGAGAGTGGCCCGATGTGCGCGCGTTCGATGATCACGCTCCATCGCCTCACCCGGTCCTGCATGCCCAGTAAGTCGCCGGCTTTTTCGAGCCGGGTTTTCGAGTGCGAGTCTAGAGGTGTGTGTGATGGCAACAGGTACGGTGAAGTGGTTCAACGATGCTAAGGGCTTCGGCTTCATTACCCAGGACGGTGGTGGCCCCGACGTTTTCGTGCATTTCCGTTCCATCCAGGGCAACGGCTTCAAGTCGCTGCAGGAAGGCCAGAAGGTCGAGTACGAAGTAACCCAGGGCCAGAAGGGCCCGCAGGCCGACAACGTCGTGCCGAAGTAAGGCCTTTCGCGGCTGGCTTGCCCAGCCCGCCTTGTAAGAACCTTGGCTCCTCCAGCCCCCTGTCGCTGGAGGAGCCTTTTCCTTAGCCCGGCCCCGGGAAACGCATGACTGATCCTGTCGCGGACGGGGTGCGCGCGGTGCTGCCGCTGCGCATGGCCGATGGCGCGCGCGCCGACCTTCTGTTGTTTCGCCCCGCTGGGGTGCCGCGAGCCGCGCTGCTCTGGGTGCCGGCGCTGGGTGTCTCCGCCCGCCACTACGAGCCGCTCGCCCAGGCCCTGGCAAGTCTCGGCATCGCCGTAGCCGTCCATGAATGGCGGGGCCATGGTTCCAGTGACCGCCGGGCTGGCCGTCGGCACAACTGGGGCTACCAGACCCTCCTGACCGACGACCTGCCAGTGAGCCTGGCCGCATTGACGGCGACGTTTCCCGATACCCCGGTGCTCCTGGGTGGCCATAGCCTGGGTGGGCAACTGTCGACCCTGCTGGCCTCGATCACCGAGGTGCCGTTGCGCGGCATCGTCCTGGTGGCGAGCGGCGCACCTTATTGGCGCCGCTTCCGCCCCTGGGTAGGTCTTGCGTACGTGGCGGCCCCCCTCTTGGCTCATCTCGTCGGCCGGCTTCCGGGGCGGCAGATTGGTTTTGGCGGCAACGAAGCGCGCGGTGTGATCGCTGACTGGGCGCGCAGCGGGCGAACCGGGCGCTATGCCGCACGCGGCATGTCCGTGGATCTGGAAGCGGCGCTGCGTGGCCAGCGCGCCCCGGTGCTGGCGCTTCGCCTTGGCGATGACTGGCTGGGCCCCGAGTCTTCACTTCTCTTCCTGCTCGACAAGATGCCGGGTGCCCGGCGTACCGTCGGTGTCATCGGTAGCGACGACCTTGCGGGGGCGAAGGCCGATCACTTCGCGTGGATGAAGATGCCCGCGCGCATCGCGATCCGCATCGGCGAGTGGCTGGACTGAGCGGGCCGCCGAAGATGCAAGGCGTGCTGGTGCGTATGCGTTACGCTGCGTGCCTGTTCAACGGAGCACCGCCATGACCACTGATTTCATCGACGGCAAGCAGCGCGATCTCGGCGATGGTTTCAAGGTGAGGCGCATGTTGCCTCACCTTAAAGCGCGCCATGTCGGCCCCTTTGTGTTTTTCGACCAGATGGGGCCCGCGGACTTCCGCGAAGACAGCGGCATGGATGTGCGCCCGCATCCGCATATCGGGTTGGCCACGGTGACCTGGTTGTTCGCCGGCGCGATTCGCCACCGCGACAGCCTCGGCAGCCTGGTCGATATCCACCCGGGCGACGTGAACTGGATGACCGCCGGGCGCGGCATCGTCCATTCCGAGCGGACGCCGCCGGACGAGCGCCACCACGGCCAGACCCTCCATGGCATCCAGGTGTGGGTGGCATTGCCGAAGACTCACGAGCAGATGGATCCGGAGTTCCATCACCATGCATCCGCCGAGCTGCCGAAGGTGGAGGTCGAGGGCGGTCGCCTCGTGGTAATCGCGGGAGACGCGTTCGGTGTGGAATCGCCCGTGCGCGTGTTCGCCCCCATGTTTTTTGTCGAGGCGCGGCTGGACAAGGGCGCTCGCCTGCCGATGCCGCCGCAGCATGCGGAGTGGGGCGCTTATGTCGTAGAAGGCGCCGCGCGTTTTGGCGGGCTTGCATTGAGCGCCCTCGATATGGCCGTCGCCCACGATGGCGAGCCACCCGTACTTGAGGCCATGGAAGATTCGCTCATCATGCTGTTTGGCGGTGCGCCCCTCGATGGCGAGCGCCATCTGTGGTGGAATTTCGTCGCCAGTTCGAACGAGCTGATCGAAGCGGCCAAGGCGGATTGGTCAGCCAAAGCAGGGCGCTTCCCGGTCGTGCCCGGCGATGAGCACGAAAGGATTCCCCTGCCCACGTACTGACGCGGAGCCCGCCATGGCCACCTTTGCCTCGTTTCGTGAGTTCTATCCGTTTTACCTCGGTGAACATGCCGATGTGCGCTGCCGTCGGCTGCATTTCGCAGGGAGCCTGCTAGTGCTCCTTGCCATCCTCCTTGCCATGTCGACCGGCGCCCTGGCGTGGCTATGGCTGGCGCCGGTCGGTGGGTATGGTTTTGCGTGGATCGGCCATTTCGTCTTCGAGAAGAATCGCCCGGCGACATTCAAGCACCCCCTGTATAGCTTGATGGGTGACTGGGTGATGTTCTGGGACATCCTGCGTGGGCGCGTCACGCTGCGCTAGGCAACGGACGCGCACCACGCACGATCACGCCACCTCGGCCGCGGCGCGTGCTTCTTCCTTGCGCAGGCGCCGGGTGGCACTCCATGCCGGCAGGTCCATATCGTCACGTGCGTCGCGGCAGGCATCAAGCAGGTGCTGTACGGCGCCATCGTCCATGCCGGCATTCAGCGTGAGCCGCAGCAGTGAACGGTTCACCGTCGTCGCTGGCGCACTGAACACCGAACCGAAGACGCCGTGCGTCTCCATCACGTCGCGTACATGGCCGGTGAGTATCTCCTGGCCGGCTTCGAAGGCGATGATCTGTTCGGTCCCGTCGCCGATGGGATAACCCATGGCGGTGAGTTCGCGCCGCACGTGGCGGGTCACGTCACGCAGGCGCTGGCGCCGCCAGCCTTCGCCCTGGATGACGCGATGCGACGCCGACAGCCCGGCGAGTTCGTGCGGCAACAGGGATGAACTGAAGATCGCCGGCAGTGCCTCGCAACCGAAATAATCCTTGAAACGTGTGGTGCAGGCGATGAACCCTGCGCGCGAGCAGTAGGCCTTGGCGAGGCTGGCGGTGATGAAGTGCACGCGATCGTTCAGGCCGAGGCTGGCAACGAGGCCTTCGCCACGCACGCCGTGTGTCCCGAGCGAATGGGATTCGTCGACGACAAACACGCACCCGTGCGCGGCGGAGAGGTCCGCAATGTCGCGCAAGGGGGCCAGGCTGCCGTTAGTGCTGTACACGCTATCGACCACAATCACGCCGGGGCCGTTGCGCAGCAGTTGCCGTTCCAGGTGTTGCACGTCGTTGTGCAGGATGGAAACAGCCTTGGCCCCCGCACTTCGAATGCCTTCCCACAACGACGCATGGGCTAGCATGTCGACGTAGACGGGCACGCGCTCACCTGCGATGGACTGGATGAGGCCCACGTTGGCGGCGAAGCCCGATTGCGCGAGGATGCCATCCTCACTACCCACGGCGCGCGCAAGCTCACTCTCGGTGCGATGCAGCGGCTCATCCGCATCCTGCTGGAACAGCGCGGACATCATCATGCCCAGGCCGCCTGTGGCGAGCGCTTCGCGCTGAGCCTCCACGATGGCCGGATGGCCGGCGATGCTGAGATAGTCATTGCTCTGCAGCATGAGGTCGCCGCGGCCCGGCTTGCGACCGCGCAAAATGTGACGACCACCCCAGTCGATCGCGACACGTTCGCGGTGAAATCGTTCTACGCGACGCTGGACGAAATCAGGCAGCTGCGGAGCGCGCGCAATAGGGTGCAGGACGGAAACGTTTTCCATGATGGGCTCTCTCGTTGGTTTTAAGGACAGGCGATATCCACGGCGCCGTCTGACGACGACACGCGCGCGCCGGCCTCGCCTGGGGCAGGCGCGTAAAACGAGAGAGGCAATCCGCGCCGGCCAGGGGGCCTGGGCGCGAGCCCTGCCAGGTTGAAGAAGATCGCGCGGGCAGAGCCAGCCGCCGCAGCGATCACGCCACGAGCATATAGGCACGCGCACCCGTTGGGGCCGGTGGATCCGGCACCACGGGTGTCAGCGACGCGTCGTTAGGGTCTGGGTCAGATAAAGCGCGGGCGGCTGTCGGCGGACAGGCTCAGGTCCTGTTCGCGAAGCCAGCTGCGGTACGACTTGACGTGCTGGAGGCGGAAGCGCTCCACGTCGTCGATGAGGGCGTAGTAGTACCACTGCTCGCCGGAGACGGCCGTGGCGGGGTACAGGTGCGACTCGGGATTTTCGACGCCCTTGTGGTAGAAGCCGTCCCGGGAGTTGAACCAGGGCAGGGCCTCGCCACTGCGCAGGGCCTCGAGCACGGTCGAGGGGGCGCCCAGGTCGGATGCGATCTCGTAGTGCGTGCGGAGATCCTCATCCGTCTGCACCAGCAGGAAACGCCCGATACCCCACGCATCGACCAGCAGCAGGCCCGTGGGGTTGCAGTGCACGTAGCACTCCACCGGTTGGAACGTTGCGGTCACGCTTTGCAGGACATCGCGGAACGCCGGGTCGCGCAGGAAACGGAAGTTGCCCAGCGCCAGGGTCTCCGCCACGAACGCGCTGGCGCGTTCGAAGTACCGCCGCTGCAGCTCGACGATGGCGGTCTGCAGCTTTTCGATGGCCAGGGGATCGTTCTTGCGGATGAAGCGGTCGATCACGCCCGAGTTGAACGCATCGATGGCGGTGGCGTCATCGGCGCGGCCGGTCAGCAAGATCTTGCCGATATGCGGATTCGGCAGGCGTTTGCAGAAGGTAATGCCATCCATTTCCGGCATGGCCTGGTCGACCACGACCACGGAAATTTCCGCGAAGCGCTCCGGGTCGTAGACGACGCGGTGGATCGAGTCGATATCCAGCGCGACCAGTTCCTGGGTCTCCGAGGGGCGATCCTTCCACCGGTAGAGCCAGCCGCCGCCAGGCACCGGGCGGCTGCCGTTATTGCCCAGGGTGGCCAGGGCGCTGCGCGGCGAGCTGAACGTGCGTACCCGGACCATGGGGTCGAGCAGCAACGGGACGACGTCGAGGTATTCCTCGTGGTCATCCACCAGGACGGTGGTCGTCGGGAAATGGAAGGGCTGGATATCGCCCTGCGAGTTCAGAGTCATCACTGCCGGGCCCCGGCCTCCGTAATCGGGAAAGTGAGGGTGAACTCAGTGAACTCACCCAGATTGGTACGGCAAACGATGCCTCCGCCCATATGCTCCATCGCCGCGCGACAAAAAGCGAGACCTATCCCGAGGCCCGTAATGTTTCCTGTACCGGCGCTATCGCTGGAGTACGAATAGAAACGATTGAAAATACGGGGAAGTACGTCTGGCGGGATGCCTGGGCCGGTGTCGTGGACCCTGACGTGATTGCCGTTTTCGCCTGCTTCTATATATACCTTGATCTCGCCCTTGCCCGCACGGTCGGTATGAAACAGGGCGTTACGCAGCAGGTTGAAGAGCACATGGACCACCAGGGTCTCCTCCCCGAGCAGGGGGAAGTCTCCGGTCGGGGAGAGGGTGATCCGTTCCCGTTCGGCCCGGGAGCCGTAGGGAAAACGACGCAGGGCCTGCTCCACGCACTCGCGGGCGGCCAGCGGGGTCAGGGGGACCTCGCCGATGGGCCGGGCCGAAAGCAGCAGCATGTCGATGATGGTGTTGGCGTAGGTGACCTCGCGCTCCATCACGCCGATGCTGCGCTCCAGGGCATGCAGGTTCTGGGCGCGCATCTCGGGGACGGCCAGCCCCTCGCCCTCGGCCAGCCGGTGGCTGCGGATCAGGTCGGGCATATAGCGGGCCACCGCGCGCGCGGCGATGCGCAGGGAGCCCAGCGGCGTCCGGAGTTCGTGGGCGATATTGTTGGACGTGGCGGTCAGCGCATCGATGCGGCTCTGATCCGCCATCGTGGAAGAAACCGTGCAGGTCGCGCCGCCCACGATGCCAAAGAGCAGCAGTGGGACGTATTCGAGCATGGTCTGTGCGTGGAGCTGCGCGCCGGGCGATAGGGCGAAAGCCACGCCGGCCAGGATGCTGCCCACGCTGAACACCAGTGCGAAGCTCGCGATATCGAACAGCATCATCAGCAGCATCACGCAGGCCATGTGGGTCATGAGCCAGGGGGGTGTGGCATTGCGCAGCGTCATATAGCCCACGAAGAAGGGCATCGCCACGGTCATGGCGAAGTACCAGTACGTCGGCAGGTAGGAGCGCAGGCGCCGCGGCCACCAGGGCAGCAGGGCCAGCGGAATGAACGTGGCGCTGCATGCCAGCCGCATGGGCAGGTTTTCGTAGGGCTGCGGGAACAGGTAGGCCCACACCGGGTAGTAGACGGCCAGCGAGAAACTGCCGACCACCCCGATGGCCACCATCTTTGGCTGCGAATACCGGGTGCGCAGCCACATGGTGGTCTCGAACCGGGCCAGCGCGCGAAGCAGCAGCCACAGCTGCAGTTTCAGGTACGGCTGGCGCGGCGGCGGCTGTTCGTCCGGCTTGGGCATCGACATGGGACGGCGGGCCTAGCGGTAATGCTGGTGGCAGGCGGAGCAGGCTTCGCCCACCGGTTTCAGGGCGGCCGTGAGGGCCTCGCAGGTGCCTGGGCCGGCCGCCACGGCGTCGTCCAGGGCAGTGGCCAGCGTGCGGGCCGCGGTACTGAAGCCGGCATCCATGCCCGGAAAGGCCTCGCCGATATCCCCGGCCTCCTGGCGCATCCGCCCCAGGCGGGTGGCCGAGACCTTGGCATCGCACTGGTTCGCCCGCACGTTGGCCCGGAGCGCGCCCATATGGTGCTGCATGACCGCCATCACGCCATCGTGGAACGGCGTGCCCTGGCGCAGGGCCGAGATCGCGAACGTGGCGCCCATCGCGCCAATGGCGAGGCCCAGCACGACAAGGAGCAGCGTGCGCATCGAATTTCCATGGCTTAGCGTGGCCGCCAGCATAGCGGACAGGCCTGTTGTTTCAATATGAGATAATGCACACCCAACCCCACCCCGAGATTCACGTGAGCACGGCCCAGGCCGAACGATTCGCTGGTATCGAGCGGCTGTACGGCCGCGGCACCCTGGACCGCCTCGCCAACGCACACGTTTGCGTCATCGGCATTGGCGGCGTTGGCTCGTGGGCCGCCGAGGCCCTGGCTCGCAGTGGCATTGGGCGGCTGACGCTCATCGATGGCGACGACATCTGCCTGTCGAACACGAACCGCCAGCTCCATGCGCTCGATGGCCAATACGGCAAGCCCAAGGTCGGTGTCATCGCGGAGCGGGCGCACGCCATCAATCCCACGATCCGCCTTGAAGCGATGGAGCGGTTCCTCACGCCGTCGTCGCTGGAAGAGCTGCTCGACCGCAATTACGACGTGGTGATCGATGCCTGCGACGCCATGAAGGTCAAGCTCGAGACCATCGTCTGGTGCCGTCGGCGCAAGCTGCCGCTCGTCACCGTGGGCTCCGCAGGCGGCCGCACCGATCCGACGGCCATCCGGGTGCGCGACCTCTCGCGTACCGAGCACGACGCCATGCTCAGCATGATCCGCAAGCGGCTGCGCCAGGAGTACAACTTCCCGCGCAACCCCGATCGCTTCTTCGGTGTGTCGGCGGTCTACTCCATGCAGAACGTGCAGTACCCGCAAGCCGACGGCAGCGTTTGCGGCGTGCGCCCGCCCGGCAGCGACGCGCTCAAGCTCGATTGCGGTGGCGGCCTTGGCGCGGCTACCCACGTGACGGGTGCGTTCGCGTTTGCCGCCGTGGGCAAGGCGCTGGAAAAGCTCACCGCGGTAAAGAAGGGTTAGAGCACCGCTGCCAGCGCCGCGAGGCCCTGTTCGAGCCGTCCGGGCCCTTCCTCGGCGCCAAGGCATACGCGCAAGCCACGGCCTGCGCCGCCACCCGCATTGAACGGCACCGGCGGGGTCACCAGCACGCCGGCGTTCCGCGCGCGCTCGTAAACCGCATCGGCATCCTCGCGGGGTAGCCACGTATGCATGCCACCGTTCGTGCGCAACGAGGCACCGAGGATTTCGCGCGCCAGGACATTGCGGTCGCGCATGGAGGCGGCGAGGGTGTCGAGCAACCCGTCGGCCGTGCCGTCGGCCATCCAGCCGGCCACGATCGCGGGGAGAAAAGGGGCCAGGCCATCCGTCGACAACTGGAGGGATTCCGTCAGGCGGCGGTGCGCCGCATCGTCGGGTGCCAGCAACCAGCCGATACGCAGGCCCGGCCCGAGCACCTTGCCCATGCCACCGGCATGCAGGACGCGTTCGGGTGCGAGTTCGCCCAGGGCAGATAGCGCTTCGCTACCCTGCCAGCCGAGCGCGGCGTAGACGTCGCCTTCGATCAGGGTCAGGTCGTGCTGGCGTGCCACGGCCACGATGGCCTCGCGGCGGGCCAGCGACATCGTGGCCGTGGTGGGATTGTGCAGGGTGGGCTGCACGTAGACCGCGCGCGCGCCGGTCCGGTGCACGGCTTCCTCGAGGGCGTCCGGCCGCATGCCTTCATCATCCATGGCCACGGGGGCGGGGACGACGCCGTGTGCCAGTACGCCAAGGCGAAAGCCATGGAAGGTCAGGTCTTCCATCAGAAGGGTGTCGCCCGGCGAGCAGGCCTCCTCCAGCGCAAGCACCAGCCCATGGCGGGCGCCGATGGTGAGCAACAGGCGGCGCGGGTCCACGGCGGCGAACCCGCTATGCCGGCGCATCCACCCGGCGATGGCCTCGCGGACGGCCAGACCGCCCTCGGGCGCCGGGTAGCCCAGCAGGGCATCATCAAGCGGGAAGTGGGCCAGCGCCTCGCGCAGCCGGGCGGTGGGCGCGGCGCGCAGTGGGAGATTCACGGCAAGGTCGTAGCTCATCGGGGCATTATGCTGTGGCCATGTGGTACGTCTATCTCATCGAATGCCGAAACGGAAGCTGGTACGCCGGCATCACAAACGACCTCGACGCGCGCTACGCGGCGCACGTGGCCGGCAAGGGCGCGCGTTACACCCGCGCCAACCCGCCCGTGAAGCTGCTGGGTGCCCGCCCGTTCCCGGACCGGTCCGCGGCATCCCGCGCTGAATACGAAATCAAACGCCTCCCCAGAGCCAAAAAGCTCGCCTGGCTCACGGAGCCGCTCCTGTAGGAGCGCGCTTGCGCGCGATTGCCCCCTGCACGGTCCCACGCCCGCCAAGGCACAATGTTCCCCATGCAAACACGCCGACACACCAAGGTCACCCCCGATTGGCATCGCTGGATCGGCGAAGCACTCGCCGGCGGCAACGCCCCGGCCGATCTGCTCGCCACCATGAAGGAGCATCAGTTCGACGAGCGCGTCGCACGCGACGCCATCGCCGATGCCATGTTTGGTGGCGTAGCCCCGCCCGTGGCGGCAGAAGCGCAGGCGCAGGCGTTCACTAGCCGGCTGGCCGAGGGCCATGTCATCCGCACGCCTGACCGCGATATCCGCGTCGTCGTGCGCGTGGCACGGCCCGTGATCGCCGTGCTCGACAACGTGCTCGATCCGGCCGAGTGCGATGGCCTGATGGCCATGGCACGCTCACGCCTGGCACGCTCGGCCGTGGTATCGCCCGATTCCGGGACCAATACGGTGATGGATATCCGCACCAGCGAGGGGGCTTACTTCCATCGGGCCGAGAACGAGCTGGTCCAGCGTATCGACGCGCGTACGGCGGCGATCATGCAGCTCAGCGAGGAGCATGGCGAAGGCCTCCAGGTGATGCGCTACGGCGTGGGTGGCGAGTACATGCCGCACTTCGACTACTTCGCCCCCGACCAGAAGGGCAGCGCGCCGCATATCGCCAGCGGCGGCCAGCGCGTCTCCACGCTCATCATGTACCTGGATGATGTGGTTGCCGGCGGCGAAACCATCTTTCCCCGGATCGACTTCAGCTACGTGCCGCGCAAGGGCCAGGGTCTGTACTTCGAGTATGCCGCCGCGGATGGTTCCCTCGATCCGCTTTCGCTGCACGGCGGCGCGCCGGTGGTGGCGGGGGAGAAATGGATCGTGACGAAGTGGATGCGCGAACGCGCCTTTGCAGGTTAGAGGCTTGACGGCAACCCGTGACCTCTGGCCTATATCGGGCCTGTGATACGTCCAGCAATCTCGCTGGATTCTAGGGGAGGGTCAACGCATGCGCCGCGAGGCAGTCAGGGTCGTACGTCTTGTCATTGCGGGTGCGTTATCGTGCGCCACCGCCGCATGGGCCCAAAGCCCCCCGCCCTCGACGCCGCCCGCCCCGGCCCCGGCCGCCGCCAGCACTGCTGGCGCGCCGGTAGCGCCCGCGGTGCCGGTGGATATTCCGTTTGCATCGCCGCACGCGGCATTCGTTCGCACGCCCAGCGCACCTACGGCCTGGGGCGGCCCGCGAACGGGTAGTGAAGCGACGCTCTCCGACCGGGTGGTGTCCTACCGCATCCAGGCCAAGCTGGATCCGGACAAGCACGCCGTCGATGGCCAGCAGCAGATGACCTGGCGTAACCGCAGCGATCGCCCGGTATCGGCCGTATTCCTGCACCTCTACCTCAACGCGTTCGAAAACGAAGGCAGCACCTTTTTCACCGAACGCGAGGTGCTGGCGCCGGGCGGCGATACGCGTGGCGTGGGCAAGGTAAAGAAGGGCGAGTGGGGTTACATCGACCTGCAACACGTCGAGCAGGATGGCGCGACGCTCAAGTGGCGGTTCGTGCATCCCGACAACGGCCCCGCCACCGACCACACGGTGGTCCGTGTCGACCTGGCGCAGCCGGTCCCGGCCGGCGGTAGCGTCACCCTCGACATGGCCTTCCATAGCCAGCTGCCGCGAGTGATTGAGCGCACCGGCTACGTCGGCAACTTCAACCTGGTCGCGCAGTGGTTCCCGAAGATCGGCGTGCTGGAACTGCCGGGTGAACGTGGCGCCACCGAGCCGCGCTGGAACGTTCACGAGTTCCACTTCAACAGCGAGTTCTTCGCCGACTTCGGCGAGTTCGATGTGCGCATGACCGCGCCCAAGGCGTATACCGTGGCTGCGGTAGGTGAACAGCAGGGTGATCCGGTGCCGGAAGGCAATGACCTCACCTGGCACTTCATCCAGGGCGATGTGCACGATTTCGCGTGGATGGCCGCACCGGGCTTCAAGAGCATCGAAACCACCTGGAACGGCCCGGGCAGCCCGGCCGTCAAGGTGAAGGTGGTGTACCCGCCTGAGTACGAGGTGGACGCGAAGCCGGTGCTCAAGGCCACCACCGATTCGCTCACCTATTTTTCAAACACGCTGGGTCCGTACCCGTACAAGACGGTCACCGCCGTTGTCCCGCCGTTCAATGCGAGCGAGGCGGGCGGCATGGAATACCCGACCTTCTTCACCGCCGATTACGACAAGGGCTACAAGCCGGGTGTGCTGTCGGAATGGCTGATCGATTTCGTCACCATCCATGAGTTCGGCCACGGCTATTTCTACGGTCTGCTCGCGTCCAATGAATTCGAAGAGCCGATGCTGGACGAGGGCCTGAACGAGTATTGGGACGACCGCATGCTGCGCGAGCGCAAGCAGCAGGTGTGGCTCACCAAGCCCATCTGGCAGTTTTTCGGCGTGCAGCCGCCGATCGGTGTCTTCGAGCTAGAGCGCATGATCGCGACGCTCTCGCACCCAGGCGATCCGCTTGGCCAGAACTCGTGGGACCGGCTCTCGAGCCAGCAATACAACACCGTCTACTCGCGTACGGCCACGGCCATGCACGACCTGGAGGAGCGGCTCGGCAAGGATGTCACCGAGAAGGCGTTCCGCCAGTACTACGCGACCTGGCATTTCCGCCACCCTGGCATCGCTGATCTGCAGGCGTCGCTTGCCGAGGTGTCCGGCAAGCCCGATGTAGTGGCTCAGGTGTTCGACCAGTACGTCTACGGCACCGATCGCATCGACGATCAGGTCAAGTCGATCACGAGCGAAGAAGTGTTGCCGCTGGCCGGGGTTTCGACGAAGGACGGCAAACGCGTCGAGCTGTCCAGCGAGGACAACGACGAGGCGATCGAAAAACAGCGCGATGCGTGGGAAAAGGCCCACCCGGATGCAAAGAAGGGCACGGGCCCGTTCCCCTACCGCACCATCGTGACGGTATGGCGCGACGGCGCGCCGGTACCGCAGGTGTTGAAGGTCACCTTCGCCGATGACTCGGTGGAAACCGTGCACTGGAACGACCAGCGCCGCTGGGCGCGCTTCGAATTCACCAAGCCGGTGAAGGCGACGTCGGCCGAGCTCGATCCCGAACAGAAGATCTTCCTCGACAGTAACAAGCTCAACGACAGCCGCACGGTGGAAGCCAATCATGCCGCCACGCGTCGCTGGACATCGGATTTCGCCGCCCTGTTCCAGGGCATCTACAGCCTGCTGGTGACCCTATGAACGGCCAAGTGAAACGCTCTGCTTTTGCCGCGCTGGGCGGCGGTGCCCTGGGTGGCCTGCAGTGGCGGATCCTGCTGTTGTGGATCCTGGTGACACTGTTGCCAACCCTGGTGGTGGCGCTGCCGCTTTGGGCGACGCTCGATAAGCTGCTCGGATACAACGTGCATGCGGAGAGCTACGCCGCGCACTTCAATGGCCTGATGTTCGGCGACGTGTTTGGCAGCCTGCAGCGGGATAACCCGTGGACGGGCATGGCGTTCATCGCAGGCGTCCTGTTGACCCTGGCGGTGTCGCCGTTCCTCACCGGCATGGTGGTGGCGGGTGGCCGCGCGGGCAGGGCGTTGAGTTTCGGCGCGTTGCTGCAGGGCGGTGCCACGGAATACGGACGTATGCTTCGGCTGCTGCTCTTGTCGCTGGTGCCGTATGCGTTGTTTGCGATGGCGATGCACGGCTTCCAGTCGTTCGCGGATGACAAGGCGGATGCGGCGGTGCTGGAGAGCAGTGCGGATACGTGGGCGCATCTTGCGCTGGCCTTTACGTTGCTGGTGTTCGTGATCGTGCAGTGCGTGGTGGAGTCGGCGCGCGCGGCGTATATCGCGGATATCACGTTGCGTTCGGCGTTCCGTGCACTGGGTCGCGGCTTTATGCAGTTCGTGCGTCGTCCGTTTGCGACGTTGCTGGTGTATCTGGTGATTACGCTGGTGGGTGCGGTCCTGGCGGTGTTGATTGCGTCGTGGCGTGGTCATACGACGGCGGTGGGGACGGGTACCTGGGTGGCGTTTGCGATCGTGCAGTTGGGTGTGGTGGTGGTGGCGTGGATGCGGACGGCGCGTTTGCTGGCGCTGTCGCGCCTGGCGAACGTGAATGCCCATCGCCGCCGGCGCACCGATTTCGCCCCGGCGCTTTAAGCGAAAAGGCCGCGAGCAATCGCGGCCTTTTTTGTTTGCCCGCTCGATACGGCTCGCCTTCGGCTTCGCGTTGGGCTGGCTCGGCTTTCGCCATCGCGCTAGCGCTCGGACGTGGTCGCAGGAGAGCCCTCGGCGCCCACCCTCGCTGCTCAGACAGGTCCTCGTCGTTCGAAAAGGAGTGCCGCTGACGCGGCAAATGTACTTATTGCCCTACGGGCGCGAACCGGTCGCCGGGCGGGGGTTTGAAACTCGCCATCCTGGCTCGGTTTCAAACGAGCGGCCATCCATGGCCGCTCCCGCCTACGGCGGCTGTTCCCGCCCGTCGCCCTCGCCTGCGAAACTCGCCTCGAGGGTGGGCGCCGAGGACTCTCCGAGGCACTGAGGGCGTGTGATGGGAGAGCCGGCACCACGGTCGTGGCGGCCGGCCTTATCGCCCGAGGTACAAACCCACCGACGTGCCCGCGACGTTCCCGTAGGAGCCCACCCTGTGGGCGACGCCGTTCGCGGCACATTCCGGATCTTGCGGCGCTTGGCTCTTGATCGATCGTGCCGTACGACAGGGCCTGAGCGTTGCGGCGAAAGATGTCGCCCACAGGGTGGGCTCCTACGATTGCGGTTGCGGTGTCAGGCGGTGGCTTTCCGACCGATCAACCTCAGTGTGTCCGAGAGCCCACGGCGCAATCCTCGCCCGTAGGAGCCCACCCTGTGGGCGACGCCGTTCGCGGCAGACCGCGGGTCTTGCGGCGTCTGGCCCTTGATCGATCATGCCGTACGACAGGGCCTGGGCGCTGAGGCGAAAGATGTCGCCCACAGGGTGGGCTCCTACGGCCGTTTGGCAGGTGTGGGGCGCCGCGAGGTCGGCCGTGTTGCCGGCGGTGGCTTTCCCATCGATCAGCCTCAGTGTGTCCGAGAGGCCTTGGCGCCCACCCTCGAGGCGAGTTGTCGGAGACGAGGCGGGCGGACGGGAACAGCCGCCACAGGCGGGGCCGGCCATGGATGGCCGGTCGTTTGAAACCGAGCCATGGATGGCGAGTTTCAAACCCCCGTCCGCACGCCGGTTCGCGCCCGTAGGGCAATAAGTACATGGCCCCGGAGGGGCATCCTTTTCGAACGTTGGAGACTTGTCTGAGCAGCGAGGGTGGGCGCCAAGGGCTCTTTCCGGAGACGTCCGAGCACTAACGCGATGGCCAAAGGCCGAGCAACGCGAAGCCGAAGGCGAGCCCTGTCGACAGCGCACAAAAAACCCGGCACATAGCCGGGTTCATTGATGAAGCGTGCCGAGCAGGAGCGCTTAGCTCGCGCGGCGGACTTCGCGGTGGGGCGGGTAGTAGGCGAACAGGTGCGTCGCGCCGCCCAGGAAATCGATATTGTCGATGTGCTCGCCGCCCAGGCGTTCAGCCACATGATCCGACGCCTCGTTACCGATGCGCACCAGGCTGATCACGCGCTGCGCGTGCATCTCGTTCCACGCAAAATCCAGGATCGCCGTACCCGCCTCGGTCGCATAGCCATGGTGGCGGTGCTCCGGCTTCAGCATCCAGCCCAGTTCCAGATCGGGCCAGCCCTCCGGCTTCATCAAGCCAGCACGGCCGATGAACTCGCCTGACTCTTTCAGTTCGATCGCCCACATGCCACAGCCACGAAGCGCCCAGTGGCCAAGCAGCATGGCCATCGAACGCCACGCATTCATGCGGTCCAAAGGCTGGCCGTCACCGATCCAGCGCGTACTTTCGGCGTCCGCCAGCATGTTGGCGTAATCGTCGAAATGGCGTTCGGTGAGTGCGGTGAGCCGCAAGCGCGGCGTTTCCAGAACGGGGATATCTGCAGTTGCCATCGAGGTGACCAGAAGTTTCAACCGAGCAGCGTAGCCAACGCGTGAGTGCTCTCACGGAGGCTTTCCTGCCAGGACAAGCCGGTTATTTTCTCACCAGTTTCGCCATCGGCAAAGTCCTCAACCTGCCCTGGCGCAAGGAGGTGGCGATAATCCACTGTAATTTCAGTGCCTTGAGGGAGATCCTTCGCAGCAAAGATAAAGCCCAGATGCCACAGTCCGGTGGGGCTGAAACTGTGGTTTACGTAGCATTCGTCCGGCCAGTCGGGGGAAAGCGTGTAGCGATCCTCGAACCAGCGGGCGGCGGCGTAGAGATCCGGCGAGGCCTGGATGTCGGCCCACGGGTAGGTGCGGTCGATGGTGTCGGGCGCGGTGACGATGCGGCCTGCGGCCACGAATTCGTCGACAAAAAGGCCCTTGCCGGCCCCTTGGATGGTCGACGCGGCGATACGGTAACGCGGAAGGATCATTGGATCTTCTTCGCCCCAGTTCCGTGCCACGGCCCCCCGGCCAGGCATGGGGCGCGAGTGTAGCGCGTTGGGCGCAGAGTGGAAGGGCCGCCTTGCGGGCGGCCCCTGCTGATTAGCCTTCGTCGTCGGCCGCGGCTGCCTTCCTGGCCTTGGTGGCCTTGGCGGTGCGGGCTTTCGGGGCGGCCTTGCCGTCATCCACCTGGATGGCATCGCGGTTGCGTTCGATCAGCGAGGCGCCGATGCCCTTCACCTCGGTGAGCTGGTCGGCGGAGGTGAACGGGCCGTTTGCCTCGCGCCAGGCAACGATGGCCTGCGCTTTGGCAAGGCCCACGCCGTCAAGTGACTGGGCGAGGACGGTGGCGTCGGCGGTGTTTACGTTGACCGGGGTGGCGGCGAAGGCGGGCGCTGCGATGAGCGCGGCGGCGAGGAACAGGTGGCGAGGTGACATGTGCAGCTCCTTGGGTTGGGGCGCCAGATGGCGCGTGGACACTGTGCGTCGCGCTGCGTTCCGCGCTTAGCAGTGCCCGGCGCCAGCCTCTGTGCGGGTTGGCGGTCTCCCCGTGTAGGCGCAGGCCCACAGGTCCGAGCCTCGGGGCGCGCGCTGTTACAATCGGCCTTTGCCCCACCGAACAAGGCGCGCCATGGATACCTCCCGCATTACCTCCTTCGTCAGCGGCCTGTGGGATACGGAAATCGTCCCGCAGCTCATGGACTACATCCGCATCCCCAACAAGTCCCCGATGTTCGATGCGCAGTGGCGCGAGCACGGCTACATGGACCAGGCGGTGAAGCTCATGGAGGACTGGGCGCGTTCGAAGCTCCCGGCACTGGAAGGCGCGAGCCTTGAGGTAGTGCGCCTGGAAGGCCGCACGCCGTTGATCTACATCGACGTGCCCGCCCAGGGCGTCACGGGCAACGGCACCGACGAGACGGTTGTGCTGTACGGGCATCTCGACAAGCAGCCGGAAATGACGGGTTGGGCCGACGACCTCGGTCCGTGGACCCCGGTGCTGAAGGGCGACAAGCTCTACGGTCGTGGTGGCGCGGATGATGGCTATGCGATCTTCGGTTCGCTGGCCGCGCTGCTCGCGCTGCGCGACCAGGGCGTGCCGCATGCGCGCTGCGTGATCATGATCGAGGCCTGTGAAGAATCGGGCAGCTACGACCTGCCGTACTACGTCGACCACCTGGCCGACCGCATCGGCAACCCCGCCCTCGTGGTGTGCCTGGATTCCGGCTGCGGTAACTATGACCAGCTCTGGCTGACCACCTCGTTGCGTGGCATGACGGGCGGCAACCTGACCGTGCAGGTGCTGGAAGAGGGCGTGCACTCGGGCGATGCCTCGGGCGTGGTGCCGTCCAGCTTCCGCATCCTGCGTGACCTGCTTAGCCGCCTGGAAGACCAGGAGACCGGCAAGATCATCCCGAAGGAGCTCTACGTCGAGATCCCGGAGCAGCGCAAGGATCAGGCGCGCAAGTCGGCCGACGTGCTCGGCACGGCGATCTACGACAAGTTCCCGTTCGTCGAGGGCATGAAGCCGACCACCGATGACCTGACCGAGCTGGTGCTCAACCGCACGTGGCGTCCGCAGCTGTCGGTGACGGGCGTGGGCGGCATGCCGCCGCTCGAGAGCGCCGGCAACGTGCTCCGCCCGAAGACCTCGGTGAAGCTCAGCCTGCGTGTGCCGCCCACGCTCAACGGCGCCGAGGCGGGCAAGTTCCTCAAGCAGCTGCTCGAGAAGGATCCGCCGTACGGTGCAAAGGTGAGCTTCGCCCTGGAGAAGGATGGCAGCGGCTGGAATGCGCCGGCCCTGTCGCCGTGGCTCGAGGAGACCGTGGCCCAGGCGTCGCAGGACTACTACGGTCAGCCGGCGGCTTACATGGGCGAGGGTGGCAGCATCCCGTTCATGGGCATGCTGGGCGAGAAGTTCCCGCAGGCGCAGTTCCTGATCACCGGCGTGCTGGGCCCGCACTCCAACGCGCATGGCCCCAACGAGTTCCTGCACATCCCGACGGGTAAGCGCGTGAGCATGGTGGTGGCCAACGTGGTCGCTCGCCACTTCCAGGAAGCTTCGAAGGCATGACGGCCGACCTGACCACGCTCGCCGGCCGCCTGGCAGCCGTGCGGGCGGGGATCGACGCGGCCTGCCATGCGGCAGGCCGTGATCCGGCCGAGGTGACCCTGCTGCCGGTCAGCAAGACCTTCGGCGCGGACGTGGTGGCGGAAGCGGCGGGGCTTGGCCTGCGCCGCTTCGGCGAGAACAAAGTGCAGGAGATCCAGGCCAAGGCCACCGAACTGGCCTCGCTGGGCCTCGACTGGGTCGTGATCGGCCACCTGCAGACGAACAAGGCCAAGGTCGTGGCGGCCCTGGCCAGTGAGGTCCAGTCGCTGGACCGGCTCGACCTCGCCGTGGCGCTGGACAAGGCGCTGCAGGCCCAGGGCAGGGGCATCGATGTGCTCGTCCAGCTGAAGACCTCCGCCGAGGACAGCAAGACGGGCCTGCCCCCGGGCGAGCTCCTGGGCTTCCTCGATCAGCTCAAAGCGTTCCATTCACTTCGGGTGCGCGGCCTGATGACCATCGCCGAACACAGCGACGACGAGGCCGTGGTCAGGGCTAATTTCCGTGCGCTGTATCAGTGCCGGAACAGCGCGCAAGATGCGGGCCATCCGTTGGTGCGCCTGTCGATGGGGATGAGTGGCGACTACGCCCTGGCGATCGCCGAAGGCAGTACCGAAGTGCGTATTGGCAGCTCGATATTCGGTGCACGTAATTACAAAACTGACTCGGTCAGTTAATCGAATGTGACCTGCGACACTAAAGTTAGCTGAATTGCGGACGATCACTTATGTGAAGCAAGTGCTTCAATCCGTTCAGGATTGTCGTAAAGGATCCGTAATATTTTGGCGAATCGTCACAATATTTCCTAGGAATGGCGATTTTTAACTTTATGCCAACAACCGGGCTAATCGGGTTTGCTAACTTCACCACTCGTTCACGGTCGTCTCACCTAAACGGCGGCTTAACTCCACGATGAACAGGCCTTCTCGCTCATGCAATTCAAGCGACTGACCGCTCTCGCGTTAGCTACCTGCTGTATCGCCGCCGTTACACCCGCCATCGCCGACACCGTTCAGGCCCCGCAGGGTCTTGACCAGTCCGCGACGCTGCTCCTCACCGATCTTCCGGTCTTCGCCCCGGCCAATGGCCTGGCGCAGTCCATCGTCCCGGATGCCTCGACCTTCGCGCCCAAGCCGGCTGCCACGGTCGCTTCGGCCCAGGACACGCAGGAAGCCGATGCGGTCGATTCGGACGATGACGACGACAGCCTCGTCGCCGCCGCCACCGCCAAGCTCGCCGGCCACGTCGATGGCCACGCCCGCGAAGCGCTCCTGTCGTTCGCGATGAAGCTCCGCGATATCCGTTACCACCGCGGTGGCCGTACCCCGACCGCCGGCTTCGATTGCAGCGGCTTCGTCCGCTATGTGTTCGCCAAGAGCATTGGCCTCGACCTGCCGACCAACTCCGCCAGCCAGTTCCTGGCCGGCCTGTCGGTCAAGCGCACCGAAATGAAGACGGGCGACCTGGTGTTCTTCCGCACCCGCGGCAAGGCCATCTCGCATGTCGGCATCTACATCGACAACGGCCAGTTCATCCACTCCCCGTCGGCTGGCAAGACGGTTCGAGTGGATAGCCTCAACGAGGCCTACTGGTCCAAGCACTTCGCGGGCGCCAAGCGTCCCGAAGGTATCGCCAAGATCTGACGGGTCCCTTCAACGACTTTTCCGAAACGGCATGCCACGGCATGCCGTTTTTTTTAGCGCGGCAGAAAACCGCCGGCGATGAGCCACTGCTCCAGCAATGCGGGCCACAAGCGTAGCGACGGTTGCCTGCCACCGAGTCCCGTTCCATGCACGCCTTTCTCGAAGACATGTAGCTCCGCCGGCACACCGGCGCGCTTCAGCGCGAGGAAGTATTCCACGCTGCCTTCGACCGGAATCGAGGTGTCATCGGCCGTGTGGTAGATGAAGGTCGGCGGCGTCGCCGCGGTGATATGCAGGGCGGGCGTGTAGCGTTTCAGGTAGGCAGGCGTGCACGTAGAGGCGGGGATGCCAAGTGAAGGGCAGTACGCCAGGCCACCTTGCTGCGCCTTGTCGAACATCGAGAACGCGGGATACCCGAGGATCACGAAGTCGGGGCGAGGACTTTGCCGCGCGATCGCATCGTCGGGGCCGCCGGGAACAACGGCCGCCTCGGTTTCGAGCACGGCACCGAGATGACCGCCGGCGGAGAATCCGATGAACCCGATCTTGCGGGGCTCGACCTTGTAGCTGGCCGCGTTGGCGCGGATGTACTGCACGGCCCGCTGCGCGTCCATGAGCGGCACCGGGAGCGGGTACTTGCCGCCTAACCGGTAACGCAGCACGAAGACCGTGACACCACGGGTGGCGAACCAGTCCGCGACTTCGCGGCCTTCCAGGTCGCCCGCCAGCCCGCGGTACGCCCCGCCGGGCGCCACGATCACGGCCGTGCCATTGGGTTCGCCGAACGGCGGGAAGACGGTGAGGGTCGGGATGTCCTCGAGACCGCTGCCTTTGGCGCCCGGTGGCGTCTGGTACAGCCGCACCGTGGAGAGATGCAGCATGGGGTCGCCCACGGGTGTCGCGGTCTGTGCGGCCGCCGTGGCGCCATAGAACAGGGCGCAGGCGGCGATGAGGCGGGCTTTCACGTAAGGTGATCCTTGCAGTGGTCAGCCTGACCGACCTTAGCCAAACGCCTGTAAAATGGCGACCCCATGCGCAAATCCCCATCGACACCCAGCTTCGGCCTCGCCCGGACACTCTCCAAACGCGGCATCTGTTCGCGAAGCCAGGCCGAAAAGCTGGCGCGCGAGGGTAGGGTGCGCGTGGACGGAAAGGTCGTACGCGATCCTGAATTCCGTATCCGCGGCCCTGAGCGCATCGATATTGAAGGTGCGGGTGCAGCGGAAGCGGCGGCACCGGTCTATCTGGTGATGAACAAGCCGCGTGGCATCGTCGTATCCGCATCCGACGAGCGAGGGCGGGATACCGTCTACTCGTTGCTGGAGGGCGCCGGGCTGCCTTGGCTGGGTCCCGTGGGGCGGCTGGACAAGGCCAGCGAGGGTTTGCTGCTGCTATCCAATGACACCGTGTGGGCGGCCGGCATTACGGATCCGGCGACGCATGTGCCGAAGACTTACCACGTTCAGGTCGCCGGCCATCCTGATGAGAACACCATCGAGGCGATGCTGAAGGGCGTGGTTGATGAAGGCGAGCCGCTGCGTGCCGGCGCCGCTGCGCTGCTGCGCCAGGGCGAGAAGAACGCGTGGCTTGAGGTCACGCTGGATGAGGGCCGTAACCGGCACATTCGCCGCCTGATGCAGGTGCTTGGCTTCGATGTGCAGCGCCTGGTGCGCGTCGCTATCGGCGAACTGCCGCTGGGCGAGCTGCCGAAGGGGCAGTGGCGCCACCTCACCGATAGCGAAGTCGCCGCACTACGCCGCCGCTAACCCGGTAGGAGCCCACCCTGTGGGCGACATCTTTCGCCAAAGCGCTACAGGCCCTGCAGCTCTTCCGCGAACGGCGTCGCCCACAGGGTGGGCTCCTACCATGGGCAGGGCATCAGCCCTTGAGAACGCCCAGCTTCTTGCCGACCTTGGTGAACGCGGCGATCGCCTTGTCGAGGTGCTCACGCGTGTGCGCGGCGCTCATCTGCGTGCGGATGCGCGCCTTGTCCTTCGGCACCACCGGGAAGAAGAAGCCGGTGACGTAGATGCCTTCCTCAAGCAGTTCAGCCGCCATGGCCTGGGCCTGCTTCGCGTCGTAGATCATCACCGGGACGATCGGGTGCACGCCCGGGCGGATGTCAAAACCGGCTTCGGCCATCTTCTCGCGGAAATACGCGGTGTTGGCCTTGACCTTGTCACGAAGGTCGCCTGCGGCGGCGAGCATGTCGAACACCTTGCTACCTGCAGCGACGACGTGTGGGGGCAGCGAGTTCGAGAACAGGTACGGGCGCGAACGCTGGCGCAGCATCTCGATCACTTCCTTGCGGCCGGTGGTGAAGCCACCGAGCGCACCGCCCAGGGCCTTGCCCAGGGTGCCGGTGAAGATATCGATCTTGTCGAGCACGCCATGGTATTCAGCCGAACCGCGGCCGGTATCGCCGAGGAAGCCGGTGCAATGGCACTCATCGATATGGACGAGGGCGTTGTACTTCTTCGCCAGCGCGGTGATTTCATCGAGCGGGGCGATGAAGCCGTCCATCGAGAACGCGCCATCGGTGGTGATCAGCTTCGTGCGTGCACCGGCGGCATCGGCGGCCTGCAGCTGGGCTTCCAGGTCGGCCATGTCGCAGTTGTTATAGCGGAAGCGCTTGGCCTTGCACAGGCGGATGCCGTCGATGATCGACGCGTGGTTCAGCGCATCGGAAATGATGGCGTCTTCCTCGCCCAGCAACGGCTCGAACAGGCCACCGTTGGCATCGAAGCAGGCGGCGTAAAGGATCGTATCCTCAGTGCCGAAGAAGCTGGCGATCTTGGCCTCGAGCTCCTTGTGCAGGTCCTGCGTACCGCAGATGAAGCGCACGCTGGCCATGCCGAAGCCGTGGGTGTCCAGCGCGTCCTTGGCGGCGGCGATCACCTCGGGGTGGTCGGCCAGGCCCAGGTAGTTGTTCGCGCAGAAGTTGAGCACCTTGCGGCCGCCCTCGAGCTCGATCTCGGCGGACTGCGGCGACACGATGATGCGCTCGGCCTTGAACAGGCCCTGCTCACGGATGGCGTCGAGCTCGGCGGCGAGGCGTTCCTGGGCGGGATAGGACATGGGACGGGTACCGGGACGGGGGAAATCCCGATTCTACCCCGTGTGGCCGTTGTAGGAGCGCGCTTGCGCGCGATCAAGTTGCGAAGCGGTGTGGCAAGCACCCATCGCGCGCAAGCGCGCTCTTACAGGGGCGCTTTTAGTGCAGGCCGAAGTCCACCCGGGTGGTCTTTCCGCCGTCGTCGATGCCTTTGGGGTCGAGCTTGGGTGCCACGACGAAGACGCGCTTGTCATCCACCTTGCCCTGTAGCCACTGGCGCACCGCGTTGGCCCGGCGTTCGGCCAGGTGGCGCAGCGCGTCGGCATCCACCGGCATGTTGGTCTCCATCAGCGTGCGCATTTCCTCGGGCGGCTGCGATTTGGTCAGGCCGATGATGTTCTTCGGCTTGGGGAAATCCGCGTGGCGGTAGGCCCGTTCGAGGTACTTGTCCTGCTGCTCCTGGGTGGGCGGCGTGGTGTCGTCGCCCTTATCGTTCACCTGTTCCTGATGGATGAGGTCATCGACCATGACCTTGCGCAGGCCGCTTTCATCCTTGCTCGTATCGATGCGCCCCACGATATCCAGGCTGATCGAGGGCTTGTTGTTGAGTACCTTCACCAGCTCGCCAAGCTTGGTTTCCGACGCCGGATCTAGCACGGCAGAGCCAGGGGCGAACTCTACGTAACCGAGATCTTCGCGGCCGCCGCCTGCTGACGCGAGCAGGCGGAAGGGCGAGGTCACGGCCTTCACGATGAGGTTGCCGATGGCGCGCCAGATGAGGCCGCCCACGCTGAAATGCGGATCGTCGAGCGAGCCGGTCACCGGCACATGGACGTCGATACGGCCTTCGCTATCGCGCAGCAATGCCACCGCGAGCTTCACCGGAAGGTGGCTGATCCCCGGCCCTTCGATGCGGTCGCCGAAGGTGAGCTGGTCGATGAAGATGTGGTTATCGGCATTGAGCTTGCGCTGGTCGAGCGTGTAGTGGACATCGACGTTTAGCCGTCCGCGCGTGATCGGATAGCCCGCGTAGTGTCCGGAGTACGGCGAGAGGTTGGTGAGCTGGATGCCCTCGGCCTTGGCGGTGATATCGAGGAAGGCGACAGGCGCGAGCGGGTTGATCGTGCCGTCGATATTCACCGGCGCGTTGCCATCGAGCTGGCCTTCGAGGGTGAGCGCCGCCGGTGGCTCACCGCCGGCCGTGCCGAACGCGCCGATCTTGCCAGTGAGGTCCATGACATCGGCCGTGTAGTTCGGCTTGATGAAGTTATCGGTGTAGTTGAGGTGGCCCTTGGTCAGCGTGATCTGGCCGATGCGGATGTCGGCGGCGGGGCCTTCGGCGGCAGGTACGGGTACCGGCTCGTCCGCCTTCTTCGGCGCGGGATTGGCCTGGGCCTGGGTCACCGATACGGCGCCAGGCTGTTCCGGGCTCGCGACAACATCCTGCACGTTCAGGCGCCCGGTGGCGTTGATGATCACGCGGGCATAGAAGTCATCGAGCGCGAGGCCGCCGATGGCGATGCGCGGCGTGCCTTCGCCCATGGCGACCGTCATGTTCGTGGCGCTGAGCGAATTCCAGCGCAGGAAATCGTCGTTGGTGAGCTTGTCCTGGATACGCACCCGGCCGAGCGTGGCTCGTCCGCGGTAACCCACGCGCGGGCTGTCCTTGCCGCGGTCGGCGTAGCGTACGTCACCGTCGAGGCTGAGCAGGCCGCTCGCCACGGTCACGTTGAGCGGTACGGTGACGAGGTTCTGCAACGGGGCGACGTTGAGACGGGTGCTCGTCACCTTGAGTTCCGCCTCGAGCGGCTGCGGCTTCACCGTGCCGGCCACGGCGAACGTGCCATCGCCAAGCCCACCCTTCAGGTCCAGGCGGATCGGCTTGCGCATATCGTCGGAAAGGCCGTCGATGTTGAATGCCGTAGCGGTCAGGCTGATCGCGTTGCGCTTGCCCGGAGCCTTCACATCGCGCAGGGCGACCTTGCCGTCACTCAGCCCCAGGTGGGCCACGCTCCACTGCCAGCCCTTGCCTGCCGGGTGGGCGGCGCTCGCGTTGGCCGGGAGCAGGTTGAGAATGTCGAAATTGCCGTTGGCCAGCTTCTGCACATCAAGGGACAGGCCGTCGAGGAGCAGCGCATCGACACGCGCTTCGCTGGTCGCCATATCGACATACGCGATCGTGGCGGTGAGCGACTTCCACGTGATCGGCGAGGCTCGGCCGTTATGGGGTACGAGGTTGAAGCCATCCAGCCGCGCTTTGGCCTGCTCAAGGCGTACCGTGGCGGTGTCGTGCCAATCGGCCTTCAGCGTGCCGTCCGCAGTGAAGCTTCCGCCCGTGATATCCGCGGGGAGCAGGGGAGGCGTGAGCGGCATCAACGGCGCGAGCGATACGTCCTTGAACGCGACGTGGCCGTTATAACGGCTGCCGGCCAGATCAAAACTCCCCTTCGTCGCCAGCGAGCCACCCGCAAGACCGGCGGAGACGTCGAGCGCCGCAGGCGGTGCCTTCACCGTACTGAGCCCGCGCAGGCTGCCGTTGAGCTTGTCCAGGGTGAGGTGGGCGGGCGCGGGGGCCGCAAGGTCGGCGTAGTCGACCTTCGCGTTGACCAGGGTTAGCGCGTCGATGCGCACATCCATGGGGGCCGCTTTCGGGTCGGGCTTGGCGTTGCCGCTGGTGAGGGCATCGAAGTTGCTCTTGCCACCGGGCAGGCGGGCGTAGCGGAGTGCCGCATCCTTCAGCGTGATCGCGCCCAACCGGTAACGCGAGGTCATGGGGTCGAGGACACCGAGGTCGGCATCAGCGCGGCCGATCTCAAGCAGGGCGCCACCATCCTTCCCCGTGACCTTGAGCCCGTCGAGGGCCAGCTGCCCCTTCACCCGAATGGACGGCTGTTTCTCGCCCATCACGAAGTTGACGGTGGCAACGCCCGACAGTTTGCCGCCTGGTACGGCGACCGGGAGCGGGGTGGGTGCGAAGCCGACGTACCGCGGCAGCTCGAGTTGGTCGAGATGGAAGGTGATATCCGATTCGCGACTGTTGGCGAAGGGTTTGGTCTGGCCTTGCACCTTCAGGGGGCTACCGTCGACGTTCATGGCCAGCAGCGGCTGCACGAAGATGTCGGTATCGCTGGGCAGGCTGGCGATGAAGGGGATGCCGAGTTCGAGGTGGTCCACCCGGTGCGTCGCGTCGGTAACCCGGTCGTCGAAATCGATCTGCCCGTCGTGGATCGCGATGTTGGAGAGGGCGAAACGCGCGGGGCCGCTATCGGGTGCGGCAGGCTGCGCGGCGAAGCGTTCGATGATGTCGGTGAAGTTGAAGCGCTGCGGCGCGCTGCGCTGGATATGCACGCGTGGGCTATCGATCCGCACTTCGTCGAGGATCGGTGCCAGGCGGAAGACGGATGCCCATGACGCGTCGGCGGTGACTTGGCCGATATCGACGAAGGCCGTCTTTCCGTCCGCTTCGGCGATATGCAGGCGCTCGAGCCGGAGGCGCAGGGAGAAGGGGTTGAGGTGGACATCGCCCACGGTCACCTGGCGGCCAAGGGCCGCGCTGGCGCGGGAGGCGATCTGGGAGCGGATCAGCGAAGGCGCGGCGAGGAAGCCGAGCAGGCCGAAGAGGACGAGGAAGATCACCAGGCCCAGGGCGATGCGCCGGGCCCGGCGGGAGCGGTAGGTGGAGACGGCGCGGTCGCGCACGTCCCTCCACGGCAGGCTCCGCCAGCTTCTGCGAGTGTCCATACCATCACCCCTTTTCGCGCGTTACCCCCGGCGTGAAGTGTACTCGGGGATAAGCGCGGGAGGAGGCTTTTGTAGGAGCGCGCTTGCGCGCTCCTACAGGGGCGGGCCCGGCTAAATCAGGTCCAGCTGCAGACGACCTTGCCGCAGACGCCGGCGTCCATCAGGTCGAAGCCCTTCTGGAAGTCGTCGATGGCGATCTGGTGGGTGAGCACCTTCTGCAGCGGGAAGCCGGTGAGCACCATCTGGGTCATCTTGTACCAGGTCTCGTACATCTTGCGGCCGTAGATACCCTGCAGGGTGAGGCCCTTGAAGATGACCTTGTCCCAGTCGATGCCCGCACCGCGCGGCATGATGCCGAGCATGGCCACCTTGCCGCCGTGGTACATGCACTCGAGCATGTCGTTGAAGGCGCGCGGGTTGCCGCTCATCTCCAGGCCCACGTCGAAGCCTTCGATATGCAGGTCCTTGACCACGTCCTTCAGCGACTGGTTGGCCACGTTCACCACGCGGGTGGCGCCCATGTCGGCGGCCAGCTTCAGGCGGTAATCGTTGACGTCGGTGACCACCACGTTGCGGGCGCCCACGTGCTTGGCGATACCCGCGGCGATGATGCCGATCGGGCCGGCGCCGGTGATCAGCACGTCTTCACCGATCAGGTCGAATTCGAGCGCGCAGTGCGCCGCGTTGCCGTACGGGTCGAAGAAGGCGGCCAGCTCGGAAGGGATCTGGTCGGGGATCGGCCACAGGTTCGAGGCCGGCATGGTCATGTATTCAGCGAACGCGCCATTGCGGTTCACGCCGATGCCCACGGTGTTCGGGCACAGGTGCTGGCGGCCGGCACGGCAGTTACGGCAGTGGCCGCACACGATGTGGCCCTCCGCCGAGACACGGTCGCCGATCTTGTAGCCGGTGACGCCCGGGCCAATCTCCGCGATGCGGCCGACGAACTCGTGGCCGATGGTCAGGCCCGGCTTGATCGTGCGCTGGGACCACTCGTCCCACTTATAGATGTGCAGATCGGTACCGCAGATCGCGGTTTTCTCGATCTTGATCAGCACCTCGTTCGGACCCGGGGTCGGGACCGGCACTTCTTCCATCCAGATGCCCTGTTCGGGGTTGCGCTTCACCAGCGCCTTCATCGTCTGCTGCATGGGATCTCGGCTTTCGTGGGGAGGGGCCGCGGGGGCGGACCAAACCACCATTATAGGCCGCGGCAGGTAGCTTGGCTTGTGCGCCGCGGCATTGCCACGGGCCGTTCCCGGCCTCTAGGGTGGGCCAGCTTTGGAAACCTCAGGGGCAAGTGAGACGATGCGAATCCGTACGGTAATGCTGGGAGCCGCCATGGCATTGGCGCTGGAAGCGAAGGCTGACGAGGGGATGTGGATGCCCTCGCAGCTGCCTTCGATTGCGAAAAACCTCAAGGCTGCGGGCTATCGCGGGGACGCGGCGGACCTCGCCGACCTGACGAAGGCGCCCCTGAACGCGGTGGTCCGCGTCGGCGGTGGCACCGGCTCGTTCGTCTCACCGGACGGCTTGCTGGTCACCAACCACCACGTGGCTTTCGGCGTCATCCAGTACAACTCGAAGCCGGATCGCGACCTGATCACCAACGGCTACGTCGCCCCGGACCGCGCGGGCGAGCTGCCAGCCAACCCGGACTACCGGGCGCGGGTCACTGTCGGGTTCGACAAGGTTACCGACCGGATCCTGGCGGGCGCGAAGGGCAAGACGGGCAGGGCGTACTACGACGCGATCGATGCCGCCTCCAAGGCGCTCGTGGCAGAGTGCGAGAAGGAGGCCGGGACGAAATGTAGCGTGGCCACCATGTTCTACGGCCGCGACTTCTACCTGGTGAAGCAGCTGGAACTGCGCGACATCCGCCTGGTCTATGCGCCGCCGCGCGCCATCGGCAATTACGGCGACGAAACCGACAACTTCATGTGGCCGCGCCACGCCGGTGATTTCACCATCCTGCGCGCTTATGTGGGCCCGGATGGCAAGCCGGCCGATTACTCCCCGGACAACAAGCCCTACCACCCGCCGTCCCACCTGCAGATCGCGAGCGAAGGCGTGGCGGAAGGGGATTTCGTGATGCTGGCGGGTTACCCGGGCATCACCTACCGCCACCGCACCGCCGCCGAATTCGCGGATCAGGTGCAGTGGCGCCTGCCGACCTCGGTGGCCGTGCTCAAGGGCCTGCAGGACGTGATCGAGACCCAGGGCAAGGCCGATAAGGACGCGGCTATCCGCTATGCCTCGCAGTTGCAGTCGCTGAAGAACGGCATCAAGCGCTTCAGTGGCGAGCTCGAGGGCCTGGAGCGCAGCGATGCCGTTGCCACCCGTCGGGACGACGAGGCCGCCATGCTGGCCTGGCTGGCGACCCAGTCCGATGCGAAGACGCTGAGGCCGCAGATCGACCAGGTCATGGCGCTGATCGCGCAGGGCAAGGACGTGCGCGAGCGCGACCTGCTGACCGGCCTGCTTTCATCGCAGACCCAGCTCATGCGCGGCGCGCTCAACGTCGACCGCCTGGCGGTCGAGCGGCCAAAGGACGATGCCGCCCGGGAAAGCGGCTACCAGAAGCGCGACGAGGAACTGATCCAGAGCCAGCTCAAGCAGATCCAGCGCCGCTATGACGCGACGGTGGAGAAGGCGCTCGTCACGTCGCTGCTTACCCGCTACCAGGCGTTGCCGGAGGCCCAGCACGTGGCCGAAGTGGACAAGGTGTTCGGCACCACGCCTGCGGCCTTGGCCAAGGCGCTGGATGCGATCTACGGCGCTACGAAGTTCAGCGATGAAGCCGAACGTAACCGGCTGTTCGCAGCATCGCCTGCCGAAGTGGAGAAAAGCACGGATGCCCTGATGGTCGCGGCGCGTACGTTACGCCCGGGCCTGCTGCGTATCGAAGAAGAGAAGAAGGGCCGCGATGGCGACCTGCTGCGCCTGCGCCCGGCCTATATGGAGGCGCTCATCGCCTACCGCGAAAAGCAGGGCAAGGCCGTGTATCCGGATGCCAACTCCACGCTCCGCGTGAGCTACGGCAAGGTCACGCCGCTGGTTGCCCGCGATGCGGTTACCTACGCACCGCTCACGACGGTGCAGGGGATCGTGGAGAAGAACACCGGCAAGGTCCCGTTCGATGCGCCGAAGCCGCTGCTGGATGCCATCAAGAAGGGCGACTTCACCGGCTACGCCGACCCGAAGACGGGTGCCATGCCGGTTGATTTTCTCTCCAACCTCGACACCACGGGCGGTAACTCCGGCTCCCCGGTGCTCAACGCGAAGGGCGAACTGGTCGGCCTGAATTTCGACAGCAACTGGGAAGCGGTGAGCGCGAGCTGGATGTACGACCCGCGCTACAAGCGCGCCATCCATGTGGACATGCGCTACATGCGCTGGCTGATGGACAAGGTGTACCCCTCACCGGCGCTGTTGAAAGAACTGGGCGTCCCGGCGCGCTGACGACCACCGCGCGCGACGCCCCCCATGACCTTCGGCACATATCGCCGGAGGGTCATCCCCTGCAATTGTTATGTTGTAACGTTTCTCAGGAGATCACCCCATGCGTCGCCTCGCCCTGGCCGCGGCCCTCGCCGCCGGCCTCGTTCCTGCCGCCCATGCTGTTGAAGGCATGTGGCAGCCCGCTCAGCTGCCGAAGATCGCCGGCACGCTCAAGCAGCACGGCCTGAAGCTCGACCCGGCCACGCTCACCGACCTGACCGCGTATCCGATGGGTGCCATTGTCAGCCTCGGCGGCTGCACCGCCTCGTTCGTCTCGTCGGATGGCCTCGTGGTCACGAACCACCATTGCGGGTACGGCGCGCTTCAGTACAACTCCACCAAGGAAAAGAACCTGATCGAGCAGGGCTTCCTGGCGAAGAACTTCGCTGAAGAGCTGCCCGGCTCGCCGGACATGCGGGTGTTTGTCACTGAGGAAATTCGGGACGTCACCAAGGACGTGAACGCGAAGCTCACCGCGGGGATGAGCGGCAAGCAGCGCTTCGATGCGATCGAGCTGGCGAAGAAAGAGCTGGTGAAAGCCTGCGAGAGCGACGGCTACCGCTGCGATGTCTATACGTTCCACGGCGGCTACAGCTACCAGCTGATCAAACAGCTCGAGATCAAGGATGTGCGCCTTGTCTACGCGCCGCCCGAGTCGATTGGCAAGTTCGGCGGCGATGTCGATAACTGGATGTGGCCGCGCCACACCGGTGATTTCAGCTACCTGCGTGCCTACGTCTCGAAGGACGGCAAGTCTGCGACGTATTCGAAGGACAACGTGCCGTACCACCCGAAGCACGTTATCAAGGTGAACGCCGACGGCCTGGAGGACGGTGACTACGTGATGGTCGTGGGCTACCCGGGCCGCACCAATCGCTACCGTCTCGCCCAGGAAGTGCAGGGCGCGATCAGCTGGACCTACCCGACCCAGATCAAGCTCTACCAGGAGCAGCTGGATACGATCGCGGCAAACGGCAAGACCAATCCCGACGTGACGGTGAAGTACGCCAGCCTCGTCGCGGGTCTGAACAACTACCTGAAGAACTTCGGTGGTCAGCTCGAAGGCCTGCGCCGCGCCGATGCCGTGGCGGTGAAGCAGAAGCAGGAAGCCGAACTGGATGCGTGGCTGAAGAAGCAGGGCGGGGCAGAGAACCAGGCCTTGCTCACCGACATCGCGACGCTCAAGACCAAGCTGAAAGAGGGTGAGGTGACGCGCGAGCGCGACGCCGATCTGGCCCTTGTCGCCCGTACCCAGCTGTTCTCGAGCGGCGTGCGCCTCGCTCGCCTCGCGCATGAACGCACCAAGCCGGATATGCAGCGCGACGCGGGTTACCAGGAGCGCGACGAGGTACGTATCGAAGGCGCCCTGAAGCAGATGGAGCGCCGTTACGATGCCACGACCGATCAGGCGCTGCTGACCAACGCCCTCGTGCATTACGTGAGCCTTCCCAAGGACCAGCGTCTGCCTTCACTGGACCAGTGGCTGGCTGGCGCGTCCACGCGCACGGCGATCGAAGCGAAGGTGGCTGCGCTCTACAAGGGCAGCAAACTCGGCGATACCACGGAGCGCCTCAAGTGGTTCAAGGCCGATGAAAAGGCCATCTCCGCCAGCAGTGACAGCATGCTGAAGCTGGCCACGGCGGTCCTCCCGGACCTGAAGAAGATCGAAGACGCGGACGACGCCCGCGATGGTGAACTCGCGAAGCTTCGCCCTCGCTACATGCAGGCGATCATCGCCTGGAAGGAATCGCAGGGCCTGCCGGTCTACCCGGACGCGAACAGCTCGCTGCGCGTGACCTTCGGTAACGTGCAGGGCGTGGCCCCGCGCGATGGCGTGGCCTATGCACCGTTCACCACGGCGCAGGGCATCGTCGAAAAGGACACGGGAGTCGAACCGTTCAACGCGCCGAAGGCCGAGACCGATGCGATCAAGGCAAAGGCCTTCGATGGCTACGCGTCGAAGAAGCAGGGCACCTTGCCGGTCGATTTCCTCGCCGATCTCGACATCACCGGCGGCAACTCCGGTTCGCCGGCGCTCGATGCGGAAGGCCGTCTCGTCGGTCTGGCTTTCGATGGCAACTGGGAGTCGGTAAGCGGCGACTGGCTGTTCAATCCGAAGCTCAACCGCTCGATCCAGGTGGACGTGCGCTACATGCTCTGGGTCATGCACCACCTCGACCATGCCGACAATCTGCTAAAGGAAATGGGCGTCCCAGCCAAATAGCCCTTGTAGGAGCGCGCTTGCGCGCGATCTAACCTGCGACAAAGCTCAAAGAAAAGCCGCCCACGGGCGGCTTTTTTTGTCGCCAACGCCTGCTCAGAAAAAAATAAGCTGCACCAACTTGATGAACGCAAGCGAGGCGCCCATCGAGGCAGCGAAGAACCCCGCCCCCGCCACCAGTGGATACCACCGAGATTCCGCGTGGATCTTCGACGTCTCCGCGATGAGCTTCATGATCTCCGCACGGATCTTTTCCCGGTCTTCTTCGTCGCGCGTCACGTCTCGTGTCTCATATACCGCTGCCATCAGCCCTCCGATCGTATCGACCCCATGTGTCCATGCAAATCCTGCCATGGCTTTGCTCGGGCGCGATGTAGGTGCATGGCGTGTCATTGTGTAGGGGCGGTTGTGGTCGCGATCGTTCTGACGGACCATGTGTTTGACCCGTCGCCCCAGTGCAACGGGGCGGGGTGATTTTTCTGAGGGGTTCTTCCGATGTCCTTGCACCTTACAGCCGATCTTCAGGCGAGTTACCGCCGCTTCGTCACTCGCGTTCGTGAGACCGAAGTAGTCTGGGGACTGCGTAACGCGGAAGGCTGGGCGCAATGCCCTTCGAACGAGTACGAAGCTCGCGTGCTTCTGTTTTGGTCGCATGAGGCTTATGCAAGGCGTCATGCGGTCGAGGTGTGGGCAGACTACGCGCCTGCTTCCATCCCACTGGCCGAATTCCTGGATGCCTGGCTACCTGGCATGCACGCCGACGGAAGTGCGTTGGCGGGTGTCGAATTCAATGCCGACCTTGCAGGGCTTGAAGTGGAGCCGCGCGATCTCGCCATCGATCTTCTCACGTGAGATGTTGGGCGCGCGGTTGAGCGGGCGGGGTGAGTCCGGCCAGTCGTTCGACCCGGTCTTGCGATAAGCCTCAAAAAAAGCCGCTCATGGGCGGCTTTCTTAATGGCAACACATCCAGGGCACGTCATCCCTTCATCAGCATATCAAGCACCTTGATGAAGGTAGCGCCGGCAGCGAAGAAGGTTGTTGTGACTATGAACGGGGGCCACCGACGTTCCTGGTTCACCTTTAGTGCTTCGACAAGCAGTTTGTATGTCTCGGCCTGGAGCTTTTTCAGATCTTCTTCGTCACGATTCACGCCGTTTGTCTCTATTACCGCCGCCATGTGTTCTCCGAGGCTAGCACTCAGATTGTGCATGCTGAGCGTGTCACGGATGCCGTCGGCTTGGATGTAGGCGCAAAGCGCGTCTCCGTGTAGGTGCTGTTTTGCTGCTTACAGCAGAGCAGGCGTCCCTGCTTAGCGAACGGGTTTACAGCCTTCAATACAGGTGAGCCAAGCCTTGCGATGGGGATAATCGACAGTCATGCGGAAGGCCGAAAGCGCGTTCCCTCCAAGCGCGCCGTGGATCTCTTCGTCCATGAACCGGGATAGGCCTGTCTTATCGTCGAAGGCGCCGTCCGCGCGCTCGATAAACCAGACGGGGCCGATGCGCCATTCGCCCACGACGACGGAGGGTACGCGGATGGCGCGAGTCGCGTTTTTTGCGCCGAACAGGTCGTCAGCCGCTTCAATCAGGGGCCAGTCGGGATGTGACGCGTGCCAACGATTCATGATCGACGTAGTGATGTAGCTGCCTGCGGCAAAGCCGTCAGGCGCCACGGCGGTTGTCATAACGGCCCTGCCGGCGGTGGTCGGATGAGCGGTGGCGCCGGTATCCAGGAGCAAATCGATCTGCTCGCCTTCGATGGTCACGGCGATCCGCGGGTAGGGCGTTCCGAATTCTCCGGCCGCGTTGATCGGAAAACCCAGTGGTACCGCGTGATCGTCCGTGCCGGGCTTCCACGTGGTGTCTTCCAGCGTCAGGCGGCGTGCCGGGTAGTCAAAGGTCCATATGCCCTTGGCGAGATACCACGCGCTGACGACGCCATCCGTCATCTCGTCCCCGTGAGCATCCGGCGAGATCATGACGTTGTTGCACTGGTGGCCGCCAAGCGGTGGCAGCCCCTTGCCTGGCGTGAATGCAGGCGGCTCGACATAGCCGTCTGTGCCGAAGCAACGCGCGGGCTTCAGGCTTAGTGGCTTCGCCGCCGATGCCTTGAGCCACAGGTAGGCGCTGCCTCCGCCTGTATCCACATTCAGTCGGAGTAGCTTGCCGCTTGCCGTGGTCGGCGTCGCGATGAAATGGCCTGCTTCGTATGACGTGGGAATCACCGTCGAAGCCTGGCTGGCCCACGAAACCGACATGCCGAGAGCGGCGGCGAGCATCGCAACCTTCATTCTTCCGTTCCTCTTCCCTGCAGGAGCATGGATACTCGCAGCTTGCGTTTGCCCCGAACAGCCCGACCGATGACCCACGACACCCGTCCCCTCGCCATTTTTATCATGGGCCCCACGGCTTCAGGGAAAACGGCACTTGCCTGCGCGTTGTCGGATGTCTTTCCCGTTGGGCTGATCAGCGTCGATTCCGCACTGGTTTACCGCGGGCTCGACATTGGTTCAGCGAAACCGGATGCGGCGACGCTCGCGCGTTACCCGCATGAACTGATCGATATCCGCGACGCGGCCCAGCCGTACTCGGCGGCGGACTTTGCCGAAGATGCCGTGGCAGCCATGGCCCGGGTGGCCGGGCAGGGCAAGGTTCCGCTGCTGGTGGGTGGTACGGGTCTCTACTTCCGTGCCCTTCAGCGCGGGCTCTCCGAACTGCCAGAGGCCGACCCGGCGGTTCGTGAGCGCCTGGGCGCCGAAGCGGTCGAGATTGGCTGGGCGGCCATGCATGCCAGGATGGCCGCCATCGACCCGGCCGCTGGAGAGCGGATTCGCCCGGGCGATGCCCAGCGAATCCAGCGCGCCCTGGAAGTCTTCGAGCTCACTGGCCGCCCCATCACCGAATTGCAGAACGCCCCGCGCAAGCGCTTTCCCTGGCGGGTGCTGAAGGTGGCGCTCCTCCCGGCCAACCGGGCGGTGCTGCATGAACGGATCGCGGTCCGTTTTGACACGATGCTGGCCGATGGTTTCCTCGAGGAAGTCCGTGGCTTGAAGGCGCGCGGCGACCTGCATGCCGACCTGCCGGCCATCCGCGCGGTGGGCTATCGCCAGGCCTGGGAATTCCTTGATGGACAAGGGGATGCCCAGAACTTCCGAGACCGTGGTATCTATGCCACGCGGCAGCTCGCAAAACGCCAGATCACCTGGTTGCGTAGCGAGCTGGATGCACGTGTTTTCGACCCGGATCAGGGGGATCCGCTGCCGGAAGTGCGTAAGGCTGTGGCGCAGTTCCTGTAAATGCCACGATCATCACGCTGGCTGCTTCCAGCCAGCGTTTAAAAGCAGTTAAGATTCAAAGCACTTGGGCCGGGGCGCCGTTTTCGGCGTTTTTTACCCGGACCCGTACGAGAGGCGTAGGGGAGAAGAAAAAATGTCCAAAGGGCAGTCATTGCAAGATCCGTTTCTGAATGCGCTCCGCCGTGAGCGCGTGCCGGTCGCCATCTACCTGGTGAACGGCATCAAGCTGCAGGGCACGATCGAGTCGTTCGACCAGTTCGTGGTGCTGCTGCGTAACCAGGTGAGCCAGATGGTGTACAAGCACGCCATCTCTACTGTTGTGCCGAGCCGTAATGTCCGCGTTGGCGGCCATGAAAGCCACGCTGAAGCCGGTGGTGACGTCGAGGGTTGAGGGGCCCGCGGCGGAACCCATATCGGTAAGGGTGAGAACGGGCAGGCCATCGTGGCCTGTCCGCCTCCTCCTCCATCCATGAGGTCAATCCCCTAAGTGTTCGATAGGCAAAAGAAAGGCGACCGTGCCGTCCTGGTACTCCCGCATTCGCGCGGGGAAGGCGACGCGGCGCGCCGTGGCGAGGAATTCGCCGAGCTGGTCTCCTCGGCAGGCGCCGAGATCCTTACCAGCATCCCGGCCCGCGTCAGCGAGCCCAATCCCCGTTTCTATATTGGTAGCGGCAAGGCCGATGAAGTGGCCGAGGCCGTGCGCGCCCTCGAGGCGGATCTGGTCCTCGTGGACCACGTCCTGACCCCGGTCCAGGAGCGCAACCTCGAAAAACACCTGAAGACACGCGTGGTCGACCGCGCGGGTCTCATCCTGGACATCTTCGCCCAGCGCGCCCGTTCGCACGAAGGCAAGCTGGAAGTGGAGCTGGCCCAGTTGAAGCACCTGGCCACCCGTCTTGTCCGCGGCTGGACCCATCTGGACGCCCAGCGCGGCGGTGCCATCGGCAACCGTGGCCCGGGTGAAACCCAGCTCGAAACCGACCGCCGCCTGCTCGCTGAGCGCGTGAAGATGCTCACCAAGCGGCTCGAGAAGGTGCAGACCCAGCGCGACCAGCAGCGTCGTGCCCGCCTGCGCAACACGGTGCCGCGCGTGGCCCTCGTCGGCTACACCAACGCCGGTAAGTCCACGCTGTTCAACGCGTTGACCACCGGTGGCGTCTACGCGGCCGACCAGCTCTTCGCCACGCTGGACCCCACGGTCCGCAAGATCGACGGCCTGTCCTGCGGCCCTGCCGTGGTGGCCGATACGGTCGGTTTCATCCGCGAACTGCCGCATGACCTGGTGGCGGCGTTCCGGGCCACCCTGGCCGAGGCGCGCGACGCCGATCTGCTGATCCACGTGAGCGATGCCGCCGACGAGGAGCGGGAACTCCTGCGCCGGGTCGTGAACTCGGTACTCGAAGAGATCGGGGCCGGGGACGTACCCCAGCTTTCGGTCATGAATAAGATAGATCTCATCGAGGATGCTGAGCCTCGGGTGGATCGGGGTGACGACGGCAAGCCGCGCGCCGTGTGGCTGTCGGCTCATTCAGGCGCCGGCCTCGAAGGCCTTCGTGAGGCCCTCGGCGAGCTGCTTGGCGGCGACCGAATCCACGCCGACGTGGTCCTGCCCCTCACCGCAGGCCGCCTGCATGCCCGGCTTAAGGCCGCCGGCGCTATCGCGGGCGAGGCCATCGACGAGAACGGCTGGCAGCTGGAAATCGACGCTCCGCGTTCGGTACTGGCCCCCCTGGTGGGCGATGACGTCCACGGCTCGCCCTTGCGCGAACTCATCGATCCGCCCCACGCCGAGCATTGAGCGGGGCGGGTCTGCTAGAATTCACAGTGTTTGCGTGCCCGATCGGCGCGGCGCCGGGTGTTCACGCGCCTGCCGCCTCCCCCCGTCGCCCGGGCTCGCGCTGAAGGCTTTCCAGCCGCCCACCCTCCAGTCCCCGAAGGAGACTGTCGCCCATGCCCTGGAACGAACCCGGCAACGGCCAGAAGGACCCCTGGAACCGCAACCGGCAAGGTCAGCGCAAGTTCGACCTGGACAGCCTGCTGAAGCAGTTCACCTCGCGTTTCGGCCGCCTCGGCGGCGGTAGTGGCGGCGTGCTGGCTATCCTGCTGGTCTTCGTCGTGGCGTGGCTGCTCGTGTCGAGCTTCACCGTGATCGATGCCCGGCAGGTAGGTGTCGTGCTGCGCTTTGGCGAGTTCTCGCGCGTGCTGCCCCCGGGCATGCACCTGAAGGCCCCGAACCCGATCGAAACCGTGACCAAGGTGGAAACCACCCAGGTCCGCACGGTCTCCGATACGGTCTCGATGCTTACCCGCGACGAGAACATCATCTCGATCGATTTCAACGTCCAATACCAGGTTTCCGACGCGCGGAAGTTCCTCTTCTCGAACGCGGACCCGGCGGAAGGCATGCTGAAGAATGCCGCCGAGGCCGCCGTGCGCTCGGTGGTGGGCGCGAATGCCATGGACAACATCCTGACGACCGGTGCGGATGCCCCGGCCGCCGCCAGCACGGCCGCCATCCCGGCCGTGACCAGCGCGGTCGACGCCAGCCCGGCGGCCAAGGAGAGCCTTCAGCAGCAGACCCGGTCCATCCTGCAGAGCACGCTCGACATGTATGACTCGGGCATCGCCGTCACCAGCGTCAGCTTCCAGAGCGTTTCGCCGCCACGCGAAGTGAAGGACGCCTTCGATGACGTGAACGCCGCGCGTGAAGACCGCCAGCGTGCCGAGAACGACGCACTGGCCTACCAGAGCAAGCTGTTGCCCGAGGCGCGTGGCCAGGCCGCTGTCATCGCAGGTGCCGCCGAGGCGGACCGGGTCGAGCGTATCGCCGTCGCCACGGGCGACGCCGACCGGTTCAGCCTCCTGCTCAAGGAATACCGAGCCGCGCCGGATGTGACCCGCCGCCGCCTGTGGCTGGAAACCGTGGAAGACGTCATGAGCCGCAACTCCAAGGTCGTCGACGGCAGCAACGGCAAGAACATCCTGCAGCTGCCGGTGGAATCCGGTGGCAACACCAGCGTCCGCAACGTGCCGGGTGTTGGCACCATCGTGCAGTCGGCCACCACCGATGCCGCGCCGGCCGCGCAGGGAGGCAACCCATGAAGATCATTTCCGGTCTCGTCGTTGTCGCCCTCGTGCTGCTGGGCTTCAACAGCTTCTTCGTGGTGAAGGAAGGCCAGAACGCGCTGCTCCTGCAGTTCGGCCGCATCGTTCACTCGGACTACAAGCCGGGGCTGCACTTCAAGGTGCCGGTGGCCCAGCAGGTCGTCACGTTCGATAACCGCATCCTCGGCCTCGATGCCCAGCCCGAGCGCTATTTCACCCGTGAGAAGAAGACGGTCTCCGTCGACTTCTACGTGAAGTGGCGCATCGCTGATCCGGCCGCGTACTACCGCGCCACGGCAGGCGATCCGACGGCGGCCATCGGCCGCCTCACCCCGGTGGTGAAGGATGCGCTGCGCGACGAATTCAACTCGCGCCCCCTGGAAGACCTGATCGGCGGTGGCCGCAAGGACATCACGGGCCATGTGCGCGAGCGCACCGACGAAGTCGCACGCAAGAATCTTGGCGTGAGCGTGGTCGATGTCCGTATCAAGCGGATCGATCTGCCGGCCGAGGTCAGCGAATCCGTCTACAAGCGCATGCGCACCGAGCGCACGCGCCTGGCCAACGAGCTGCGTTCCACCGGCCAGGAGAATGCGCAGAAGATCCACGCCGATGCGGATCGCCAGAAGGCGGTGATCCTGGCGGATGCCAATCGCGATGCCACCTCGGTGCGCGGCGACGGTGATGCCAAGGCTGCGGCGATTTACGCGGCGGCGTATGGCCAGGATCCTGAGTTCTTTGCGTTCTACGGCAGCATGCAGGCCTACAAGAAGGCCTTTGCCGATGGTAAATCCACGCTCGTGCTCAAGCCAGATTCCGAATTCCTGCGCTACCTCACCGACGGCCCGGGCCGTCAGCGCTAAAAACGTCTCCACATCGCCCTACCGGGCACATGCAACCTAAGAGAACCACCACCATGGGTAAGTCAGTAGTCATTCTCGGCGCGCAATGGGGCGACGAAGGCAAGGGCAAGATCGTCGATCTGCTCACCGAGCGCGTCGGTGCCGTCGCACGCTTCCAGGGCGGCCACAATGCCGGCCACACGCTGGTGATCAAGGGCAAGAAGACCGTCCTTCACCTGATCCCGTCGGGCATCCTGCGTGACGACGCGCTCTGCCTCATCGGCAATGGCGTGGTGCTTTCGCCGGCCGCGCTCATGAGCGAAATCGCTGAGCTGGAAGCGCAGAACGTTGATGTGCGCGCCCGCCTGAAGATCTCGCCGGCCACCCCGCTGATCATGCCGTACCACATCGCCGTCGATAAGGCGCGCGAAGTGGCGTCCGGCGCCAAGGCCATTGGCACCACGGGTCGCGGCATCGGCCCGGCGTACGAAGACAAGGTGGCCCGCCGTTCGATCCGCGTGGCCGACCTGATGTACCCGCACGAGCTGCCGGAGAAGGTGAAGGCGGCGGTCGAGTACCACAACTTCGTGCTTACCGAGTGGCTGAAGGCCGAGCCGGTCGATTACCAGACCGTCCTCGACGAAGCGCTTACCTGGGGCGAGTACCTGCGCCCGATGGTCGACGACGTCGCCACCATCCTGCACGACGTGCGTCGCGATGGCGGCAACATCCTGTTCGAAGGCGCGCAGGGCGCGCTGCTCGATATCGACCACGGCACCTACCCGTACGTCACCTCGTCGAACACGACGGTCGGTGGCGCTCTGGCCGGTACCGGCGTGGGCGCTCGCGACATCGATTACGTGCTCGGCATCTGCAAGGCCTACGCCACGCGCGTCGGCGGCGGTCCGTTCCCGACCGAGCTGAACGACGAGATGGGTGAGCTACTGCGCAAGAAGGGCAACGAGTTCGGTGCCAGCACAGGCCGTCCGCGCCGCTGCGGCTGGATCGACCTCGTCGCGCTGAAGCGCGCCGTGCAGATCAACGGCATCGATGGCCTCGCCATCACCAAGCTCGACGTGCTCGATGGCCTGGAATCGATCAAGGTCTGCATTGCGTACGAATACCGCGGCAAGCGTCGCGAGCTGGCCCCGCTCGATGCGGACGGCTGGGACGAGTGCAAGCCGGTGTACCTCGAGTTCCCGGGCTGGGAAGAATCCACCGCGGGTATCCGCGACTGGAACAAGCTCCCGCCGGCCGCCCGCGCGTACCTGCGCGCCGTGGAAGAGCTCTCGGGTTGCAAGCTGGCCCTCGTGGCCACCGGTGCGGATCGTGACGACACGATCATCCTCGACGATCCGTTTGGTGGTGCCGACTGCTAAGTCGCACCCGCCGGGTTTGTTACCGGTAACGAAAAAGGCCAGCCTTCGGGCTGGCCTTTTTTGTGCTTCTTCGTGGCTTCATCGCTTTGTAGGTTTATCGCGCGCAAGCGTGCTCCTACAGTGGGTGCCGCGCTCTTGTAGGAGCGCGCTTGCGCGCGATCCCCTCAACGCCCGATAGCCCTCTACGCCTGCGATTCCTCTGCAAACGTACTTGCGGTCGATTTGGGCGTACACGCCGCGCCAGCATGCAACGCATGCAGATCGATATCTCTCACCGAGATTGGGCGGTAATCCTCGCCGAAGGCCACTTCGCCGAGCTTCCAGCCCTGCCGGCTGGTGATCGCGCCCCAGAATCGGCGGAACGCAGCCCAGTGCAGGCCCACCAGGTTCTTGTCGTTATCTGAATCGACCATCGGGTCACCCACGCCAGTAGGGCGGATCGGCTCACCGTGCAAAGCCGTGCCGAACACGGTGTCCCAGATCGAGAACACCTGCCCGAAGTTGCAGTTGTGCAGGTTGGGACGATCCGGGTCTACGAGCATGTGGTGCAGGCGATGGAAGGTGGGCGATACGAGGAGCCGATCAAACACGGGTCCGAACCGAATGCGTACGTTCGCATGCGAGAAGTTCTGCACCAGTTCGCCGAGCAACACCAGCCATGCGAAATCGGTAGGCGCCACGCCGATCACCACGCCGACGCCCGCCAGCACCATCGATTGCAGGAAACCATCGACAAGGCTGCCACGGTCATTCGTCCAGCAGCTCATCTGACGGGTGCTGTGGTGCATGCTGTGCAGCGCCCACCACCAGGGCAGGGCGTGCTGCAAACGGTGCATCCAGTAGTACACCAGGTCGTAAATCACGTAGTACACGACGAACAGGGCCAGCGGGTGGTCCTTCAGCATCGGCACCCAGTGCACGATGCCGAGCAGGGATTCGTCGCCCGGGCTGCTATCCGTACCGCCGAAATAGTTGGCGATGGGCGTGAGCACGAGGTAGCTGAACATCGGGAAGATGCCAAGCAACATCATCAGCGTGTACTGCCAGTCGACACGGGTGAGGTTGCGGTGCTCCCAGCGTTCCGCCGGGATCATCGATTCGAGCGGGCGGAACAGGAAGGCGATGATGCCGACCTGGAGCAGGGAGATGAGGATGGCCTCGGCGATTTCGCGCGGGTCGCCCGCCAATCCGCCGAGGTGGAGCCAGGCGAGGAAGGGCGTGATGGCGTGGAGGCTTGTCCAGTCGACCAGATGGGTCCAGGGCGCGAACATCGGGTACCTCGGTAGTGCTTGTGCCCGCACAGGTGCGTACGGGCGATTGCCCCATTAAGCTTTAGCGCTCTTTCGTTTCGCTTTCCGCCATGCGCCTTATTCCTGGGATCACGGTCACGCCGTACGTGGGGCAGGGCATCCTGCCCGTCGTTGAGGAACTCGCCGGGCTGCGTATCGCCGTGTTTCGCGACTGGCCCTATCTCTACGAAGGCGATCTGGCCTACGAGCGCGATTACCTCGCCGCCTATGCCGCCTCACCGCGCAGTGTGTGCGTCGTGGCGCGCACCGGCGAGGGCGAGGTCGTGGGCGCGTCGACGGGCATCCCCCTTGCGGATGACGGTGAAGCGTTCCACCAGCCGTTCATGGAGCGCGGCATCGCCCTGGATGACGTCTTCTACTTCGGCGAATCCGTGCTGTTGGCGCCCTGGCGTGGTCGTGGGATCGGCCACGCCTTCTTCGATGCCCGGGAAGCCCATGCCCAGGCGTGCGGTGACTTCCGCTGGACGGCGTTCTGTTCCGTACGTCGCGACCCGCTCGACCCGCGAGCACCCGACGGCTACCGTCCCAACGATGTGTTCTGGCGGGGCCGTGGCTACGCTCCCGCCGAAGGCATGAGCTGCACGCTATCGTGGAAGGAGCGCGGCGATGGCGCGGCCACGTCGCATACCCTCGATTTCTGGATGCGCGGCATCGACCGCGCGGAGCAGCACGCATGACCCGCACCCTGGCTGAGTGGCTCACCTATCAGGAAACCACGAACGTGCACGAAATCGAGCTGGGCCTCGATCGCGTGCGCAACGTGTGGGAGGCCATGGGCTCGCCGCGCCCGGCGCCGCTTGTCATTACAGTCGGCGGCACGAACGGCAAGGGTTCGACCGTGGCGCTGCTTGAAGGCATGTTGCGGGCTGCCGGTTATCGCACCGGCTGCTATACCTCGCCCCATCTCGTGCACTACAACGAGCGCATCCGCATCGATGGTGTCGACGCCGCCGATGCGGACCTGGTGGCGTCGTTCGAGCGGATCGAGTCGGCGCGGGGCACGATCGCGCAAACCTATTTCGAGTTCGGCACGTTGGCCGCCATCGACCTGATGGCGCGCGCCGGCGTCGACGTTGCGATCCTTGAGGTGGGTCTGGGTGGCCGCCTTGACGCGGTGAACATCATCGATGCCGATGCCGTCGTCATCACCACCATCGATCTCGATCACCAGGCATGGCTGGGCAACGACCGGGACAGTATCGGCCGGGAAAAGGCCGGAATCGCGCGGGCAGGGCAGCCGACGGTCGTTGGTGAGCTGGCTCCGCCTGAGGGGCTGCTGGCGGCGCTGCGCGATGCAGGGGCTCACATTGAGTTGGCGGGCTCCTCGTACTGGTGGGATGTGCCGGCGTCCGGCCCGGCCGTCGGCACGTGGCGCTGGCTGCATTCCGATGGCACGACCCTCGATCTCCCTCGCCCTGCGCTGGCCGCGCCCGTGCAGTTCGCCAACGCCTCGGCCGCGATCGCGGCGCTGCACGCCTTGCGCGCACGTCTTCACGTACCTGCCGCCGCCGTGGCCGAGGCGCTGGCCCAGGTGCGGGTGGATGGCCGCCTGCAGCGTGTGGGCGAACGTCCGTTGACCCTGGTCGATGTCGGCCACAACCCCCAGGCTGCGCGGGCACTCGCCGAGTGGCTGGATGCGCAGCCGGGCGATGGTCAGGTGCTCGCCGTGTACGGCGCGCTCGGCGACAAGGATGTAGCGGGCGTCGTCATGGCCCTGGGAAGCCGCGTGGATCGCTGGTTCCTCGCGGGGCTCGATGGCGATACGCCGCGTGGCCTGCGGGCGGAGGCGCTTGGCGAGGTGTTCGATACGGCGCTGCCCGAGGCGATGCGTCAGGCTTATCCCGACGTAGCCTCGGCCTGGCAGGCGGCTCGCGAGGCCGCGGGCGAGGGCGATACGATCCTGTTGTTTGGCTCGTTCTTCGTCGCAAGCGCCGCCCTCACGACGCGCGTGTGAACGCCGTTGCGGGGAGGGGCTCCGGGCACTCCCCATTGCCGGTTATAATCGCGGCGATCCGCATTGCGCCGGCCGAATGGAGCTTTCCTTGAAAACACGCCTGCTGGGTGCCGCCGTCCTCATCGCCTTGCTCGTCCTGATCGTGCCGATGCTGTTCTCCAGCACGCCACCCAAGAGCGATACCGACCAGACGGTCAGCCTTGAGATCCCGCCGGCACCGGACCGCGAGTTGCAGTCGCGCACGCTGGATGTTTCCCCGAATGGCGCCGCTTCGCCCGCCGCTACCCCGGCGCAGGCCGTGGCCTCACAGGCTGCCGCCACACAGGCTCCGCCTGCCACGGCGCCCGTCGCGGCACCGGCCACGACGCGCACCGCACCGGCCGCCGCCGTCACCCCGGGTAGCGGTAGCCGCCTCGCCTCGGTCGATATCGCCTCGCGCAAGCCGGCCGATGCCCTGCCGGAAGATTTCGCCCCGCCGGCCGCCAAGCCGGCGAAGCCGGCGCCCGCTACCCCGGCACCGGCCACGCCGGCCGCTACCCCTGCGGCGCTCCCGGCGGGCACCGCCGCGCGTGGCAGCTACTCGATCAACCTCAGCGCCTATGCGGATCGCAGCAAGGCCGATGCGGTCGTGCAGAAGGTCCGCGCGCTCGGGTATCCGGTCAGCACGGCCGCCATGAACCAGGCCGGCAAGTCGCTGACGCGCGTCACCGCAGGCCCGTTCGAGACCCGTGCCGCCGCCGAGGCCGCGCGCCTGAAGATCACGGCCGCCGTCCCGGGCGCCCCGGCCTCGCTGTCGTCGAAGCCCGAAGCGCAGACGGCTGACGTCCCGGCCCCGCCGAAGCCCGCTGCCGCGCCCGCCGCGGCACAGCAGCAGGCCCAGGCCGCCGCCGTGCCGGCCGCCGCGCCGCGCGCCGGTGGCTTCGCCGTCCAGGTGGCGGCGGTCAGCAGCGAAGCGGAGGCCACCCGGCTTCGCGACAAGCTGCGTGGCGCGGGAATCGCCGGCTACGTGGATAGCATCGCCTCAAGCACTGGTGCCAAGCTCTGGCGCGTCCGCGCCGGGCCGCAGACCCAGCGCGACGATGCGGTGCGCCTGAAAGATCAGATCAAGGCCAAGGTCGGCCTCGATGGCGTCGTGGTGTCGGCCCCGTAACGGGCCGCCCCACACGCCGGTCGTCACATGGGGAGCAGCGCAGTGAACTGGGCCGATTACGTCATCCTGGCGGTGCTGTTCATCTCGGTCTTGATCGGGCTGGCGCGCGGCCTCATTTCCGAGGTGTTGTCGCTGGTGATCTGGGTCGCAGCGTTCTGGATCGCCTGGGCGATCGGGCCGCAGCTGGCGCATTACCTCGAAGGTTCGGTGTCGAACCCCACGGCCCGGGTGGGCCTGGGCTACACCATGGCGTTTGTCGTCGTCCTGGTGGTCGGCGGGCTTATCCGGTTCCTGATGTCGCGCCTGGTGGCGAGCACGGGCCTGGGGGGTACCGACCGCCTTTTCGGCATGTTATTCGGGCTGGTGCGGGGCGTGCTCATCGTCAGCCTCGTGGTATTTGCCCTGGGTTTTACCCCGCTGCCGCGTGATCCCTGGTGGCGTGAATCCATGATGCTGCAGCAATTCCAGGCGCCTGCCGCCTGGATCGGCCAGCAGATTCCGGCGAACGTGCGTGATTACATGCACCCGCCGGAAGCGTTGAAGAACATGAAATTGCCGGACGTCCAGCTCCCCAGCAAGGACGATCTCATGAAACTGCGCGATCTGCCGATCCCCGGGCAAACGCGCGACAATAGCCAGGCTCACCCCGCTGCCGCTTCCACGGCGGCCTCTTCGTAGAAGGCAACACCATGTGCGGAATCATCGGCATCGTCGGTACCACGGAAGTGGCATCGGCCCTGTATGACGGCCTGACCGTCCTGCAACATCGCGGACAGGATGCCGCCGGTATCGCGACCGTGGATGGCGCGCGCCTGCGCCTGCACAAGGGCAACGGCCTCGTGCGCGATGTCTTCAACTCCGCTGGCGTCGGCAAGCTGCGTGGCCGCATCGGCCTCGGCCACTGCCGTTACCCGACGGCAGGCTCGGAGGGTACGGAAGAGGCCCAGCCGTTCTACGTGAACTCGCCCTACGGCATTGCGTTCGCGCACAACGGCAACCTGGTCAACACCGAGCAGCTCCGCAAGGAGATGTTCGAAGACGACCGCCGCCATATCGATACCGATTCCGATTCGGAAGTCCTGCTCAACGTGCTGGCGCACGAGCTGCAGCTGGAAGATCGCGGCGACCTTACCCCCGAGCATGTCTTCAAGGCCGTCTCGCGCGTGCATGCGCGTGCCCGCGGTGGTTACGCCTGCCTTGCCCTCGTGCTGGGCTATGGCCTCATCGCCTTCCGCGACCCGAACGGCATTCGTCCGCTGGTGCTCGGTGAGCGCGAGACGGCCGAAGGCCGCGAGTACGCGGTGGCCTCCGAATCGGTGGCGCTCGATGTGCTCGGCTTCAAGCGCACGCGCGACATCGCGCCGGGCGAAGCCGTGATCATCACCGAAGGCGGCCAGCTGTTCTCGCAGCGCTGCGCCGAGGGCGCGGTGCATTCGCCGTGCATCTTCGAATACGTGTACCTCGCCCGTCCCGATTCGATGATCGAGGATGTGTCCGTGTACAAGGCACGCTTGCGCATGGGCGAGAAGCTCGCCGAGAAGATCCTGCGCGAGCGTGGTCCCGACCACGGTATCGATGCGGTCATCCCCATTCCCGACACCTCGCGCACCGCGGCCAGCTCGCTGGCCCAGGCGCTGGGCGTGCCCATGCGCGAAGGCCTGGTCAAGAACCGCTACATCGGCCGTACCTTCATCATGCCGGGGCAGGGTGAGCGCGTGAAATCCGTGCGCCGCAAGCTCAACGCCATCGACCTGGAATTCCGCAAGAAGAACGTGTTGCTCGTGGATGATTCCATCGTCCGCGGTACCACCTCGAAGCAGATCATCCAGATGGCGCGCGACGCGGGCGCAAAGAACGTGTACTTCGCCTCGGCCGCGCCGCCGGTGCGCTACCCCAACGTGTACGGCATCGACATGCCGGCCGCGTCGGAACTGATCGCTGCCGGTCGCACGGTCGAAGAAGTGGAAAAGCTGCTCGGCGCCGACTGGCTCGTTTACCAGGATCTCGATGATCTGGTCTGGGCCGTCGCCGATGGCAACGACGATCTGAAGAAGTTCGATACCTCGTGCTTCTCTGGTGAATACGTGACCGGCGTGGATTCGGCGTTCCTCGAACAGCAGGAAGCCCTGCGTTCCGACAACGCCAAGTCCGAGCGCCGCACGGCGTAAGGCTGTGCGCGGCACGCCTCGCGTGCCGCGCCGTCAGTAGATGCAGGATCTCCACGCCGCTGCCCGGCGCTGCCTCGAAGCCGCCGACCCGGCTGAGAAAGTGCGGCTTACCTTCGAGACCTTCGCCCGCCTGCAGGCGGGCGAGCTTGCGCCTGACCCTGCGGCCGCCGAACCGAAGCCGATCACGCTGCCGGGCCGTCCTGAGCGGCCGCGCCTCGTCTCCACGCGCCAGCTTCAGCAGCGCGGCCTGGGCACGCCCGAGGGGCGCATCGCGCTGGTGCACGCCATCGCGCATATCGAATTCAACGCGATCGACCTGGCGTGGGATGCGGTGTATCGCTTCCATGGCAAGCCCGCGGCGTATTACGCCGACTGGGCGTCGTGCGCGAATGACGAGGCGCGGCATTTCATGTTGCTGCAGGGCCGCCTTGGCGAGTTGGGGCATACGTACGGCGATTTCGATGCGCACAACGGCCTGTGGGAGATGGCCGAGAAAACCGCGCATAGCGACACCGCGCGCATGGCGCTGGTGCCGCGTGTGCTCGAGGCGCGTGGGCTGGATGTGACGCCCGGGATGATGGAGCGCCTGCGCCACCAGAAGGACGAGCGCACGGTGGCGATCCTGGAAGTGATCCTGCGCGAGGAGGTGGCCCACGTGGCCGCAGGTACGCGCTGGTTCCACTGGTGCTGCGCGCGCGATGGCATCGAGCCCGAGGCCACGTTCGCGCAGCTGCTCAACGATTACATGAATGGCTCGCTGCGTGGGCCGTTCAATCTCGAGGCGCGGCGCGAAGCCGGCTTCTCCGAAACCGAGCTGGCCTGGCTCGTCACTCTCTGACCTACCTGCCTTACGGCAACGTCAAGCCGCGCAATTCGACGCTATCAGGCTCAATGCGCAGCACCGACCCATGGTCATACCAATCGCCCAGCACGATGCGCTGTGCCGGCGTGGCGCCAAGGCTGAAATCGTGCACGGCAGGGCGATGCGTGTGGCCGTGGACAAGGCGCGCCACGCGCGCGTGGCGCATGGCCTCTTCGACGGCGCCCTGGTTCACATCCATGATCGTCTCATCGATGCGCCCTGTGCGGGATTTGCTATCGCTGCGGGCCTGTGCGGCGAACGCACGGCGCGCGGCGAGCGGCATGGAGAGGATCTGCTGTTTCCACGCGTCCGTGCGAACCTGCTTGCGCACGGCCTGGTACTCGACATCGTCGGTGCACAGCACATCGCCATGCATCAGCAGGGTCGGCACGCCTTCGATATCGTGCACGGTGCCGTCGTCGAGCAAGGTCATGCCGGCACGCGACGCGAAGGTCTCGCCTAGCAGGAAATCGCGGTTGCCCACCATGAAGTACACCGGCACGCCGGCATTGCGCAGGCCCTTCGTGGCCGTGGCGATGCGGGTGGGGAGCTCGGCGTCGTCATCGTCGCCAATCCACGCTTCCACGAGATCGCCGAGGATGTAGAACGCCTTCGCGCTGCGGGCTTCGTCCGAGGCAAGGTACTGCTCGAAGAGGGTGGTGATCTCGGGGCGGGCGTCGTCGAGGTGGAGGTCGGCGATGAACAGCGTGGTCATGGCGTGGTCTTGGCCGCCGGCTTCTTGTCGGTCTTCTTCGCCGGGGTCGCAGGCTTTGCTGGCTCGGCGGCCGGAGCGGCCGCAGGCGTGGCCGCCGTCGACGAGGCGGCCGGCGTGGCCTTCTCTTCGCCTACGACCTGTGCGGAATTGATGATGACCAACGGATTCGGCACGTCGCCGACGAACGGACCCTGTGCCTTGGTCGGCACCTTGGCGATCTTGTCGACCACATCCATGCCCTGGGCCACCTTGGCGAACACCGCGAAGCCCCAGGTGAGGCCACTCTGGTTGCTCACGTAGTCCAGCCGGCGGTTGTCGACCAGGTTCACGAAGAACTGCGAGGTGCCCGAGTTCGCATCGGCGCCACGCGCCACGGCGACGGTGCCGCGCAGGTTGGAAAGGCCGTTGTCAGCCTCGCTGGGAATCGGCGCACGGGTGCGGCGCTGGGTCAGGTCGCGGCTGTAGAGACCGCCCTGGACCATGTAGCCATCGACGACGCGATGAAACACCGTGCCGTCGTAGAAGCCATCGCGCACGTACTGCAGGAAGTTGGCGACGCTCTTGGGCGCCTTCTCCGGAAACAGCTCGAGCGTGAAATCGCCCATGGAGGTATGGATGACGACCCGGGGGTGCTCCACGGGGCCGGGCGCGGGCGCCGCCGGCTTGGCCTGCTGCTGCTGGGCCAGGGCGGCGGCAGGCAGGGCGAGGAGGAGGCTGGCGAGGACGGCTTTCAGCATGGGCAACCGGTTCGTACGTAAGGACAACCCGACCATGATACCCCCTTGGCGGGGGCAGTCAGGCTTATTCGGTAACGATCTCGAGCTCGAGACCCAGTTCGGCCAGCGGCTCGCGCTCCTGCTCCAGGTCGGCTTCGGTCAGCGGGTGCTGATCGAGCCAGTCGGCGGGCAGGGTGAGGCGCAGGCGCTGACGGGTAGCGTTAACGCGGATGCGCGGCAGCGACTCAGCCCGGCGTGCGCGCCGGAACAGCACGGCGAGGCGGAGGATGGCCGTGATATGCCGTGCCGGTGGGCGGTAGCGCACGGGCAGGGCGGTGATGACGGATTTCTCCGGCTTGCGCCGGTGCGATTCGACGATGGCCGCCAGCAGTTGCTGCTCCTGCCGCGAGAAGCCGGCCATATCGGCGTGGCGCAGGATGTAGGCGCCATGGCGCTGATGCTGGCTGTGCGCGATGGCCAGGCCCAGCTCGTGCACGCGCGATGCCCACGACAGCCACTCCCGGCCGTCGTCGTCGAGCTTCCATACCTTGGCGAGCTGGTCGAATAACGACAGCGCCGTGGTCTCCACGCGGCGAGCCTGTGCCCTATCGACGCCATAGCGCGCGGCGAGGGAATCGATGCTGGCCATGCGTGGATCGGTACCGGCCGAACGGCCGATCAGATCCCACAGCACGCCTTCGCGCATGGAGCTTTCAGAGACGCGGAGCCGCTCGATGCCCAGCGCCTCGAACGCGGCCTCGAAGATGGCGACGCCACCGGCGAACACTTCGGCGCGGTCCTCGGCGAGGCCCGGCAGCTTGAGCGGGGCGCCCGTGGCCCCCTGTTCGATGAGGGCTTCGCGGACTGCCGCCAGGGCATCCGGCGTAATCCCGTCATCGGAGAGCTTCATCGCGCGGACCACCGAGCCGATGGCCTTGGCCGTACCCGAAGAGCCGTAGGCATCGGCCCAGCCCGCTTCGCGGTAATCCTCGGAGAACTGCTGCAGGAGCACGCCGATTTCGCGGCGGGCCTTCTGCCAGCGTTTGCGGGTGATCTTGCCGCCGGGGAAGAAGCGCAGCGTGGAGGCGATGCAGCCCACCTGCACGCTCTCGGTGAGTAGCGGCGAGGTGCCGCGCCCGATGATGAATTCCGTGCTGCCGCCGCCGATATCGATGACCAGTCGGTGATCGCGCGAAGCGGGTAGGTCGTGCGCGGCGCCCAGGAAGATCAGGCGGCCTTCTTCACGGCCCGAAACGATTTCCACGGGGTGGCCAAGCGCTGCCTCCGCTGCCGAAAGAAAGGCATGCGGCGAGGCGAGGCGGCGGACCGTGTTGGTGGCGACAGCGCGGATATGCAACGCAGGGATGCCCGCGAGGCGCTGGCCAAAACGCGCGAGGCTGCCGAGTGCCGCCGCGCGGTGCGCGGCATCCAGGGTGCCATCGGGGCGCAAGCCGACCGCCATGCGCACCGAATCGCGCAAGCGATCGATGACCCGCGGTTCGCCGTGTTCGTAGCGAGCGACCACCATGTGGAAGCTGTTGGAGCCGAGGTCGACGGCGGCGAGGAATTCGCCATCGTTGATCTGCGATTTACCTGATGTGGCCAAGGGAGATGTCCGCAGCGGCGTATTCGGGGAATTTTGTCACGGCTTTACTGCCGAGGGGAAATGGCAGCGCGCGATTTCGGCATGGCCGAGAGGGCGTAAAGCAGGATACACAGGAAGCCAAATACCCAGTAATCCGTAGGGGCAGGGCCCCACCAGTGGCGGTGCCAGGGCACATTTTCAGGGTTGAAACGCGCCAGGCCAAAGGCCGGGTTGAGTATGAACCACAGTCCGTCCTCGGCAACCCAGAACAACATGACGCAAGCGATGATGCGCACCTGCGCCCGCCAGCTCCAGAAGCCGCGGAACACCATGGGAAAGTGGAAAAACAATGCGATGAACGGGAAAACCCATGCGTGATAGCCCGTCATCGGCCGGCCGCCCCACAGCAGGTCGAGCAGCCAGTGGTTTTCGATCCGCCATGTCGGCAGGCTGGTTGCCCAGCCGTGCGGCCCTTCGATTTCCACCTCGACATGCGCGAACAGGAAGGCGAGCAGGAAGGTGAACGCGGCAGTGGCAAGGACGGAGACGATCCGCCGGCGCGGTGAATGGCTCATCGGTGGCCCAGTTGCGCGAGCACGGTGTCGATCACGTCGCGCGCGGCATGCGGTTTGCCGATAGCGCGAGCGCGCTGGCTCATGGCGCTGAGTTGCGCCGGGTCGTCGCGTAGCGCCTGCACACGCCAGGCCAGCGCCACGCCATCGATCGCCTTCCACGCGGCGCCCTGTTCCAGCAGGTAATCCGCGTTGCGCTCTTCCTGGCCAGGGATCGGTGCGTTCACGATCATCGGCAGGCCCATCGCAAGGCATTCCGACGTGGTCAGGCCGCCCGGCTTGGTGATGGCAAGGTCGCAGCACGCCATCAGGCGTTCCACGTGCTTCGTATAGCCCTGCGGGAACAGACGCCCGGCATGCTTGCCGGTAGCGAGCTTGCGCAGGCGGCCGAGCATGTCCTCGTTGCGTCCGGCTAGCACCACCAGCTGGAAATCACCGCCGGCGGAGAGCAGTGTGTCAGCGAGCTCATCGAGTGCGCCCACGCCAGCGCCACCGCCCATCACCAGGTAAGCGGCGCGCCGCGGGTCCATGCCGAATTCACGCGAAAGCGCGTCCCGGTCATGCGCCTCGGCGAACGCAGGCATCACCGGGATACCGGTCGTGTGCACGCGCGTGGCAGGCAGGCCCACGGCGTGCATGCGGTAGGCGATCTCGGGGCTACCCGCGAAATAGCCTGACATGCCCGGCACCACCCACATGCGGTGCAGGTCGAAATCCGTCACCTGCAGGTACACCGGCGCCGTCACACGGCCCTTGCGAATCTGCCGGGCCAACATCTCGGCCGGCAGGAAGTGTGTGCAGATGATGGCGTCCGGGGCGAAATCGGCGATGGCGGCACGCAGGCGCCGTGTGTTCAGGCGCTCGATGGTGCGCCGCATGCGCTGCACGACCGCATCGGGCCGCGCATCGTCCGTAATCCGGTAAAGCATGCCCCACACGCGCGGATAACGCGTGATCAGGCCCAGGTAGAAATCGGCATAGATACGCCGGAAACTCGAGGGCACGTAATCCATGACATCGAGATGGCGTGCCTCCACGTCGGCGCCCTGCGCGGCGAGTGCCACCACGGTCGCCTCGAGCGCGTCCGCGGCACGCACGTGCCCCGCGCCCGCGGACACCGACAGGAGCAGGATGCGCCGCGTCACCCGCAGTACTTGGCCAGCAGCGCTTGTTGCGCCGAGTGCGGCAGCTCGCCCTTCGCCGGCTGGCGACGGGTATAGCGGCCATCGGCACCCAGCATCCAGGCCTGGGTGTTGTCGCGCAGGTAGTTCTCCAGGGTTTCCTCGTACACACGCTTGAACAGGTCGGGTTCCAGGATGGGCACGCCTACCTCGATGCGGCGCATGAGGTTGCGTTCCATCCAGTCGGCGCTGGCGCAATACAGCTCGGGTTCGCCGTCATTGGCAAACCAGTACACGCGGCTGTGCTCGAGGAAGCGGCCGATGATCGAGCGCACGCGGATGTTGTCCGATACGCCTTTGATTCCCGGGCGCAGCGTGCAGGCGCCACGGATGATCAGATCGATCTGCACGCCCGCTTGCGAGGCGCGGTAAAGCGCTTCGACCACGTGGGCTTCGTTCAATGCGTTGAGCTTGGCCGTGATGCGTGCGGGGCGGCCTGCGTTCGCATGGGCGATCTCGCGCTCGATCTTGCCCATGACACTGCTGTACAGCGTAAACGGCGAATGCAACAGGCGCTTCAGCTGGATCATCGGGCCGAGGCCCGATAGCTGCTGGAATACCTTGTGGATGTCCTCGCCGATCTCGGGATTCGAGGTCATCAGCCCGATGTCGGTGTAGCCGCGGCTGTTGCCCTGGTGGTAGTTGCCCGTCGACAGGTGCACGTAGCGGCGCAGGCCCGCACCCTCGCGGCGCACGATAAGCAGCATCTTGGCGTGGGTCTTGTAGCCGACCACGCCGTAGACCACCTGCACGCCAGCTTCCTGCAGCCGGTTGGCCAGGCCGATGTTGGCTTCCTCGTCGAAACGCGCGCGCAATTCGATCACCACGGTGACGTCTTTGCCGTTGCGCGCGGCATCCACCAGCAGATCGACCAGCGGGGAATCCTTGCCGGCGCGATACAGGGTCTGCTTGATGGCGAGCACGCCTGGATCCTGGGAGGCGCGGCGGAGCAACTCCACCACCGAGGCGAACGACTCGTACGGGTGATGCATCAGGACATCGCGCTCGCCGAGGACGTCGAACTCGTTCACACCCTTGGCGAACGCCGGTGTCAGGCGTGGTGTGAAGTGCGGGAACTTGAGTTCGGCGCGGTCGAGCTGGTCGTAGATAACGCCGGCGCGGATGATGTTGACCGGGCCATCGCAGCGGTAGATATCGGCGTCTTCCAGCTGGAAGTTCGCCATGAGCATATCGGTGATGGCACGCGGGCAATCCGCGCCCACTTCCAGGCGTACGGGGCGCGCATAGCCGCGGCCGGCCAGCTCCTCGCTTAGCGCGCGGGCGAGGTTCTCGACCTCGGCCTCTTCGACCACGAGTTCGCTGTTGCGCGTGACGCGGAACTGATAAGCCGCGCAAACCTGGAAGCCGGGGAAGATCTCGTCGGCGAAGGCTTGCAGCACCTCGGCGAGAAAGACGAAATCGCCGTCGTTCCCCGAGACTTCCGACGGGATGCGGATGATGCGGGGCAGGGAACGCGGTGCGCGGACCAGGGCCATGTGGCCCTCGCGGCCGAACGCGTCGCGGCCCTTGAGCACCACGGCGAGGTTGAGCGTCTTGTTGAGGATGCGCGGGAACGGGTGTGCCGGATCGAGACCCAGTGGCGAAAGCACCGGCATGATCTCGTTCTGGAAGTAGCCCTGCAGCCAGCGCCGTTGCCGGTCGGACCAATGGTCGCGGGTGACGAAGCGGATGCTCTCCGCATTCAGCGCCGGCCCGAGTTCCTCGTGCCAGATGCGGTAGATCTCGCTGACCAGCTCCAGCGTGCGCTCGCGGATGCGCGCCAGGATCTCGCCCGAGCCGAGGCCATCGGCACCCGGGAGGGCAGCGCCGAGCGCATGCTTGTGCTTGAGCACGGCCACGCGTACCTCGAAGAACTCATCGAGGTTGTTGCTGACGATGGTGAGGTAGCGCAGGCGCTCCAGCACCGGCACGTCAGGATCGCTCGCCTGGGCCAGCACGCGGAAGTTGAACTCCAGCGCCGCCAGCTCACGGTTGATGTACAGCTCGGGAGCCCCGAGGTCGACCTTTGCGCTCATGCGTTCCGCGGCCCGTTTCATGACCCCCGATGGTGGACCATCGGGGGGCGTCGCGGAAAGAGGCAACGCAGCAACCTGCGGGCGCCGGACAGCCATCGTTTCAGGCCGGGGTGCCCGCGATGTCGTGCAGGCGGGAGCCGTCGAGCAAGCGGTCGGTGTTGAAGACGCACGCGAAGGTGGAGCCCTTGCCCGGCTCGCTCTCGATCGAGAGGCGCGCCTGGTGCAGGTTCAGCACGTGTTTGACGATGGAAAGGCCCAGGCCCGTGCCGCCGGAATCGCGTGAGCGGCTGGAGGAGACGCGATAGAAGCGCTCCGTGAGGCGGGCGATATGGGCGGCCGGGATACCGAAACCGGAATCCTGTACCGAGAAGCGTGCGCCGCCATCGATGGCGGCCCAGCGGATGGCGATCTTGCCGCCGGTGGGCGTATAGCGCACCGCGTTGCCCACGAGGTTGCCGAAGGCGCTGTGCAGGTCCTTGGTGGACCCCAGCAGGTCGTAGCCCGTGGCGACGTCCAGCGAAATGGTATGCCGGCCCTGGCTCAGGGCTTCGGCCTCCTTGCGCAGGGAGGCGAGCAGCGGGGTCATCTGCACGTGTTCTTCGGCGAGATGATCCTGCGTTTCCAGGCGCGAAAGCGTCAGCAGGTCTTCGACGATCTGGCCCATGCGCTTGGACTGCGCGCGCATTTCATCGAGGACGGGCGCAAGCTCGGGCACATCTTCCGGATCGAGCAGTTCGAGGTAGCCGTGGATCACGGTGAGCGGCGTGCGCAGCTCGTGCGAGACGTTGGCGACGAAATCGCGACGGATCTGTTCGAGGCGGGTGAGGTGGCTGGTATCGCGGGCCAGCAGTACGCGCTGGCGGCTACCGAACGGCAGCAGCGTGGCCGTGATATGCCGGTTCGGGTGGCCGGGTGCCGTCACGTCGGTGAGCGGCTCGCGGGCGCCATCGTCCAGCCAGTCGGCCAGCTCCGTGTTCTTCAGTACTTCGGTGATGAAGCGGCCGCGGTCACGCTGGCCCTTCAGGCCAAGCAGTTCCTCCGCCGCGTGGTTAAACCAGCGGACGTGCTGCGCGTGATCCAGCAGGACCACGCCATCGGGGAGGGAACCGGCCGCGCTGCGCAGGTCGCGGAGGCGGGAGGCGATACGGCGTGTGCGTGTCATGAGACGGTCATGCTCAGGGTGGGGTGTTGCAGGCGTTTGCAACATTGGCCCGGCCATATGACGGAACAGCGACAGCAGCACGACGATTTCCAGCAGAGCGATAACGGCTATGCCGGCTAGCGTCGAACCCGCGAGCGCACCCACTGCGCCACCCGCTATCAGCAGGGCGGCACAGGAGGCTGGCAATCGCCAGGAAGTCAGGAAGCTGGGTGGCATGGCGGGTTAACCGTCGGTCTGGTGGTTCGCACCATAACGCGGTGGGCCCGCGTTAGCCTAGGTATTGGCGGAGAAGCGGTAGCCGGCGCCGCGCACGGTCTGCACCATGTCGTCGAGCTTCCACGGTTCCAGGGTCTTGCGCAGGCGGCGGATGTGGACATCCACCGTGCGTTCTTCCACATAGACGCTGCCGCCCCAGACGTGGTCGAGCAGCTGGGCGCGCGAGTACACGCGCTCCGGGTGGGTCATGAAGAAGAACAGCAGGCGGTACTCGGTGGGGCCGATCGGCACCGCGTCGTCCCCCGCGAACACGCGGTGGGCCGGGCCATCGATGCGCAGGCCACCCAGTTCCACCACACCGGAGCCATCATCGCCCTGGCTGCGGCGGAGCACGGCCTTGATGCGGGCGATGAGTTCGCGGGTGGAGAAGGGCTTGATCACGTAATCGTCCACGCCGGCCTCGAGGCCGTTCACCCGGTCCATCTCCTCGCCGCGGGCGGTGAGCATGATGATCGGGATTTCGCGGGACAGTTCTTCCCGGCGCAGGCGGCGAGCCAGTTCCAGGCCGCTGGTGCCGGGGAGCATCCAGTCGAGCAGGATCAGGTCCGGCACCCGCTCGGAGATGGCCATCTGGGCGGCGCGGGCGTCGGCGGCGTGTGCCGCATCCATGCCCGCCTTGCGAAGCGCGAAAGCGACCATGTCGCGAATCGATGCTTCGTCTTCCACGATGAGAATGCGTTTGTGCACGCTGTGAACCGCTTGGTGGCTGTGACCGTCATATTGCAGCCACGTAGTGTTACACGGCAATGACAACGGTCACATTCGCCTGTTGCCGATAAGGCGCAGGGCTATTGCTGGGTGCGGCCGTCGGGGTTGTCATCGGTCGCCACGCGGCGCTTGCGCAGTTCCAGAAGGAGTGGGGTGAGGTCGGCAATCTGGGACTGGATGCGCGAGCGCTGGTAGAAATCGAGGTCGTCGCGCTTGAGCAGGCGGCGCAGCTGTTCCATGGCATCGAACGGGCGGCCCGAGAGGTAGGCCGCGTTCGCGTAGGCCTCATCTGCACGGATGCTGTCGCCGGCACGCTCGCTGGCCTGGGCATACGTGCGGAAGATTTCGGGGTCGTCGCTGCTATCGAGCATGGGGCGGAGCAGGGTGACAGCCTGCTGGGCGCTGCCGACGCTGCCCTGGACGGCGAGTGCCTTGGCGTAGCCGAGGGCGACGGCCACGTTGCGCGGGGAATTGGCGTGCAGGGCCTTATAGATGGCCAGGGCGTCGCCATATCGGCCAGCGTCCATGTACGCATCGGCCATCGCCAGCCGCAGCACGACGCTGTTGGGGAGCGTGGCGAGCAGGGGCTGGAGCTGTTCCACCGCCTGGCTGCCCCGGTTGGTCCGGGTAAGCGCCACGGCGTACCCATAGTGGTTGGCGGCGGTGTCGAAATCCTTGCGCTTCAGGTTGGTCGCGTAATACGAGGCCAGCTTGCCGGCATCGCCGGAGAGCACGCGCACGCGCTCGCGCATCAGTGCGTAGGTATCACCTGCGCTCTCCTTGGCCACGTTCACGCCGGCCGTTGATAGCGTCGTCGGGTCCTTCACGTAGATCACCGGCGCGGTGTTCTTTTCCCAGTAAGCCTTGTCCAGCGTGGGCAGCTTGGGCCGCTCCTTGCTACTGGCCTCGAGTACGCGGGCACGGGCGCGGGCATCGCTGATGCGGTCCAGGGTCACCGGGTGGGTCTGCAGCAGTGCGGGCAGGGCATCTTCGCCCTCGCCAACGCGCAGCGTGTCCTGCATGCGGCCGAAGAAATCGGCCATGGCCTCGGGGTTGAAGCCTGCATTGGACAGGGTCTGGATGCCGGCGCGGTCGGCTTCGATTTCATCCTTGCGGGTGAAGTTGATCTGCCGCTGCATCAGCAAGCCCTGGCCGCCCATGAGGACGCCGGCGGCCGCGTCGCCGCCGGCGCCGCCCGCACCCGCCGCGATGGCGCCCAGCAGTACCAGGGCGAGGAGGGGCGCGTCCTTCTTCGACGCTTCGAAAGCGCGATACAGGTGGTTCTGCGTGATATGGCCGATTTCGTGGGCAATCACGCCCGCCAGCTCGCTCTCATCCTGGGTGATATTGATCAGGCCGGCATTCACGCCGATATAGCCGCCGGGCGCCGCGAAGGCGTTGATCTGGGTATCGCGGACGATGAAAAACTGGAAATGGTCCTTCGGCCGGGCGCTGGAGGCGACCAGCCGAAAGCCCAGGTCATTGATGTACTGGTCGAGCAGCGCATCGTCGAGGGTGAGGTCCAGTGCATGCATCTGGCGCAGCATCTGGGCGCCGTACTCGTCGGCCTCCCGCGGGCTGATCAGCGCGTTGGCGGAGCTACCCAGGTCGGGCAGGCGCACGGCATCCTGCGCGCCGGCCACGAAGGTGGCGGCGGTGGTGGCGGCGAGGAGCAGCAAGCGGGGAAAGGGCAGGCGCATAAGTGCCAAAACGATACCACCACGGGGCCGGATCCGGCTTGGACCACAGCGGGCGGCCCGGGTTCGCCCCGGGGTTGTAGAATAAGCGCCAGGCCGCCATTTAGCGGTAATCAGAGCGTTCGGAGACACCGGTTCCATGAGCACCCCCGAGATCACCATCTATTCCACCGCGGTCTGCCCGTACTGCGTCGCCGCCAAGAACCTGCTCAAGGCCAAGGGCCTGGCGTGGAACGAGGTACGCATCGACATGGACCCGGCCCAGCGCGACCTCATGCTCGAGAAGAGTGGTGGCCGCCGCACCGTGCCGCAGATCTTCATCAACGGCACCCACGTGGGCGGATTTGACGACCTCGCCGCCGCCGACCGCAGCGGCCGCCTGGCCGAGATCCTCGAGGCCGCGCACTGATGGCTACCGACAAGACCCGCGTCGAGGAATTCACCGCGTTCCGCAAGCGTATGAACGAGCGCATCCTGGGCGAAGACAACCAGGTGGTGCGTCGCTTCTTTGCGCTGGATACCCAGACGTACCGCGAGGGCGCGCTGGATGTGAAGACCAAGGAGATGCTCGGCCTGGTCGCTTCCATGGTCCTGCGTTGCGATGACTGCATCAGTTACCACGTGGCCCAGTGCAAGGAAGCGGGCGTGAACCGCGATGAGTTCTTCGAGGTCTTCAGCGTGGGCCTGGTCGTCGGCGGCTCCATCGTCATCCCGCACCTGCGTCGCGCCGTCGATTTCCTCGATTCACTGGAAGGCGAGCCGGCCCAGGCGGATGCCGCGGCCTGCGCCGACCATTCCAACGGCTGATACGCCGCCCCCCGTGGGCGGCATCCTTGTAGGAAGCGGGCAAAATCGCCGATAATTGGGCGATTTTTCTTCCCCAGGCACGCTTTCGGGCGTGTCTTCAGTCCCGCTTCCTTCCAGGAGTAAACCCCATGAGCAAGACCATTGCCGTGATCCCCGGCGACGGTATCGGCCCCGAGATCATGGACGCGACCATCCGCGTCCTCGATGCCCTCGACTGCGGCCTGACCTACGATTTCGTGGACGCGGGCATGGTGGCCCTCGAGAAGCACGGCGACCTGCTCCCGCAGGCCACGATCGATGCCATCGCGAAGCACACCGTGGCGCTCAAGGGCCCGCTCACCACGCCGATCGGCGGTGGTTTCACCTCGATCAACGTGACCCTGCGCCGCAAGTTCGACCTGTACGCCAACGTGCGTCCGGCGATCAGCTTCCCGGGCACGAAGGCGCGTTTCGAGAACATCGACATCATCACGGTGCGTGAGAACACCATGGGTGCGTACATGGCCGAAGGCCAGACGCGCGAGGGCACCGGTGAGAACGAGGTGGCCGTCTCGGTCATCCGCAACACCCGCCCGGGCATGGAGCGCATCTGCCGCTACGGCTTCGAGATGGCGCGCGCGAAGGGCCGCAAGAAGGTCACGGCCGTGCACAAGGCCAACATCATGAAGACCTCGTCGGGCCTGTTCCTCGACGTGGCTCGTGAAGTGGCGAAGGATTTCCCGGATCTCGAGTTCCAGGAAATGATCGTCGATAACGCGTGCATGCAGCTGGTGATGAACCCGTGGCAGTTCGACGTGATCGTTACCACCAACCTGTTCGGCGACATCCTGTCCGACCTGTGCGCTGGCCTCGTCGGCGGCCTGGGTCTTGCCCCGGGTGCGAACATCGGTAAGGGTGCGGCGATCTTCGAGGCGGTGCACGGTTCGGCGCCGGATATCGCGGGCCAGAAGAAGGCTAACCCGTGCGCGCTGCTGCTGGCGGCGGCGGATATGCTTGATCACCTGGGTATGGTGGCGAAGGGCACGCGTCTGCGTGCGGCGATCAGCGATGTGATGAATGCGCGCGATCGCACGACCCCGGACGTGGGCGGCACCGGCAACACCGATACCTTCGGCGACGCGATCGTCGAGCGGATCAAGGCCTCGGCGTAATCGCCCCGGCTCCGCGGTAACGAAAAGCCCGGCCTCAGTGCCGGGCTTTTTTGTGCTCGCTCGATACGGCTCGCCTTCGGCTTCGCGTTGCTCGGCTTCGCCATCGCTTTAGCGCTCGGACGTGGTCGCAGGAGAGCCCTCGGCGCCCACCCTCGCTGCTCAGACAGGTCCTCGTCGTTCGAAAAGGAGTGCCGCTGACGCGGCAAATGTACTTATTGCCCTACGGGCGCGAACCGGCAGCCGGGCGGGGCTTTTCGACGAGACGTCCCTGTCTCGTCGAAAAGGAACGGCCATCCATGGCCGTCCCCCCTGCGGGGCTGTTCCCGCCCGGCTGCCTCGCCTGCGAAACTCGCCTCGAGGGTGGGCGCCGAGGACTCTCCGAGACACTGAGGGCGTGTGATGGGAGAGCCAGCACCATGGTCGTGGCGGCCGGCCTTGTCGCCCGAGGTACAACCCCACCGACAACCCAACGCCCACCCAACGCCTCCCCGTAGGAGCCCACCCTGTGGGCGACGCCGTTCGCGGCAGAGTCCGGGTCTTGCGGCGTCTGGCTCTTGATCGATCGTGCCGTACGACAGGGCCTGGGCGTTGAGGCGAAAGATGTCGCCCACAGGGTGGGCTCCTACGGCCGGGTGTTTCAGTTGTTTGTCAGGTGCGGGACGCCGCCAGGTCAGGCGTGTGGGCGGCGGTGGCTTTCCCATCGATCAGCCTCAGTGTGTCCGAGAGGCCTTGGCGCCCACCCTCGAGGCGAGTTGTCGGAGACGAGGTGGGCGGACGGGAACAGCCGCCGCAGGCGGGGCCGGCCATGGATGGCCGGTCGTTTGAAACCGAGCCAGGGAAGGCGAGTTTCAAACCCCCGTCCGCACGCCGGTTCGCGCCCGTAGGGCAATAAGTACATGGCCCCGGAGGGGCATCCTTTTCGAACGTTGGAGACTTGTCTGAGCAGCGAGGGTGGGCGCCAAGGGCTCTTTCCGGAAACGTCCGAGCGCAAACGCGATGGCCAACGGCCGAGCCCCGCGAAGCCGAAGGCGAGCCCTATCGCTCAGGGGGCATCGTCAACGCAGCCACCTGCGAATCGCTGTCGCCGTCAGCGGTCGACGTGTTTTGCAAGGCGCGCTGGCATACGGTCAATTCGGACGGATAACGCGACGCGCAATAAGTCACCCACTTACGCACATTCCGCGCACGCTGCGACGGCAGCAGGTGGCCCGTCAGTGGACCCTTCGCCTGGCCCGTCACCTCCTTCAACACCGCCATCAAACCATCGTGCACATACCACGGCTGGTACTGCACATCATCGCGGCCCGGCGCACCGTGCACCCAGATCGACTGCTCCGCCAGCCGGCGGCTATCACCCAGGTGCGAAATCACATAGGGAACGCCCGCCTTGCCCAGGCCCATCAGGCGGCGAAACGCCACCGCCTGCGACGCGGCATCCAGCGTGGTGTCGTTAACGAGGCGGGCGACGAGGGGGCCGAGGTCTTCGGCGGGAGGTGCCGTGGGTGTAGGCGGTGCAGCGGCTGAGGCCGCCAGCGGAGCCAGTAATGCGAACGCGACGATCCAACGCTGCTTCATGCCCTTCACTCCGTTCAGGCTCACCCCGTCCCGAGTATCGCGCCACCCCGACCGGCGGCGCGTGAAGAATCGTTTAACCCCGGAAGAAGGGGTAAGGCGCGAGAAACACCAGCCACACCATCACCACGATGCCGATGTACTTCAGCACGCGGAACAGCCTGGGGTTGGCCTTCTTGAACTTGCGGGTGCGCTCGCGACCGCGCTGGTTCAGCGCGAACATGCGGTTCACGAAGCCGACCTGTTCCTTGCCGTCGTCGCTATTGGGCGAGGCGGTGATCGAGCCCATGAACGCGCCGACGCGCTTGTTGATCGCGGTCATCAGGCCGAATTTGAGCGGGCGCTCGACATCGGCGAACAGGATGACGCGGGTCTGGTCGGTGCGGTTTTCCGCCCAGTGCACGTAGGTTTCGTCGAAGACCACATCCTTGCCATCGCCCCACGCGTGCATTTCACCGTCGACGAAGATGCGGCAATCATCCGAGTTCGGGGTGATCAGTCCGAGGTGGTAGCGCAACGAGCCGGCGAACGGGTCGCGGTGCGGGTTAAGGCGGCTGCCCGGCGGGAGCAGGGCGAACATGGCCGCTTTCACGCTGGGGATGGAGTTCAGCAGCTTGACCGTTTCCGGGCACAGGGCTTCGGCCGAAGCGAGCGGCTCGCCGTACCACTTCAGGTAGAAGCGCTTCCAGCCCTGCTTGAAGAACGAATTGAACGAGGCGTCGTTGTGCTTCTCGGCGGAGCGGATGTAGCCCTCGTCGAACAGGTGCATCGCTTCTTCGCGGATCTTTTGCCAGTTGCCCTGCAGCAGGTCGAGCTGGGGGAAGCCGCTGCGGTCGAGGATCGGGCGCGCCGGCACGGCCGAGAATGCATACATCAGCAGGTTGTAGGGCGCGAACAGCGCCGAATGGTCGACCAGCTGGCGATCGAAGCGCAGGCGCGAGCGGCCACGCAGGTGCACGAGCAGCACGCACAGCGTGAACAGGATCAACAGGTACAGGACGATGAAGCGGGGCCCGAGGAGATTCATGGGGTTGCACTCGAAAGGACGGGCGATACATGCGGCCCGGAACGGCCCGTATCAACGCGCATAGGATACTCCGGCCTCAGTGCCCCAGCACGTGCACGGCGCCGCCGCCGGGCCGCCAGGCGCCGCGGAAAGCCTTGTCCAGCCAGGAAATGGCCGCCCGGACAGCCGCCTGCGGCGCTTTGCCCCGGGCCAGGTGGGCCGTGACGGCCGAAGCCAGGGTGCAGCCGCTGCCGTGCCCTTCGAAAGGCAGGCGGGGATGGTGGAAGGCGAGCACGCCGCTCGCGTCGTAGTAGCGATCGACGATCTCGCGGCCGCTGCCATGGCCGCCCTTCAGCAGGATGCCTTGCGCGCCCATGGCGAGCAGGTCGGCGCCTGCTTCATCGAATGCCTTCCCGATCTTGCGGCCAAGAAGCGCCTCGGCTTCGGGCAGGTTGGGGGTGAGGATGTCGGCCAGCGGGATCAGCCGCGTTACGAGGGCCTCCAGCGCGTCCTCGTCGAGAAGACGCGCGCCGCTGGTTGCGATCATCACTGGATCGACCACGAGCCATGCGGGCTGACGCGCAGCCATCTCTTTCGCGACAAGGCGGGTGATGGCCGCGCTGCCGAGCATGCCGGTTTTCACGCCGGCTACGGGAAAGTCGTTGAACACCGCATCGATCTGCGCGCGCACGTGCGCGAGCGGCACGGTGTGCACGGCGGTGACACCGCGTGTGTTCTGCGCGGTGACGGCCGTGATTGCCGTGAGCCCGTGCGTGCCCAGCGTGTGGAATGTCTTCAGGTCGGCCTGGATCCCCGCACCACCGCCGGAATCACTTCCGGCGATGGTGAGGGTGTTGGGTTTCGCTTTCGTCACAGTGCCTCGGAAGCGAAATCGGCCAGGCGGGAACGCTCGCCGCGCTTCAGCGTGATGTGGCCGGAGTGGGCCCACATCTTGAAGCGATCCACCGCGTAGGTCAGGCCCGAGGTGGTTTCGGTGAGGTATGGCGTATCGATCTGCTCCACGTTGCCGAGGCACACGATCTTCGTGCCCGGACCGGCACGGGTGATCAGTGTTTTCATCTGCTTCGGCGTGAGGTTCTGCGCCTCGTCGATGATGAGGTAACGGCTGAGGAAGGTACGGCCACGCATGAAGTTCAGCGAGCGGATCTTCACGCGCGAAGCGAGCAGGTCGTTGGTGGCCTGGCGCCCCCATGAGCCGCCTTCTTCCGGATTGGCGAGCACCTCGAGGTTATCGGTGAGCGCGCCCATCCACGGGGTCATCTTTTCCTCCTCGGTGCCGGGGAGGAAGCCGATGTCTTCGCCGACCGATACCGTGGCGCGGGTCATGATGATTTCGCGGTAGCGCTGCTGGTCCATGACCTGGGCGAGGCCGGCGGCAAGCGCGAGCAGCGTTTTGCCCGTGCCCGCGGTGCCGAGCAGGGTGACGAAATCCACGTCGGGATCCATCAGCAGGTTCATCGCGAAGTTCTGCTCGCGGTTGCGCGCCGCGATACCCCACACGCCGTGCGCGGCGTGGGTGTGGTCGTCGAGCAACACCAGCTTCGCCTTGCGGTGATCCTCGTCGCCACGGATCTCCAGCACGCGCAGCTCGACGTCGTTCTCGCCTGGCATGTACAGGCACTGGTTCGCGTACCAGAGTTCGTCGTCGCGTACGTCGACTTCGTAGAAAGTGCGCCCGCGCTCGTTCCACGAGCGCAGCTCGGGGTGCAGGCTCCAGAAATCTTCCGGCAGCTGGTCGGAGCCCGTGAAGAGCAGGGCGAAATCATCTAGCGCGCGGTCGTTCTCGTAGTCCTCGGCGGTGATGCCGTAGATCGAGGCCTTGATGCGGAGGTTGATGTCCTTGCTGACCAGGATGACCGGGCGGTCCGGGTATTGGTCGCGCAGGTCGATGACGGCGGCGAGGATCTGGTTATCCGCCTTGCCGTTGCCGTGGCTGGTACGTTGCTGGAAGAACAGGCGGCCCACCGCGCCGCGCTTGAGCTTGACGCCCTGGGGGTTGCTGAGTTCGACACCTTCGCGGAGGCCATCGTGCCCGCCGCGTTCGATCAGCTCGTTGAGGAAGCGGCTTACCTGGCGGCCGTTACGCGAAACTTCCGAACCACCTTTCTTCTTGTCGTCCAGTTCCTCCAGCACCGTCATCGGTATGAAGACATCGTGTTCTTCGAAACGGAACAGCGAGGTCGGGTCGTGCAGGAGCACGTTGGTGTCGAGGGCGTAGATGCGCTTGCTTCCACTCATGCGGAAGTGACCTCATGCGGAGGTTGCGAAACCCGGCCATGTGGCCGTGGCCGGGGGAGGGAGCCGCGTGGCGCGGTGTCCGTCACGCGGTGGGAACGCTCTCAAGGACGGCCTGCGCATGGCCGGGGATTTTCACCCCGCGCCACTCCGCATGTAGCTTGCCGTCGGGGTCGATGAGAAAGGTGCTGCGTACGACACCCATGTAGCGCTTGCCGTAGAGCACTTTCTCGTGGATGACGTCGAAGGCCTGGCACCAGGCTTCATCGGCGTCGGAAACGAGGGGGAAGGGCAGCTCGTGCTTCGCCGCGTAATTGGCGTGCGAGCGGACGGAATCGCGGGAGACGCCGATAACTTCGGCGTTGCGCGCCTGGAACTGCGCGTAATGGTCGCGGAAATCCTTCGCTTCGTTCGTGCAGCCGGGCGTGTTGTCCTTCGGGTAGAAAAACACCACTACCCATTTGCCGGAGAGGGATGACAGCGCCAGCGTGGAACCATCGCCGAGCGTGCCCTTGAGTTTCGGAACCTTCTTGCCCTTGCCGATCATGTGGTGCGTTGTATTCCCTTGGGGTCAGAACTTGACGGGGTCCATGATGGCATCGAGGTTGAGGCCATCGCACAGTTCGAGGAAATCGTCGCGCAGTGCAGCGATATGCGTTTCCGAGGGGATGCCGATGGTCATCTGCGCCTGGAACATTTCGGCGCCCGTCTGCATGGCCTGGTAACGCATGGACGAGAGTTGCTCGACGCTGATATCGCGCCGCGAGAAGAATTCGATGATTTTGACGAGGATGCCAGGGCGATCCGCCGCGATCACTTCAACCAGATACGGCAGAAGATGGGCGGTGGGCTCGCGCGGGGTCGTGCGGTAATGCACGAGCTGCAACTCTTCGTCGCGCGCCAGCTTGCCCACGGCCGTTTCCAGCTTGGCCACGGCATCCCACGAGCCCGAGGCCAGCAGCATCACGGAGGTATCGTTGCCGATGGTGGACACCCGCGCGTCGGCCAGGTTGCAGCCGGAATCGGCAATGCGCTTGGCGAGGGCGAGGATGGGCGCGCGGTGCGCCGGCGACAGCGTCGAAATGAGTAACTGGTTATCGGCGGCGCTGCGTGCTACGGAACGATTCAAGGCCTTCACTACCCATGGCGCGGCCCGCGGGGCGCGGGGCGTCGCTGTTGGCCCGAGCTTAACGGGCGCCGTTGGACAGTAGCAAGACACTGCGGCGGCCCCATGCCGGCACCCGCAGGCGAATGGACTCCCCGGAAACGCCCCGGTAACATGCGAAGGGCTGGTTCCTCAATGGGTTTCACCTTGGATATCTCCGGAAGCATCACCGCGCTGGCAACCCCGTTTGCCGCCGACGGTTCCCTCGATCTCGACGCGTTCGGCCGCCTGCTCGATCAGCAGCTGGCTGGCGGCACCCAGGCGGTGGTCGTCGCGGGCTCGACGGGCGAATCGCACTTCCTCGAGCATGACGAATTCAAGCGCCTGCTGGCGTTTGCGGTGAAGCACATCAATAAACGTATCCCTGTCATCGCTGGCACGGGCGAGGCCGGTACGGCCAAGACCATCGCCACGACGCGCCTGGCCAGGGAGCTGGGCGCCGATGCCGCCCTCGTGGTGGCGCCGTTCTACGTGCGCCCCACCCAGGAGGGCATGCGCCGGCATTTCCTTGCCGTGGCCGACCAGGGTGGCCTGCCGGTCATCCTGTATAACGTGCCGCCCCGCACTGGTTGCGATATCGCGCCGGAGACCGTGGCTGCGCTCCGCGACCATCCGGGCATCATCGGAATCAAGGAAGCGCGCGGCGACGCCGAGCGAATCCAGGCGATCGCGGAACTTATTCGTCCCGATTTCGTCTACCTCAGCGGCGACGACGGCTCGGCCCACCAGGCCATGCTGGCCGGCGCTGCGGGCACCATCTCGGTGGTGGCCAATCTCGTGCCGGGGCCTTTCCGTGAGTTCTGCGACGCCGCCCGTTCGGGCAGCGCGGAGCGCACGGCCAGCGCCACGGCGCGCCTGGCACCGCTGATTGACGCCCTGAACTGTGCGCCAAACCCGATCCCCGTGAAGGCCGGCCTGGCCTTGCTGGGGCTGGGTCTGGCGGCGCCCCGCCTGCCCCTGGTCGAGCTCGAGCCCGGCCCGGCGCTGGCAAAAGTGCGCGAAACGCTCGCGGCTCTGGCACCATTGGCGACTGCCGCCTGAAGCACCTCATTAAAAACGGATTCCAACGGAACCTTTGTTCATGAAGAAAACCTCGTACGCGCTGGTCGTCCCGGCACTGCTCCTGTCCGTCCTGGTCGTTTCCGGCTGCGGCGCGTTCCGCTCCACCAAGCAGTGGGAAAAGGCCAAGCAGGAATCCCCGCTGGAAATCCCGCCGGGCCTGGATACGCCGTCGACCAGTGCGGCTCTGGTGATCCCTGACGTGGGCGCGGGTTCGGGCGCCACCGGTGGCTCGGCCCCGGCTGCGGCTCCGGTCTCCGATGGTTTCATCCTGGCGGATGCCCCGGACGCTGCCTACAAGCGCATCGGTGAAGTCCTCTCGGTGGGCGATGTCGGTACGGTCACGGCCCACGACGACGACACCCACACCTACCAGATCGCCGCCACGGCTGGCGCGCCGGAAGCCAAGCGTGGCTTCTTCAAGCGCATGTTCGGTGGCAAGAGCCCGGAGCAGGAGCAGGATCAGGCCGGTTCGGCCGCCGCGGGTGCCAAGCACTCGGTCGTGCTTACCGTGAACCCCAGTGGCGCCGGTTCGGAAGTGCGCGCCCAGGGCGATGCCAATGGCGTCCGCCGTGTGGTCGACGCGTTGAAGTCGCGTCTCGACGTTAAGTAATCCCGGCCCCGCCCGGAACAAGAAGGCCGCCCCCGGGCGGCCTTTTTTGTGCCCGTTCTAGAGGCATAAAAAAAGGCCCCGAAGGGCCTTTTCGCTACCTGCTCAGCGCTGGAGCAGGTCGATCTTGTTGGGTTTGTTTTCCCAGTCCTTGGCGTCCGGCATGCCATCCTTGCGCTCGGTGATCACCGGCCAGTCCTTCGAGAGGTCGGCGTTCAGTGCCACGAACTGCTCCTGCCCGGCGGGGACGTCGTCCTCGGGGTAGATGGCGTTGATCGGGCATTCCGGCTCGCAGAGGGTGCAGTCGATGCACTCGTCCGGATTGATGACCAGGAAGTTCGGGCCTTCGTGGAAGGCATCCACGGGGCAAACCTCGACGCAGTCCGTGTATTTGCACTTGATGCAGTTGTCGGTAACGACAAAGGTCATGCGAACGGTTCGGCGCCGGAAAGAAAAGTGGTGCTCCCTACGAGGTTCGAACTCGTGTTCCAGCCTTGAGAGGGCCGTGTCCTAGACCACTAGACGAAGGGAGCGGGGTCGTACGAGACGTACGAAGCGCGCTAGTATATCCAAATTCCGGCCGCTGGCAACGCTTTTACTACCCGCTCGTCGGATTGGGTCGAATTCGTTACATTTGGCCCGTTCATCCCGACACCGGTTGCCGGTGGGGGCAGCTACTTGACCGGGCGCGGATGCGCCCGCCAGGACACCGACCGCTTGAATTCCGAAACGAGGAGTGACGTTCCGCCCGGGCTACGCATCATCCCGCGCGAGCAGCACTCCATTTCCCGCAAGAACATCAGCAAAGCCGCGCTCCGCGTGCTTTACCGACTCCACGACGCCGGGTTCGCCGCGTACCTGGTGGGCGGCGCCGTGCGCGACCTCCTCCTGGGCGGCCATCCCAAGGATTTCGACGTGGCCACCAATGCCACGCCGGAAGAGGTGAAGGGGCTGTTCCGTAACTGTCGGCTGATCGGCCGCCGGTTCCGCCTGGCCCATGTCGTCTTCGGCCCCGAGATCATCGAGGTGGCCACCTTCCGTGGCACCGGTGAAGAGGGCGGCGAAAGCGAAGGTGACCGTCACATCGTCGATGGCCGGATCGTCCGCGACAATATCTGGGGCACCATCGAGGAAGACGCGGTGCGCCGCGATTTCCGGGTCAACGCGCTCTACTACGATATCGCCGACTTCAGCGTCCGCGATTACGTGGGTGGCATGCAGGATCTGGAAGACCGGACGATGCGTCTCATCGGCGACCCCGAGCTGCGTTATCGCGAAGATCCGGTGCGCATGCTGCGTGCCGCACGCCTTGCCGCCAAGCTCGGCTTTACGATCGCGCCTTCCGCCGCCGCACCGTTCAAGAAGCTCGGCCACCTGCTGACCGAGGCCTCTCCGGCTCGCCTCTTCGATGAATCCCTGAAGTTGTTCCTGGCCGGACACGGCCTGAAGAGCTTCAAGATGCTCGAAGCGTGCGGCCTGCTCGAGTTCCTGTTCCCAGCCACCGCCCGCGCGCTTGAGCGTGGCGATACGGCGCTGCGCGCGCTGGTCGAGCAAGGCCTGGCCAACACCGATGCACGCATCGCCGAAGGCAAGTCGGTCACGCCGGCGTTCCTGTATGCGGTGCTCCTGTGGGGCGAAGTCCGTGACCAGGCCCATGGCTGGATGGCGCAGGGCTTCGATATGAACGAGGCCTGGCAGCGCGCCGCCGTCCATGTGGTGGGTGAGCAGTGCCAGCGTGTCGCCATCCCGCGGCGCTTCACGTTCACGATGGAAGAAATCTGGGCGTTGCAGCCGCGCTTCGAGCAGATCCACCGCAAGCGCGTGTTCCGCCTGATGTCGCATCCGCGCTTCCGCGCTGCCTTCGATTTCCTGCTGCTGCGTGCACACGAATCCTCAGGCATGCGTGAGCTCGGCGAGTGGTGGGCACATGCCCAGCAACTCCCGCCGGAAATGCTCGCCGCGGCGCTGGGTGGTGGTGGCGTACCGCCGCACGATCCCTCGACGGTCTCGGCTACCGCGCCGGCCCGCAAGCGTCGCCGCCGGCGCAAGCCGACCCGCGGCAAGGGCGATACGAGCGGCGCGTGAGCGTGGTTGCGCTCATTGGCCTGGGTGGCAACCTGGGCGATGTCCGGTCGCGGCTCGATGCCGCGATCGAAGCGCTGGACGCCGTGCCGGGGATCCGCGTCACGGCCCGGTCGCGGTTCTACCGCACCCCGCCATGGGGCCCCGTGGCCCAGCCCGACTTCGTGAACGCGGCCATTGCCGTGGATACGTCACTGGATGCCCATGCGCTGCTTGATGCGTTGCTCGCGACCGAGCGTGCCTTTGGCCGCGTCCGTGATGGCGAGCGCTGGGGGCCGCGTACGCTCGACCTGGACCTGCTTGCCTATGGCGACATCGTGATGGCGGACGAGCGGCTGACCGTGCCGCATCCGCGTATCGCCGAGCGTGCCTTTGTCCTGCTTCCGCTTGCGGATATTGCCCCCGGGGCCGTCTTGCCGGGCCTGGGGCAGGTGGCTGGCCTGTTGGCGGCGATCGACGCGGCTGAATGCATCCCGCTCGCCTGATCCGGATTCCTTGAGCCCCGGGCCAATCAGGCGGACAATTCGAATTTCACCCAACGAGGCGACAAGAGCGTGTACGTCGAAAAAACGAGTGCGCCGGCGCGTAAGCCGGTGACCGTGCCGGGCCTGAAGGCAATGAAAGCCGAAGGCCGGAAGATCGTGATGCTCACCGCCTACGATGCGAGTTTTGCCGCGCAGCTGGAATCCGCCGGGGTCGATGTGGCGCTGGTCGGCGACTCCCTCGGCATGGTCGTGCAGGGCAGGTCGAGCACGTTGCCCGTCACGGTCGATGAGATGGTCTACCACACGGCTGCCGTAGCGCGCGGCCTCGGTGCCACGCTGCTGGTCGCTGACCTGCCGTTCATGAGCGATCGCGACGTGCCGTCCGCGATGGAGGCAGCCGCGAGGCTCGTCGCCCAGGGTGGCGCGGCCATGGTCAAGATCGAAGGTGCCGGGCGCATCTGCGAAGTCGTCGCCGCGCTCGCCGAGCGCGATATCCCTGTGTGCAGCCATCTGGGCCTCACCCCGCAATCGGTGAACAAGTTCGGCGGCTACAAGGTGCAGGGCAAGACGGAGGACGCGGCGGAGAAGCTGTTCGCCGATGCGAAGGCCGTGGAAGCGGCGGGCGCCGACCTGCTGGTGCTGGAATGCGTGCCGACGGCGCTGGCCGAGCGGATATCGAAGGCGCTTTCGATCCCTGTCATCGGCATTGGCGCGGGTGTCGGGTGCGATGGCCAGGTGCTCGTCGTCTACGACATGCTCGGCCTTACGCCGGGCAAGCGGCCAAAGTTCTCCAAGGATTTCCTTGCTGGTCGTGATTCCATTCCGGCAGCGATCCGCGCGTATGCGGATGACGTAAGGGCAGGGACGTTCCCCGGCCCGGAACACAGCTTCAGCTAACGAGCCAGCCATGCAGACCGTAACCGATGCCGCCGCCCTCCGCGCCACCATCCGTGGCTGGCGCTCCGCCGGCCAGATCGTGGGCTTCGTGCCCACCATGGGCAACCTCCACGAGGGCCACCATTCGCTGCTGAAGCTGGCCCGTGCCCGCGCCGACCGCGTGGTGGCCTCCGTGTTCGTGAACCCCACCCAGTTCGGCCCGGGCGAGGACTTCGAGCGCTATCCGCGCACCCTGGCGCAGGACCAGGTGGGTCTGGCTGAGGCCGGTTGCGACGTGCTGTTCGCGCCGGAAGTGGCCACGATGTACCCCTTTGGTGCGGCGGGCAGCGTGAGCATCCACGTCCCGGGGGTCACCGAAACGCTCGAGGGCGCCCATCGCCCGGGCCATTTCGATGGCGTGGCTACCGTGGTTTCCAAGCTGTTCCACCTGGTCCAGCCGGATTTCGCCGTGTTCGGCCAGAAGGATTTCCAGCAGCTGAAGGTCATCGAGCGGATGGTTCGCGACCTGTCGCTGCCGGTGAAGATCATGTCGGGCCCGACCCTGCGGGACGAGGATGGACTGGCCAAGAGCTCGCGCAACCAGTACCTCACGCCGGCCGAACGCCAGCGCGCGCCCCAGATCTACGCCACGCTGACCCAGATGCGCGACCTGTTCCGCCAGGGCCACAACTGGCAGGCGCTGGAGCAGGCCGCGCGCGCCCGGCTTGAGCGGGCAGGCTTCGTGCCCGACTACGTGGCGATCCGCCGGGCCGACGACCTGGCCGAGCCGGGCCAGGACGAGCGCGAGGGCCTGGTGGCCCTGGTCGCCGCCCGTCTGGGGGCCACCCGCCTGATCGATAACCTGCCTTTCGACTGAAAGCCTTCACGAACGGGCACTTGCGTTTCCGACCCCGCTCCCCCATAAAGCGCCTCGACACCGAGGAAGCCCATTCACGACGGTACGGGCTACCTCCGTTAGAATGGGCGTTTTTGTAACCGCCACACCGCAGAGACCGCCATGCACCTCAACATGCTCAAGTGCAAGATCCACCGTGCCACGGTGACTCACGCCGAGCTGAACTACGAAGGTTCCATCGCTATCGATGGCAACCTGCTGGACGCCGCGGGCATCCGCGAGTACGAGCAGATCCACGCCTGGAACATCAACAACGGCGAACGCTTCGTCACGTACGCGCTGCGTGCGGAAGAGGGCTCGGGCATCATTTCCGTGAACGGTAGCGCCGCGCGTCGCGTGTCGACGGGCGACCTCGTCATCATTGCCGCCTTCGTGGGCCTGTCCGAGGCCGAGATGGCCAAGTACCAGCCGGACCTGGTGTATGTGGATGCGGACAACCGCATCACCCATACCAACCATTCGATCCCCAAGCAGGCCGCATAAAAACGTAGGAGCCCACCCTGTGGGCGACATCTTTCGCCTCACCGCGCGGGCCCTGTGGGGTTATCGCGAAAGGCGTCGCCCACAGGGTGGGCTCCTACGATGAATTGGGCGCTGTCCATACAATCCACTTACGTTGCAGTGCGGTAATATCGGAGCTTCCCTCCGTCGCACCCAAAGTGGAAGCCATGGATTCAAACCACGTCCCCGTGCCGTCGTTCGATGAGCACAAAAGCCGCCTCGCCGGTACCACCCTCCGCACGCTCGTCAACGACGCCTCCCGTGGCGATCGCTTCCGCAAGCGCATGGGCCCCATCCTCCTCGACATCACCCGCCAGAAGCTGGATACGGCGGCGCTGGATGCCGTAGGCGCCTACATCGAGAGCACCGGCTGGCAAGCCGCGCGCGACGCGATGTTCGAAGGCAAGCACATCAATACGTCCGAAGACCGCGCCGTGCTGCATACCGCCCTGCGCGGTGGTGCGTCGCGCCACCCGGCGGCCCCGGCCGATGTCCGCAAGGAAGTCGCCGAGGCGCTCGACCAGATGGAAAAGCTGGTCAATGCCGTGCACAAGGGCGAGGGCGAGTCCGTCGGCCTGATCGGCCGTGTCACCGATGTGGTGAACATCGGCATCGGCGGCTCGGACCTGGGCCCGCGCCTGGCTGTCCACGCGCTCGAGCAGTTCCATGTCGACGGTATCCGCAGTCACTTCCTCACCAACGTGGACGGTCAGGCCGCCTACGATCTGATGAAGCATCTCGACCCGGCACATACGCTGGTCATCCTGGTCTCGAAGAGCTTCAACACGCAGGAGACCCTGCTCAACGGTGGTGTGTTCCGCGACTGGATCCTCAAGGCCAACAAGGGCGACACCGCGAAGACGGCGAAGCACTTCATCGCCGTGAGCTCGAACGTCGAAGCCGTGAACAAGTGGGGCGCCGCGCAGGTGCTGCCCATGTGGGATTACGTCGGCGGCCGCTTCTCGCTGTGGTCGGCGGTCGGCGCTTCCATCGCCTTCGCTATCGGCATGAACGGCTTCCGCGATCTGCTCGCCGGTGCCGCCGAAGCGGATGACCATTTCCGCAGTGCGGAGTGGAAAGACAACCTGCCGGTGCTGCTTGCCGCGGCCGAGCTGTGGAACCGCAATATCCTCGGCACCACCAGCCGTGCGGTCATCCCGTACGTCGATTACCTCGCCGACCTGCCGTCGTACCTGCAGCAGCTCGAGATGGAATCGCTGGGCAAGCACGTGCACCCGACCAACGGCAAGCACGTCACGGGTTCGACCGTTCCGGTCGTGTGGGGCAGCATCGGCACGAATGCGCAGCACGCGTATTTCCAGGCGCTGCACCAGGGCACCGATATCGTGCCGCTGGAGTTCATCGGCCTGGTGAAGCCGGCGCACCCGCTGCGCGAAAATCAGGATGTGCTGACCTCGAACCTCCTTGCCCAGGCCGCCGCGCTGTCGCTTGGCAAGACCTTCGAGGAAGCGCTGGCTGAAGCCAAGACCGGTACCGAAGAAGAGCGCCGCGCCCTGGCCGCGCAGCGCACCTTTGAAGGCAACCGCCCCAGCAGCGTGTTCATGCTCGATTCGCTCACCCCGCATTCGCTGGGTGCGCTCATCGCGCTGTACGAGCACAAGGTGTTCATGCTCGGCCACCTGTGGGGCATCAATGCGTTCGACCAGTGGGGCGTGGAGCTGGGCAAGGTCATCGCCAAGCAGATCTACCCCTCGCTCGCGAACGACAAGGATGCGGGCGATATCAGCCAGTTCGATGCGGCCACGCGTGGCCTGATCGAAGCGATCCGCGACCGCCGCTGACCCGGCTTCGCGACGCCGCTTTCGTAGGAGCCCACCCTGTGGGCGACATCTTTCGCCTCACCGCGCAGGCCCTGTCGCGTTATCGCGAACGGCGTCGCCCACAGGGTGGGCTCCTACAGAAAGCCAAAAAAAGAGCCCGGCGATTGCCGGGCTTTTTTTGGATCAGACCTCGAGGGTGGCTAGGTCGCCTTTCTCTTCGAGCCATTGCTTGCGATCGCTTGCGCGCTTCTTCGCCAGCAGCATGTCCATCAGTTTCGCCGTGCCGTCATCCGACTCGACGGTGAGCTGCACGAGACGACGCGTATCCGGATGCACAGTGGATTCGCGCAGCTGTGCCGGGTTCATCTCGCCCAGGCCTTTGAAGCGGGTGACCGAGACGGCGCCCTTCATCTTTTCGCGTTCCACCTTCTCGAGCATGAGGCGCTTCTCTTCCTCGTCCAGGCAGTAGAACACCTGCTTGCCCACGTCGACGCGGAACAGCGGCGGCATGGCGACGAAGACGTGGCCTTCGCGCACCAGGGTGGGGAAGTGGCGAAGGAACAGCGCCGAGAGCAGGGTGGCGATGTGCAGGCCGTCGGAATCCGCATCGGCCAGGATCACGACCTTGCCGTAACGCAGGCCGCTGAGGTCATCCTTGCCCGGATCGCAACCGATGGCCACGGCCAGGTCGTGCACTTCCTGCGAGGCGAGCACGGCGGTCGACTCGACTTCCCAGGTGTTCAGGATCTTGCCGCGCAACGGCATGATCGCCTGGAAGTCCTTGTCGCGGGCCTGCTTGGCCGAGCCGCCGGCCGAATCGCCTTCCACGAGGAAGATTTCGGTGCGGGTGAGATCGGTGGAGGCGCAGTCGGCGAGCTTGCCGGGCAGGGCGGGGCCCGAGGTGATCTTCTTGCGCACCACCTGCTTGGCCGCTTTGAGGCGGGCGCTGGCGCGTTCGATCGCCAGCTGGGCGATCTTCTCGCCGAGATCCACGTGCTGGTTCAGCCACAGGCTGAAGGCATCGTGCACGACGCCTTCAACGACGCCCGCCGCATTACGCGACGAGAGACGTTCCTTGGTCTGGCCAGCGAACTGCGCATCCTGCAGCTTGACGCTGAGCACGAACGCGAGGCGCTCCCACACGTCTTCCGGCGCGAGCTTGACGCCGCGCGGCAGCAGGTTGCGCAGGTCGCAGAATTCGCGGATGGCGTTCGTGAGGCCCGAGCGCAGGCCGTTCACGTGCGTGCCGCCCTGCGCGGTGGGGATGAGGTTGACGTAGCTTTCCTGCACGAGCTCGCCTTCCGGCAGCCAGCACAGCGCGACGTCGACCGTGTCGGTCTCGCGCGCGAAGTGCTTCACGAAGAGATCGGCTGGCAGCGCTTCGGCGCCCTGCAGTTCGGCGCGCAGGTAATCCTGCAGGCCGTCTTCGAAATACCACTCGGTGACTTCGCCCGCGGCGGATTCATCGTGCAGGCGCACGGTGAGGCCAGCGCAGAGCACGGCTTTCGCGCGCAGCAGGTGCTTGAGCTTGGAGACGAGGATGCGCGGGGAGTCGAAGTACTTCGGATCCGGCCAGAAGCGCAGCGTGGTGCCAGTCTTCTTCTTGGGGACGGTGCCGATGACTTCGAGCTCACTGGCGCGGTCGCCGTTCTCGAAGCTCATGCGGAATTCCTGGCCCTCGCGGCGGATGGTGACATCCACGCGGGTCGAAAGCGCATTCACCACCGAGACGCCCACGCCGTGCAGGCCGCCCGAGAAGGCGTAGTTCTTGTTCGAGAACTTACCGCCCGCGTGCAGGCGGGTGAGGATCAGCTCGACACCGGGGACCTTCTCGTCCGGGTGGATATCCACCGGCATGCCGCGGCCATCGTCGCTGACCTCGACCGAGCCATCATTGAAGACCGTGACGTCGATGGTCTTGGCGTGGCCAGCCAGGGCCTCGTCGACGGAGTTATCGATGACTTCCTGCGCCAGGTGGTTCGGGCGCGAGGTATCGGTGTACATGCCGGGGCGGCGCTTGACCGGGTCAAGGCCACTGAGGACTTCGATGTCTGAGGCGTTGTAGCGAGTATTCATCAGGCGGGGAGTCGTTTCGTTAGCCGGGCAGGATGGGTGACGGTCGCAGGTCGGTCAAGTGTGCGGCCAGGCGATGTCACTCCATGAGATTCAGGTCACGGTGCCACCGCCCTGTAGGAGCCCACCCTGTGGGCGACGCCTTTCGTACCGCCGCCACAGGGCCTGTTGGGGTTTCGCGAAAAGATGTCGCCCACAGGGTGGGCTCCTACGGGGATTGGCGTTATAGCGGGGCGCAGTGCCATTCGAGCCAGGCGCGGTCTTCGCCGTCCAGCAGGGGCGACAGGGCCGCCCGCACGGTGGCGTGGTAGTCGTCCAGCCAGGCCCGTTCCGAGGGCTCCAGCAGGCGCGGCTCCAGCCCGCGGCGGTCGAATGGGCAAAGCGTCAGCGTTTCAAAGGAGAAGAACTCGCCGAACTCGGTCTCGTCAGCCTGAGTCACCACCGCAAGGTTCTCGTGGCGGATGCCGTAGCGGCCGGGCTTGTAGAGGCCGGGCTCGATCGAGGTGATCATGCCCGTCTCCAGCGGTACCAGAGGCCCGCCGGCCACGGGCGGGCGGATACCGTGGGGGCCTTCATGCACATTCAGGAAGTAGCCCACGCCATGGCCGGTGCCGTGGCCGAAATCCATGCCGGCCGCCCAGAGCGGTGCGCGGGCCAGCGCATCGAGCTGCGGGCCGCTGGCTCCCTTGGGGAAGCGCGCGCGGGAGAGGGCGATCATGCCCTTCAGCACCAGCGTGGAGTCGCGTTTTTGCTCGTCGGTGACCGGGCCGAGGGCCAGTACGCGAGTGATGTCGGTGGTGCCGCCGAGGTACTGGCCACCCGAATCGATCAGCAGCAGGCCCTTGGCCGCGAGCGGGCTGAAACCGGCTTCGGTAGCGCGGTAATGCGGCAGGGCGCCGTTGGCCTGGTAGCCGGCGATGGTCGAGAAGCTCTCGCCAACGAAACCCTCCTGCGCGGCGCGGGCCTCGCGGACGATCGTGTCCACATCCAGCTCGGAGAGCGGCTGGCCGCCAGCCACGCCCGCCTCGATCCGGCGGAAGGCACGGGCGAGGGCGGCGCCGTCGCGACGCATCGCATGGCGGATGTGTTCCAGCTCTTCGGGCGTCTTGCGGGCCTTGGCGGCCGTGGACGGCGCCGGGCCGCGGATCTGGCGGACGCTGGCGGGCACGCCTTCAAGAACCGCGACGACCACCTTGGCCGGATCGATCAGGAGGCTTGCATCATCCGGCAGGGCCGCCAGGGCAGAGGCAGCGGTGCCGTAATCGGCCACTGAGACCCCGTCGGCGGCCAGGGCGGCCTTCACGGTTGGCGGAAGCTTGCCGCCATCGACGAACAGCGTGGCGTGGTCGGCTTCGACCAGCAGGTGGGCCAGGAAGACCGGGTTGTAGTCGACGTCAGCCCCACGCAGGTTGGTGAGCCAGGCGATATCGTCGAGGCTGGAGACCAGGTGGTGCGTCGCGCCGGCGCGGCGCATGGCCGTGCGGACGTGCTGCAATTTGTCGGCCCGGCTCACCGGCGCGTAGGCAGCGGCGTGGGCGAATACGGGGGCGGCGGGGCGGGCGGGACGGTCGGCCCAGGCCGCGCCGGGCAAGTCCAGGTCGGTGCGCAGCGTGGCGCCGCCGGCCTGAAGCCGCTGGGCCAGGCTCTCGGCGGTGGCCACGGAGACGCTATCGCCAGCCACGGCCACCACGGCGCCATCCGGCAGCTCGCTGGACAGCCACGCCGGGGGCTCCGGCGTCTGGGCGACGTGCTGTTTCATCAGCGGCAGGCCACTGCCGGCCAGTTCGGTCTCCGCCTGGGAGAAATAGCGGGAATCGGTCCACAGGCCGCCGCCCTTCGCGGTCACCACCAGGGTGCCGGCCGACCCGGTGAACCCGGAGAACCACTCCCGGGCCTGCCAGCGCGGCGGCAGGTATTCGGAGAGGTGGGGGTCGGCCGTGGGGACGACGACGGCGGCGACACCGGCGCGGGCCATGGCGGCGCGCAGGGCTTCGAGACGGGCGGGGATCGGGGATGTGCTCATCCCCCCATGTTAAGCGTTCAGCGAACCCCTCGCGAGCGGCCCGGCCCTCGTGTAAAATACAAATTTCCAGCACTGGCTGCTCGCATGACTCCCCTGATTTTCGTCACCGGCGGTGTGGTGTCTTCCCTTGGGAAAGGCATCGCAGCGGCGTCGCTTGCCTCCATCCTCGAGGCGCGTGGTCTTTCCGTGACCATGATGAAGCTCGATCCCTATATCAACGTGGATCCGGGCACCATGAGCCCCTTCCAGCATGGCGAGGTGTACGTCACCGATGACGGCGCCGAAACCGATCTGGACCTGGGCCATTATGAGCGCTTCGTGCGCACCCGCCTCACCGGCAAGAACTCGATCACCTCGGGCAAGATCTACGAGTCGGTGATTCGTAAGGAACGCCGTGGCGATTACCTCGGTGCCACCGTGCAGGTCATCCCGCACATCACCGACGAGATCAAGCACTCGATCCACGAGGCCACCCGTGGCTTCGACGTGGCGCTGGTCGAGATCGGCGGCACCGTCGGCGATATCGAATCGCTGCCCTTCCTCGAGGCCATCCGCCAGCTGCGCATCGAGCACGGCCCGGAGAAGTGCATGTTCGTGCACCTCACCCTGGTGCCGTACATCAAGGCCGCCGGCGAGATCAAAACCAAGCCGACCCAGCATTCGGTAAAGGAACTGCGCTCCATCGGTATCCAGCCCGACGTGCTGCTGTGCCGTTGCGAAGAGCCGCTGCCCGATGGCGAGCGCCACAAGATCGCGCTGTTCACCAACGTGCCGAAGAACGCCGTCATCAGCACCATCGATGTCGATGTCATCTACAAGCTGCCGATGTGGCTGCACGAGCAGGGCCTGGACGAACTCGTCATCAAGCGCCTTGGCCTTGATGCCGGCCCGGCCGACCTTTCCAGTTGGGTGCGCACGGTGGAAGCCGTCGAGCATCCGCGCGATGAAGTCACGGTCGCCATCGTCGGCAAGTACGTGGAACACAAGGATGCCTACAAGTCGCTGGGTGAAGCCCTGCGCCATGGCGGTATCAAGCAGTCCACCCGCATCACCCTGGACTGGATCGATTCGGAAGATGTCGAAGCCCGCGGCGCCCGCGCCGTGCTTGGCCACGCTGACGCCATCCTGGTGCCGGGCGGCTTCGGCAAGCGCGGCTTCGAGGGCAAGATCCTCGCGGCCCAGTTCGCCCGCGAAGCCGGTGTTCCTTACTTCGGTATCTGCTACGGCATGCACGCCGCGGTGGTGGAGTTCGCGCGCAACACCGCCGGCCTCAAGCAGGCGGATTCGAGCGAGAACGACCGCAACACGCCGGACCCGGTCATCGCCCTGATCACCGAGTGGACCACGGCCTCGGGTGAAACCGAGCAGCGCACCGAGCGTTCCGACCTCGGCGGCACCATGCGCCTGGGCGCACAGGAATGCCGCCTCAAGGCCGGCACCCTGGCTCGCGAGCTGTATGGCGAGGATGTGGTGCGCGAGCGTCACCGCCATCGCTACGAGTTCAACAACCGCTACCGCCAGACGTTCGAAGACCTCGGCCTCGTCATCTCGGGCAAGTCCATGGACGACCTGCTGGTGGAAGTGGTGGAACTGCCGCAGAGCGTGCACCCGTGGTACCTCGGCTGCCAGGCGCACCCGGAGTTCACCTCCACGCCGCGCGAAGGCCACCCCCTGTTCATCGGCTTCGTCCGTGCCGCGCGCGAGTACAAAGCCGTGCGCGATGGCGAAAAGCTGGCGACGCGCTCCGAAGAATCGGCCGCGTAACGCTATGATGGGCATCGCCCGGCGCCGTTGTGCGCCGGGCACGTCTTCAAGGGGCCCAGGGGCCTCCCAAGGTACCGGCGCCGCGATGAGGCCGGGTACCGTGCTCCGTCATTCCAACTCGTAACGGGAAGCGCATGACCACGTCCATCACCAAGATCCACGCCCGCGAAATCCTCGATTCCCGCGGTAACCCCACTCTCGAAGCCGAAGTCACCCTGGCTGACGGCTCGTTCGGCCGCGCGGCCGTCCCCAGCGGTGCCTCCACCGGCACCCGCGAAGCCGTGGAACTGCGCGACGGCGACAAGTCGCGTTATGGCGGCAAGGGCGTCAAGAACGCCGTGGCCAACGTCAACACCACCATCGCCAAGGCGCTGGCCGGTTTCGACGCGGTCGACCAGAAAGGCCTCGATGACAAGCTCATCGCCCTCGACGGCACCGACAACAAGGGCAAGCTCGGCGCCAACGCGCTGCTGGGCGTTTCCATGGCCGCCGCGCACGCCGCCGCCGCTTCGAAGAAGCAGGCGCTGTGGCAGTACCTGATGGTCAACGGTGGCGGCTCGCTGCCGGTGCCGATGATGAACATCATCAACGGTGGTGCCCACGCCGATAACAACGTCGACGTGCAGGAGTTCATGGTGCTGCCGGTCGGCGCGCCGAACTTCGCCGAGGCCCTGCGCTATGGCGCCGAGATCTTCCACGCGCTGAAGTCGGTGCTGAAGGGTCGCGGCCTGAACACCTCGGTGGGCGATGAAGGCGGCTTCGCGCCGAACCTGAAGTCGAACGTCGAAGCGCTCGATACGATCCTCGAGGCCGTGAACAAGGCGGGCTTCAAGGTCGGTAGCGAAATCCTGCTCGGCCTCGACGTGGCCAGCTCGGAGTTCTTCAAGAACGGCAAGTACGATCTGGAGGGCGAAGGCAAGGTCTTCACCCCGGAGCAGTGGGTCGACACGCTGGCCTCGTGGGCGAAGCAGTACCCGATCGTCACCATCGAAGACGGCATGGCCGAAGGCGACTGGGACGGCTGGGCACACCTCACCAAGGTGGTCGACGGCGCCATCCAGCTCGTCGGCGACGATCTCTTCGTCACCAACCCGAAGATCTTCCAGGAAGGCATCGACAAGAAGATCGCCAACGCCATCCTGATCAAGGTCAACCAGATCGGTACGCTGTCGGAAACGCTGGAAGCCATCGCCATGGCCGACCGCGCGAAGTACGCCGCCATCGTCTCGCACCGTTCGGGCGAAACCGAGGACACCACGATCTCGGATATCGCCGTGGCTACCACCGCGACCCAGATCAAGACCGGTTCGCTGTGCCGCACCGATCGCGTGGCCAAGTACAACCAGCTGCTGCGCATCGAGGAAGCGCTGGGCGCGCAGGCGAAGTATGCCGGCCGCAACGCGTTCCCGAACCTGACCAAGCTCCCGGGCTAACCAGGTCCCGTGAGCAACGCGGCACTCCTGCGCTGGGTCGGCCTGATCCTCGTCGTCATCCTCATCGCGCTGCAGCTGAAGCTGTGGGTCGGCGGTGGGGGGATGGCCGAGGTGGAGTCCCTGCGTGCATCGGTCAAGAACCAGACCGATGAGAACGCCACGTTGCAGAAGCGGAATGCTGCGCTCGCGGCCGATGTGGAAGACCTCAAGCACGGTGAACAGGCCACCGAAGCGCGTGCGCGCCAGGAACTGGGCCTGATCAAGCCGGGTGAGACGTTCTACCAGGTGGTGGAGCCGGGGGCCGCGACCAGCGCGCCGCCGCCTCCGCCGCCCGTCACCGCCGGCGACCAGTAATGGACGCGCTCTGGTGCGTGATACCGGCCGCCGGCAAGGGCGTCCGGGCCGGCGGCGACCGGCCGAAGCAATACCAGCACGTGGCCGGCCGGCCACTGCTGGACCACACCCTGGAGCGGCTGGCCGCCCATCCGCTGATCGCCGGCCTGATGGTGGTGATTGCGGCGGATGACACCCATTTCGCCGCTGTCGACCATGTCCTCGGCAAACCACTGCTGACCGCGGTGGGTGGCAGTGAACGTAGTTATTCCGTGCTGGCGGGCGTCGATGCGCTGCCGGCCTCGGTAGCGTCCGATGCCTTTGTCCTCGTGCACGACGCGGCGCGCCCGTGCGTACGCGCTGACGACATCACGCGCCTGATCACTCTCGCCGGGACCGGCGAGGGCGGCCTGCTGGGTGCGCCCCTGCGTGACACGCTGAAGCGCGCGGACGACTCGGGCCACAGCCTGGCGACCGAGCCCCGCGATGGCCGATGGCGGGCCTTTACGCCACAAATGTTCCGCCGCGCCGGCCTGGCGCGTGCACTCCGCCTTGCCGCCGACGCCGGTATCGTCGTCAGCGATGAGGCCATGGCCATCGAGCGGGCAGGCGGCAAGCCGCTGCTCGTCGAGGGCTCGGAAGACAATATCAAGGTGACCACGCCGGCGGATTTCGCCCTGGCGGAGTTCCTGCTCGGGAGGACAAGATGATTCGCATCGGACAGGGATTCGACGTGCACGCCTTCGGCGAAGGCGATCACGTGATGCTCGGCGGCGTGCGCGTGGCGCACAAGCAGGGCGTGCTGGCGCATTCCGATGGCGATGTCGTGTTGCATGCGCTGTGCGATGCGCTGCTTGGCGCGCTGGCGTTGGGCGACATTGGCAAGCATTTTCCGCCTTCGGACGAGAAGTGGCGTGGCGCCGATAGCCGTACCTTCGTGCGTGCGGTGCGTGAACTCGTACTGTCGCGTGGCTACGTGTTGGGCAACGCTGACGTCACCGTGATCTGCGAGGCACCCAAGGTGCTTCCGCACGCGGATGCCATGCGCGTGAACATCGCGGCGGATCTCGGCGTCGATATCGACCGCATCAGCATCAAGGCGACTACGACGGAAACGCTCGGTTTCACCGGTCGCCGCGAAGGTATCGCGGCCCTGGCCAGTGTGCTGGTGCAGCCGGCGTGACCGAGCTGGAGGCCCGCACGCCGGCGCCGCGCCTGCAGGATCGCATCGAGACGGTCAATGACCTGCTGCGTCGCCGCGAGGCCATCGAGGCGCTGGATGCGATCACGCCGGCTGGCGATGCCGCGACGCTCGAGCGGATCGATATCCAACTCCAGGCGACGCTCGATGGCCTGCACCCGGCGGACCTGGCCGATGTGCTGGAATCGCTGCCGCTGGAGGATCGCCTCGCCGTATGGCAGCGCGTGCGCAGCGACCGGGATGGTGAAATCCTCCTTGAGGTCTCCGATTCGGTCCGCGAATCGCTGATCGCCGATATGGACGACCGCGAGATCCTCGCGGCCGTCGAGCCGCTGGATGCGGACGAGCTCGCCGACCTTGTCGACGACCTGCCCACCGAGGTGCTGCCGGAACTGATGGCGAGCCTCGACGCGCAGGAGCGCGAGCGCGTGCAAGCCGCCATGTCCTACGAGGACGACCAGGTTGGCGCGTTGATGGATTTCGACATGGTCACCATTCGCGAGGACATCAGCCTCGAGGTGGTCATGCGTTACCTGCGCCGGTTCGACGAACTGCCGGCGCAGACCGATAAGCTCTTCGTGGTGAATGCCGACCACGTGCTGACAGGCGTGTTGCCCCTGCACTGGTTGCTGGTGAATTCGCCCGACAAGATGGTCCACGAGATCATGGCGCCGGACGTGAATACGTTCCGCCCCGAAGATGATGCCTACGATGTGGCGCAGGCCTTCGAGCGCTACGACCTCGTGACCGCGCCGGTGGTCGATGCGCAGATGCGCCTGATTGGGCGCATCGCTGTTGACGCGATGATCGATTTCATTCGCGAGGAAGGCGAGGCGGAAGCGCTCTCGCGCGGCGGTCTCCGTGAAGAGGAAGACATCTTTGCCTCGGTCTGGAAATCGGTGCGCAACCGCTGGGCATGGCTGGCGACCAACCTTGTCACGGCGTTTATCGCCTCCCGCGTGATCGGCCTGTTCGAGCATTCGATCGAGAAGCTGGTGGCGCTCGCCGCACTGATGCCCATCGTGGCGGGCATCGGTGGCAACTCCGGCAACCAGACCATCACCATGATCGTCCGCGCCATGGCACTGGAGCAGATCAGCACGGGTCACGCCAGCCGTTTGTGGCGGAAGGAGCTTGGCGTCGCGCTGATCAATGGCCTGCTCTGGGGTGGCGTGATCGGCATCGTCGCCTGGCTGCTGTATCACAGCGCTTCGCTTGGCCTGGTCATGACGGCGGCGATGACGCTTAATCTGCTGCTTGCCGCTTTCATGGGTGTCGGCATCCCCATGTTGATGGTCAAACTGGGCCGGGATCCGGCGCTGGGCTCCAGCGTTTTGATTACCGCCATGACCGATAGCGGTGGCTTCTTTATTTTCCTTGGGCTTGCCACCCTGTTCCTGATGTAAAGGCGTGACCCCGATGAGCGAGAACGAACTTCCCTTCGCGTTTGGCGCGCCGCCGCTGCGTGCCCGCCTGCGCAGCCAGCCTGAGGATTTCTTCGTGGAAGAAATCCTCGGCTACGAGCCGGACGGTGCGGGCGAGCATGCCTTCGTGCTGGTCGAGAAGCGCGGTGAGAACACCGACTGGGTCGCGCGCGAGGTGGCAAAGTTCGCCGGCATCCCGCCCATGAACGTGGGCTATGCCGGCATGAAGGATCGCCACGCGGTGACGCGCCAGGTCTTTACCGTGCAGTTGCCGGGCAAGGCGGATCCGGACTGGAGCGCGTTCCCGCATGCCGGCGTGACGCTGACGGCGCTTGGGCGGCACTCGCGCAAGATCAAGCGTGGCGGGTTGCGCGGGAATCGTTTCGTGCTCGTGCTGCGTGAGATCGAGGGTGATCGTGCCGAGGCCGAGGCGCGCCTTAGCGCAATCGCTGCGCGAGGCGTGCCGAATTATTTTGGTGAGCAGCGCTTTGGCCTGGGCGGCAATAACGTCGAGCAGGCGCGTGCGATGTTCAAGGGCCGTCGCGTCGATCGTGACAAGCGCTCGATCCTGCTGTCGTCGGCACGCTCGCACATTTTCAATGGCGCCCTGGCCGAGCGCGTGGCAGCCGGTACGTGGGATGCGGGCATGGATGGCGAGATCTGGGGCCTGGATGGTTCGCGTTCGTGGTTCGGGCCGGAAGTGTTCAACGACGCGCTTGCCGAGCGTCTCGCCCGCTTCGATATCCATCCGACCGGGCCTTTGTGGGGCAGGGGAGATACGCCGGCCTCCGGGGATGTCGCGGCGCTTGAGAATGCCGTTGCCGCCCGCGACGCCGATCTTGCGGAAGGCCTTGTTGGCGCGCGGATGGATCAGGAGCGCCGTGCGCTGCGTCTCAAGCCCGCCGATTTCGCGTGGCGCTGGCTGGAAGATGGCGCACTCGAAGTAAGCTTCGCGCTGCCCGCCGGCGCCTATGCCACCACGGTGATCCGCGAGCTCGCCCTGACCAGCTGACCGTGGCTATGTAGGAGCGTCAGGCTTTAAGCAGGACGATCACTGCGCCCGTGCCGCCTTGAGCGGGCTTGGCCGAGGCGAAGGCGACCACATCGTCACGCCGCCGTAGCAATTTGTCGGTGAGGCCCTTCAGGACCGGCCCGGCGGCTTTGGAGCGCAGGCCCTTGCCGTGGATGATCCTGGCGCAGCGCACACCGTCATGACGGCACTCGGCCAGGAATTCAGCGATGGTGAGCTGCGCAGCCGCCGCGTTCATCTGATGCAGGTCAACCTCGGCCTGGATGCTGAACTGGCCGCGCTTGAGCTGTTTCAGCACTTTCGGTGGATAGCCGTCACGCAGGTACGATAATTCTTCACCGACTTCGAGATCCGCGGGGTCGTAGTCGAACAGCATGGAATCCGCAGGAACCGCCGCTTCATCCGCATCGCGCATGAATGGCACCGGGGCCGGGCGGGGCCGCTCCGGTACGGCTTCCCTGGCAATCATGGGCCGGACGTCGCCGATCGCCTCGCGGAACAGGCGGCTGTCGTCGTCATGCACCGAGGGACTTCGTCGTTTCATGAACTCCATCCTAGCCGGTTCCGGTGAATCCCGCGCCCCGCTCCGGTAGACTTGGGTGGTCGCGCGGCCCGGGTTGAATATGGGGCCGCCAGCCCCGTTTTTCGATCTGGATCAGCATGCAAGTTCTGGTTAGCAACGACGACGGCGTGGAAGCTCCGGGCATCCGGGTGCTTGCCGAGCGTCTTGCCGGGTTCGGCACGGTGACCGTGGTCGCCCCTGACCGTGACCGCTCCGGCGCAAGTAATTCGCTCACCCTCGATGCGCCTATCCGCGTACATCGTCTCGACGAGCGGCGCTATCGTGTCGCGGGCACACCCACGGATTGCGTCCACCTCGCGCTCTCGGGCCTGCTCGATCACGAGATCGATATCGTTGTCTCGGGTATCAACAACTGCGCCAACCTCGGCGATGACGTCATCTATTCAGGGACGGTCTCCGCGGCGATGGAAGGGCGCTTCCTCGGCTTGCCCGCCATCGCGGTATCGCTGGTGACGAAAGAAGGCTCGGGCCATCATTTCGAATCCGCTGCCCACGCCGTGCTCATGCTCATGCGCCGCCTGGTCGTCGATCCACTCCCGGCCGACACCATCTTGAACGTGAACGTCCCTGACCTTCCGTGGGAGGAGATCCAGGGCTTCGAGGTCACCCGCCTGGGCAAGCGGCACCGGTCCGCACCGGCTATCCGCACCGAGGATCCGCGCGGCCGCGACATGTGGTGGATCGGTCCGCCGGGCAAGGTGGACGACGAAGGCCCGGGTACCGATTTCAACGCGGTCAGTCGCGGCTACGTTTCGGTGTCACCTATCCATACCGATCTCACGCGCTTCCAGGCGCTGGAGAAGGTGAGCAGCTGGATGCTCTCGCTTTCGTCGGCCATGGACAGCGAGGAGGCCGCCTGACGTGGTGAACCTGCACGCCCTGCCAGCGTCGGCATTGCGTGGCGAAGGCATGACCTCGCAGCGCGCCCGCGACCGCCTGGCTGCCAAGCTGGCGGAAGAGGGTATTCGCGATGAGCGTGTGCTGGAGGTCATTCGCCAGTTGCCCCGCCATCATTTCATCGACCAGGCGCTGCACTCGCGTGCCTACGAGAACAACGCGCTCCCGATCGGCCACGGGCAAACCATTTCCCAGCCCTGGATCGTGGCGCGCATGACCGAAGCGCTGATTGAACATGGCATCCCCGAGCGGGTGCTCGAAATCGGCACGGGGTCGGGCTACCAGGCCGCCGTACTCGCGGGGATCGTGCCCACCGTCTACACGGTGGAGCGCATCGAGGAGCTCCTGCGCCAGGCCCGTCGCCGGTTCCGCCAGCTGGGTATCGAGAACCTGCGTTCGCGCCATGACGACGGCAAGCTGGGCTGGCCGTCCGATGCCCCGTTCGATGGCATCATCCTCACGGCCGCTGGCGACCGCATCCCCACGCAATTGCTCGATCAACTGAAACCCGGCGGCGTCCTGGTCGCGCCGGTGGGCAGCCCCAGCCAGCAGGTGCTTATCCGGTTGCGCAAGGACGAAAACGGCGAAGTTATCCGCGAAGAACTTGGCGCGGTGAGTTTCGTACCGCTACTTGGCGGCATCGGATGATGCGCCTTCCACATAAGGGAGTCCGCTGAATGCGGTTGTTTGGATCGCTTTACGAACGTGCCATCGTCTGGGCACGCCACCGCCATGCCGTGCGTTACCTCGCCGGCCTATCGTTCGCCGAAGCGTTCATTTTCCCCATCATGCCCGAGGTGATGCTGGCGCCCATGATGCTGGCGGAGCCTAAAAAGGCGTTCCGCTATGCCAACTGGAGCCTGCTGTTCTCGCTGCTTGGCTCGTTGGTCGGCTATGCCTTGGGGCACTTCGCGTTCGAGGCGCTGAAACCGGTGCTCGAATCGATGCACCTGCTGGCGCACATCCAGGAAGGCGTAGCCAACCTCCAGAAGGATATGCAGTCGCACGCGCTCGGTCTGTACATCGTGCTGGCCATGGCGGCGCTACAGCCGGTGGTCCCGATGAAATTCGTGACCTGGGCCGCCGGCATCGTCGGCGTTCCCCTCCTGCCGTTCCTCCTGTGCATGCTGATCGGCCGCGGCAAGCGGGTGTGGCTGCTGGCGCTGCTGGTCCGTATCTTCGGTGAACGGGCGGAGCAGATGCTGCGCAAACACATTGAGTGGATCGGCTGGGCTGTTATCGTAGCCATCATCCTCCTGGCTGCCTGGTGGTTCCTCCTGCGATGAGCGACCGAGAAAGGACATCTGCGATGCGCTTGCTTCGTCCGCTGGGCCTGACCGCAGTGGGCGGCGCCGTACTCCTTGTCGCCGGCTGCGGCGATCTCGACCCTACCCGCCATTCGGTGGTGGTGACGCGGCCTTCCGGTTATAGCGCGAGCGCGCCGCGTGCGTCGGCGCCTACGCCGCCCCCGCCGGGCGGCGTTTACCGGGTGAACAAGGGCGATACCCTTTACAGCATCGCGTTCCGCAACAAGGTCGATTTCCGCGACCTTGCCAAGTGGAACAATGTTGATTCCTCCTACACGATCTGGCCGGGGCAGGAGCTTCGGCTGTCACCGCCAGACCAGGGCAAGCCTGCTCCGGCAGCCTCGCCCTCGCATGCGGCACCCGTGGTTGCCGCGGTGCCCCCGCCGCCGCAGGGCCATGCGGCCGCGCCGGCAGCACAGCCGCCCCAGCCTGGCTTCCAGAGCGTGAGCGATGCCGATGTGGCGCCGGCGCCGGCGACCACCACCAATACCCCCGTCGTAGTGGCCGGCAAGCCCGCCGACTCTGTCGTGCCGCCGCCCGCGCCGCCTACGGCCACGCCAGCCGCCGCGCCTGCGCCGGTCGAGAACCCGCCGGCTTCGACGCCGATCATTGCCAGCGGCGCCACGCGTAACGCCGGTGGCATCACCTGGCGTTGGCCGGCCGATGGCAGCCTCATCAAGCGCTTCGCCTCAGGCGATGCGATCCCCGGCATCGAGATCGCTGGCAAGTCGGGCGACCCGATCCGCGCCGCCGCCGATGGCGTGGTGGTCTACAGCGGCAACGGCCTCGTCGGCTACGGCGAGCTGGTGATCATCAAGCACAGCGATAGCTTCCTCTCCGCTTACGGCCACAACCGCAAGCGTCTGGTGAAGGAAGGCGAAAAGGTGAAGGCGGGGCAGACAGTGGCCGAGATGGGTTCGTCGGGTGCCACCCGTGACGAGCTGCAGTTCCAGATCCGCCGCGACGGCAACCCGGTCGACCCGCTGCAGTTCCTGCCACCGAAATAACGCCGTTCGCGATAACGCCTCAGGGCCTGCTGGCGAAGCAACGTAGGAGCCCACCCTGTGGGCGACGCCGTTCGCGGAAAAGCTGCAGGGCCTGCTGCGTCGCTGCGAAAGATGTCGCCCACAGGGTGGGCTCCTACGGCGGTGAGGCGAAAGATGTCGCCCACAGGGTGGGCTCCTACGGGGTTGCGCGTGCCTTGCGGGCTTCGAATGCCTGAAGGTGCGCCCAGGCCGTTTCCAGCATCGGTGCCTTGATTCCCTGGGCATGGCCCCGTCGCAACATATCGCCGACGATATGGTCCGCCTCGATTTTCTGCCCTGATTCCAGGTCGCGCAGCATCGAGGCCGTCAGGGGAGACCCTTCCTGCGTCAGCACTTTCCAGGCCTGCGAGCGCGCCTGGTCGGGCACGGGCTGGCCGGAGGCGCGGGCAATTGCCAGGCATTCGTCGTAGAGCTGTTCTACAAGACGGCGCCCGTCATCGGTGCCGACGATGTCGCCGATGCTCGCGCGGAACAGACAGGTGCTGCCCGCCAGCGCGGTGAGGAAGGTGAACTTCGCCCAGAGGTCGCGGCTGATATCCGTGGAATGGACGTGGTCGACCTTCGCCTCGGCGAAAGCGGCCGCCAGGGCGTCGCAGCGGCCGTCATGGGCCGCGCCATCCCGTTCGCCGAAGGTCACGGAAGCGCCGTTACCGTAGTGGATGACCTCACCGTCGGGGCCTTTACCGGCGCTGATGACGCACATGCCGCCGATGACCTTATCCGGCCCGAACCGCGCGTCGAGCGTGGCGTAATGGGCCAGTCCGTTGAGGATCGGCAGCACGGCGGTGTGCTCACCCACGGCCGGGTCGATCGCCTCGATCGCGGAGTGCAGGTCGTAGGCCTTGCACGAAAGAAGGACCAGATCGAAGGCGCCGGCGTCGGCGACGGTTTCCGCCGTGACGTGCTTCACCTTCAACGTGGCATCGCCGAACGGGCTACGGATGACCAGTCCCTTCTCGTCGAGCACGGCCGCGCGGGCAGGGCGGACGAGAAAGGTGACATCGAGGCCGGCCTGGGCAAGGCGCCCGCCGAAGTAACCGCCGGTCCCGCCGGCGCCGAGGACCAGGATACGCATGGGCGTTTTAGCCTTGCTTGGGCAGGATGAAAGCGGCCAGCACCCGGCGGCCTTCGCCGGACAGCAGGCTGTAGGTACGCGCGGCGGACCCGCTGGTCATGGCTTCCACGCCGATGCCGCGGCGGAGGAAGCCCGCCATGACCTCTGCCGGTGGGAAGACCTGGCGCTCGCCCGTGCCGATGATGACGATCTCGGGCTTGAGGGCGCCGATGGTTTCCACATCGGCCAGACTCATCTGGCTGGCGTCGGTGACAGCCCAGTCCTCCACCACCTGTTCAGGCGTGAGAAGCAGGCTGGCGTGGAAATCGCGATCCACCACCGTGACGGTGTCCGCGCTGACCCGGCGTACGAAAAGGTATTCGCCGGGACGATCGAGCGTGAGATCCATGGGGCTTACCGGGGCAGGGCGAGCTTCGGATCCTGTTCGTTGCGGCGGAACAGGACCACGACGTGGCCGATTTCCTGGACGGTTTCGGCCTTGGTCTCGCCGGTGAGGAAGGCGACCTGGGCCTGGCGCTCTTCCTTATCGCCGCCCGAGAGCTTGACCTTGACCAGCTCGTGCTGGTCCAGGGCGTTGCCCAGTTCCTTGGCGACAGCGTCGGTGGCGCCCTTGTTGCCAAGCAGGATCACGGGGGAGAGGTCGTGCGCCAGGCTGCGGAGGTAGCGGCGCTGCGTAGGGGAGAGCGACATTGCGTTCAGGTTCGATTCGCGGGGGAGAGGGCCCAAAGGGTATCATGCGTGCCCCCCTCTCTTCTTTATCTGGCGGTTCCCCGGCCAATGGCACGTAGTAAAAGCAGCTCCCGCTGGCTCAAGGAGCACTTCGATGACCCGTTCGTCAAGCGGGCCCAGGCCGAGGGGATGCGTTCGCGCGCCGTTTTCAAGCTCGAAGAGGTGCTTGAGAAAGATCGCCTGATCAAGCCCGGCATGACCATCGTCGACCTGGGCGCCGCCCCGGGCGGATGGTCGCAGCTGGCGCGCCAGCGCCTGGGCGAGTCCGGCAAGGTCATCGCCCTCGATATCCTGCCCATGGTCGGCCTGACCGGCGTGGACTTCATGCAGGGCGATTTCCGTGAAGAAAGCGTCCTTCGTGAGCTGGAAGGCATGCTGGAAGGGAAGAAGGTCGATCTTGTCCTCTCGGACATGGCCCCCAATATGTCGGGTGTGGCCCTCGCGGACCAGATCCGAGCCATGGATCTTTGCGACCTCGCCCGGCAGTTTGCGCTCGATTGGCTGACGCCTGGCGGCTCGTTCCTGGTGAAACTGTTCCAGGGGGCCGGTTTCGATGAGTACTTAAAGAACTTGCGCGCTGACTTCAGTCGCGTGACGATGCGTAAACCGAAGGCCTCCCGCGCGCGTTCGCGAGAGGTCTATGCGCTGGCGACCGGCCTTAGATCCGCGTCCCGGCAACCTGGCGAGAACCGCGCATGAATGAGATGGCTAAAAACCTGTTGCTGTGGCTGATCATCGCGGTGGTCCTGCTAACGGTCTTCCAGACCTTCAATCCGCACAGCGGATCGTCGCAGGATATGTCCTACACGGCGTTTGCCCAGCAAGTCGATAACGGCAACGTCGCGAGCGGCACGATCACCTCGTCGGCTCCCCCGACCATTACCGGCAAGCTCAAGGATGGTGTCAGCTACCGCACGGTCGTGCCGGTGGTCGGCCTGTCCACCAGCGACCTGGTCAAGCAGATGCGCGACAAGGGCGTCGATCTCCGCCAGGAGCCGGCTGATAACGGCTTCTCGCTGATCGGCCTGCTGTTCAATTGGCTGCCCATCATCATCTTCGTCGCCGTGCTTATCTGGTTCATGCGCCAGATGCAGGCCGGCTCCGGTGGCCGTGGCGCCATGAGCTTCGGCCGTTCGCGCGCCAAGCTGCAGGGCGAGGACCAGGTCAAGGTCAACTTCTCCGACGTCGCCGGTTGCGACGAGGCCAAGGAAGAGGTCGGCGAGCTCGTCGAGTTCCTCCGCGACCCGGGCAAGTTCCAGAAGCTCGGCGGCAAGATCCCGCGCGGCGTGCTCATGGTCGGTCCTCCGGGTACCGGTAAGACGCTGCTCGCCAAGGCGATCGCCGGCGAGGCCAAGGTGCCGTTCTTCTCGATCTCCGGCTCGGACTTCGTCGAAATGTTCGTCGGCGTGGGCGCCAGCCGCGTCCGCGATATGTTCGAGCAGGCCAAGAAGCACGCTCCCTGCATCATCTTCATCGACGAAATCGACGCCGTCGGCCGCCATCGTGGCGCCGGCATGGGTGGCGGTCACGATGAGCGTGAGCAGACCCTCAACCAGCTGCTGGTCGAGATGGATGGTTTTGAAGGCACCGAGGGCATCATTGTCATCGCCGCCACCAACCGTCCCGACGTGCTCGATCCGGCACTGCTGCGCCCGGGCCGCTTCGACCGCCAGGTCGTCGTGGGCCTGCCGGACGTGAAGGGTCGCGAGCAGATCCTCAAGGTGCACATGCGCAAGGTGCCGACCGCAGCCGACGTCGATGCCATGACGATTGCCCGCGGTACGCCTGGCTTCTCCGGCGCCGACCTGGCCAACCTCGTCAACGAGGCGGCCCTGTTCGCCGCGCGTGAGAACGCCCGCGAAGTCCGCATGAGCCACATGGACCGTGCCCGCGACAAGATCCTCATGGGTGCCGAGCGCCGCTCGATGGCCATGAACGACGAAGAGAAGAAGCTCACCGCGTACCACGAGGCTGGCCACGCCATCATCGGCCGCCTGGTGCCGGAGCACGATCCGGTCTACAAGGTCACCATCATCCCGCGCGGTCGCGCCCTGGGCGTCACCATGTACCTGCCGGAAGGCGATCGGTACAGCATGAACAAGGTGGCGATCGAATCGCAGCTGGCCTCGCTGTATGGCGGCCGTGTCGCCGAAGAGATCATCTTCGGTGCTGACAAGATCACCACGGGCGCTTCCAACGACATCGAGCGCGCGACCAAGATGGCGCGCAACATGGCGACGAAGTGGGGCCTCTCGGATGAGCTCGGCCCGGTCATGTACGGTGAGGAAGAGGACGAGGTCTTCATCGGCCGCTCGGTGACGCAGCACAAGAGCGTCTCCAACGAGACCGCGCGCAAGATCGACGAAGTGGTGCGCACGATCCTTGATCGCGCTTACGCGCGCAGCAAGGACCTCCTCACCACGAACATCGACAAGCTGCACGTGATGGCCGAGGCGCTGCTCCAGTACGAGACGATCGATGCCCGCCAGATCGACGACATCATGAACGGCCGTGAGCCGGGCCCGCCGGCCGATTGGCAGAAGCCGGGTTCCACTCCGCCGCCGCCACCGCGTGGCGACGCCGGCTCGGCGCCGGACAAGGTCGGTAAGCCGGCTACGCAGCTGTAAAAGGGAAGGGCGGCCATAGGGCCGCCCTTCTTCGTTTGGTGCCCCGCAGAACGCGCTACAGGCCGTCTATGCGCGCGCACCGTCCGGGAGGAGGGCGCTCCATCGCAGAGCTGCCCATGGCTTTTAGCCGATTAGCCCAGGGTTGCCGTATCCCTGTAGGAGCGCGCTTGCGCGCGACGCCGTTCGCGCCACCGCTACAGGACCATTTTCCAGGGGTGCGACACATTGCCCACCTCCAGACTCAAACCCCTATGCGACAACCATTTAGCCGTCCAATTACCCCAACTGTTACCGTCTCGCGAAAAAAAGTTTCAGAAAAGTGTTGACGCCCACCCCGGATATCTGAATAATTCCGCTTCTCGACACGGCGGTAACGCTTCACAGCGGTCTCCACCGGGTCAAATGTTTTAAGTGTGCGCCCGTAGCTCAGTTGGATAGAGTACCAGGCTACGAACTTGGTGGTCGGGAGTTCGAATCTCTCCGGGCGCACCATTTTTAAAACACCATTGAGTCGTTCGCGTTTCGGTGGTGGTAGTGGAAAGTGTGGTGTGTTCATACGGATTGACGGGCTAGGCTTTGACCCGTAGCATCTGAAAGCTTCACCAATACACCGGTGTGGTTTTAGGTTTCGGGGTATAGCTCAGTCTGGTAGAGCGCCAGCTTTGGGAGCTGGATGTCGGGGGTTCGAATCCCTCTGCCCCGACCAATTGGTGCTCTACGTACAGTGCCTGCGCCTGTAGCTCAACCGGATAGAGCATCGGCCTTCTAAGCCGACGGTTGCAGGTTCGATTCCTGTCGGGCGCGCCAGTTCAGGTTTATGGTGGGCGTAGCTCAGTTGGTTAGAGTACCGGATTGTGATTCCGGATGTCGTGGGTTCGAATCCCATCGTCCACCCCACTTTTAGTGTGTTACAATTTACGTTTTAGGGCCGTTAGCTCAGTTGGTAGAGCAGTTGACTCTTAATCAATTGGTCGAAAGTTCGAATCTTTCACGGCCCACCAATTCGAAAGGCACCTAGAGAAATCTAGGTGCCTTTTTCTTTATTTGCTACGCTTCACGCGTTTCATCTTTATGACACGCTGGCGCAAAGGGCCAGGGAAAGGTCCGGAATGATCATCGAAGAAACCTCGGTCTCCCGTCGGCCGAAGCGCGCCATGCCAGCCTGGCTGCTGGGCGCTCTCGTCGTGGCGTACATCCTCATTGCGCTCAACCGCAGCCTGTGGGGCGAGGCGCATGATGCCCTCGCAGTCTCGCAAGGCACGGCCGGGTTCTGGGCACTCAGCATCGCTGTCTGGGGCCGGTTGATAGCCAATATGGTCCTTACCGTTGCCATCGTTCTGTGGCCGCGTATTGGCAAGCCGCTCCTGGCTATCCTGATCCTCGTTTCCGCTGCCAGTGCGTACTACACGCAGACGTTTGGCGTGCGCTTGAATGAAGAAATCATCCAGAGCATTTTCGAGACGACCCGGGCGGAAGCGGGTGCGCTGATCACGCCGGCCTTCCTTGGATGGATGGCTCTGTACGGTGTGCTCCCGGTCGTCATCATCGCGGTGCTTCCCGTCCGCTTCATGCCGATGTGGCGCAGCCTCGGTGTGCGCGCCGCGATCATCCTTGTTGCCGCTGCCATGTTGCTGCTCCCGCATTTCCTTGTGGGCCGCAACTACATTTACTTTGAGCGCAACCATCGCGGCATGTACGACGTGTACCACCCGTACGCGGCGCTGAGCGGCACGTTCCACTACCTGCAGCGCGACGTGTTCCGTAAGAAGCCCGTCGTGACGCCGATCGGCACGGACGCCGCGTTGGCGCCCAGCGCCGCCATGGCCGCACGCAAGCGCGTCGTCGTGCTGGTGGTGGGTGAGACGGCCCGTGCGGAGAACCAGTCGCTTCAGGGCTACGGCCGCGACACCAATCCGGAAATGAAGCGCGAAGGCGCCATCTATTTCAGCGACGCCTGGTCGTGCGGTACGGCGACCACCGTCTCGGTCCCGTGCATGTTCTCGAACATGACGCGCGAGAAGTTCGACAAGCCCGCGGCCAAGGCCCGTTGGAACGCGCTGGACGTGCTGCAGCACGCGGGCGTGGATGTGTTCTGGCGCGACAACGACGAAGGCTGCAAGGACGTCTGCGCACGCGTACCGAACGATGACGTGACCGACGCGAAGATCGCTGGCCTGTGTGACGCCAGTGGCTGCGTGGACGATATTCTGGTCGGGGACCTCCCGGAGCGCCTCGCAAAGATGCGTTCACCGGCGCTGCTCGTGCTGCACATCAAGGGCAGCCACGGTCCCGCTTACTTCAAGCGCTACCCGGCGGAGTTCAACGTCTTCAAGCCGGGCTGCGAAACCGCCGAGGTGCAGACCTGCTCCTACGCGCAGACCGTCGCGAGCTACGACAACACGATCCTCTACACCGACCACATCCTCGGTAAGGTGGTGGAGGCCCTCAAGGCGGAGCCCGACACCGACAGCGCCATGATGTATCTCTCCGACCACGGCGAATCGCTGGGCGAGAACGACGTTTACCTGCACGGTGCGGATTGGGCTACGGCTCCGTCCCAGCAGAAGCACATCCCGATGCTGATGTGGCTCTCGCCGGGCTGGGTTCGCGATAGCGGCCTGCGGATGGATTGCGTGGCCCAGCGTCGCGTGCAGCCGGCCAGCCAGGACAACCTGTTCCACACGCTGCTGGGCTTCTTCGGCACGCGCACCGAAGTGTACAAGCCGGAGCTGGATCTCCTGGCCGGATGCCAGGGCTGACGATCCGGTAGTTCGGGGGAGCCGTTCGGCGGCGAAAGGCGAGGGCGGTTATGGACCGCAGGCGAGCCTGCCCCTAGAATGGCGCCGCAATGCGAGAGTGGCGGAATTGGTAGACGCACCAGATTTAGGTTCTGGCGGGGTAACCCGTGGGGGTTCGAGTCCCCCCTTTCGCACCATATGAAAATGAAACGCCCCGGCATCCGCTCGATGCCGGGGCGTTTTCTTATCTGGATTCGCAGCGATGCAGCTTGAACATGCCTCGGCCCACGTCCATCCCCGTGCTGGTTCGAATGCTCTCAGTCAGGTGAGGCAGGAAGATGTAAACAGGGGCAGTTGAGCCGGGCGAGGGGATGACCGTGGTAACGACTTCATCCTTGCCCCAGGCGATAAAGTCCCTGACGCGGTCGAGGAGGCCGGGTTCGTGAGGGAGTTCCCAAAGATCCCAGGAGGGCTTCTGCCGATCGGTGCTTTCCAGTAGGTGGATGATGCCGCTACTGCCCTGGTCGTAGATAAACCAGTCGTCGAATCTTGCTGTCGCGCTTGTGCGATGCGGCTCAAACGAAAGGTGGAATGCTGCGATGTCGTCGGAGCCCGGCATCCACGCGGGCCTCGGTACGATAACGAAATCTGCGTATCCAGTGCTTTCGCTAGTGGTGAACTTGTAGTGAGCTCTTTCGACCGGGCAGGCCGTTGCGGCGACTGTCGCTGAGGCGAATCCCACAAGAGCCGAAAACTTCATTGCCTTCGAACGCATGTTAGCTTTCCTCCGGCAAGGACGTGTCCCGGCACGCGATTAGCTTGAACATGCTCCCGGCGCCACGTTTTGCGACGTCCCATACGTGTGTCGATAGGCCAGGAATCAGCAGATACGTAGGCGCTGTATCGAGCGCCGAAATCGGCGCATCAACCAGGACGCGGTCGTCATTCCAGGCAAAGAACTCGAGTGCATAGGGCGCGGCCATCCTTCGCTCCCTGTTTTCAACGGGTTCCCAGATCTGCGTTCCAGGTGCCGTGTTCTCTACTAATTCCGTCCTTCCGGTCTCACCTCTGCGAGCAAGGAACCATGCATCGTACGCTGCTCCCGCTTTGCGTCTTGGAAAGCTGATCTTGAGAGTCAGCGCGTGCGAAGCATGCTCCCGAGGACCGCGAACTTGATGGAATTGTGCGGTTCCATGGCTCGCCTTCGACGTGTCGCGATAGATCGCTTGCTGGATCGGGCAGCCGATAGCATTCCCCGCCGCCACGACGGCGATCAAAGAGGCAATCGTGCGGCGGGGAAGAACGTGCATGACTAGTTCCTATTCGACGTGCAGGGAAAGCGTGTACCACTTGTCTTTGAATGCGGTCAGTTTCTTCCGGGTTTCCTCGTTGACCGCAAAGTCGCGGGGATTGAATGGGCCAGCAGTGTGTGAGGCGTAGGCGTAGTCAACGAAAGGCATGGTCCCCTCAAGCGCGCCAGATGCGAGATGTGCCGAGTACCGTGCGCGGAACCAGTCGACTTCGTCGTACATTGCGACGATCTGGTCAGAGGTGTCGTGTCGATTCAGATGCTTATGGCGTTCGTTCCAGGGATTGACGAGAAACTGAAAAATGCCAATGGCGGATGAGTCGGGATTCGTTGCTCCCTCGTTGAAACTGCTTTCTTGAAAGGCAGTCGCGACTACGATGGATATGGTCACTTCTGGCGCGCCTCTGGAGAATCCTGCATCCACGATTTGGCTGATGATCCTTTCCTGATGAGCGTTTAAGCGCATCTGAAGGCTGTATCGATGTCCACCACGGGTGATGTACTTGTATCCGCCTCTCTGATACGGCGTCAATCTGCTTCCTGGAGTTGACCCCGTTCCTGGAAAGGGGCCGATGTGATCAATTGGAGGTTGGAGAGGGGTTGGTTGGCTAGGGGGCGTCGGCGTTGGATCTCGGGGACGGTCGGCGTTGACGACCGTCGGGGGGAGGTCTACGGGCGGCGGAGAAGGGAGTCCGCCATCGCCGCCTGGTTCAGTGCCAATCTTTGGTTTGTTCATGGTGTGCAGGTCCTTTTGTCCGGAGTCCGTCCGGCTCGGTTCGCGGTTCACGCTGATGCGCAGTGAACGTTACGGACCCAGTGACTTACCCGATGTCGGCGCAGTACGGCGCGACATGTAGTCCTTTTCTGAGCGTTCTTTACGTCGCGAACGCCATGCGCATTTGTACTGGCGGGGGCGTTCGATCGGGGCCGGACAGTTGCATCGCGAAGGCGTTGTGGGCAGCGGCCGCATTGCGAAGCCGGAGATGAAGCGCTTCCTAGCTTAGGATCGAGCGGAATTGGCATGGCGCCATGGTTGTAGTATCCGCATCGTGCTGTCTCGACTGAAATGGTCCCGGCCTCAATCTAGGGCCGGGACCTTCTTTCAAGCCGTCTAGAAGACCGTGATCGTGTTGCGATCAGCCGCGCATGTGCCCCCGACGCATGCTGACGTTCGGGTCGGTGCGCTCCCCGTACGCGGCATGTAGCAATTGACGCTCGCGGCAGTCTGGCCGCTGACTGGGTGCGAAACGTAATCAGATAGTGCTGTCCGACAGCGCTCATCGACGACGACTTCGCCCGTGATGGTTGCGGGGCCTTCCGATCGATAGTTCACCTGACCTCGGTGGACCGAATTCTGATTCACGGGTACGGCGTACGGGCCGGGTGCTCTCGCCTGGATGGTGGGCGCGCGAGCGCCTGTTTGTTTCGAGGCCAGATCGCCATCGGGAGCGGGCATGTGACAAGCGACGCTGGAGAGGGTGTCCGGGCCGAGGATCAGTGTCGCGACGACCGTGGCGTTCTCTCCCATGGCTTCGCAGAGACGCGCGTCCAGATCGCGGGTGGGCTGCGGTTGAGCGTCGTGAATGTAAAGAAGATCGCCGTTAGGGAGTTCGGTGAGGTTTTGCTCAACTACAGTGTCGAGGCCGTGCTCATCCTTTATGACGACATGCCGAGTGATTCGCTTCTCGCCGGGATGCGACGAGATAACCTGCTGATCGATGATCTGGCTGAAAGCTATCGAAGGGATCAGGGCGATCGCTCCGATGTACGGAGTCAAGCGTTTACACATGTGACGCACCTCTTTGCTGTGGCTAAGGAGGTACTAGCTTCGCGTCAACGACTCGCGCGGTCTGTCGGGCTCACCTGATGGTTGTGCGGGTCGTCTTCACTAGTAGACGTCGTTCATGCCTGACCTGCTTGTAGGTCGAGCCCTCGGGCATGCTCAAAGCGTCTTGACTAGCGCCGTTACCACCGCTGCGGCGGCGCTGATGGCTGTGACCACGATGGCCCCGAGACCTATGGCGGGGTAGTAGCGTGCCTCGGCCCGGATCTTTTCGGCTTAAGCTTCAAATCGCGCAGCTCGCGCCAAGGTCTGTGCGCGTATGGTGGCTGCGAAGTCGGACGCGGACTCCGCTTCTTTTTCGATCTTTGATGTTTCGGCGTGGAGCTTCGATGACTCCGATCTCAGCTTGATCGCCTCGGCTTCCAGTCTGGCGGCTTGCGCCCGGCTTTTCGTGGCTTCAAGATCTAGCCGCGCCATCTCGACGCGTGCTTTCATCGCTTCGAGATCGAGTCGCGAAGACTCGCTACGCGCCTCTGCAAGGTCGGCGGCGGCCTTGGTATCCGCTTCGGCGCGACACTTCATGGATTCGGCGTGGAGCTTGCACGCTTCCATGAGTGTGCGGGTTAGTTCGGCCGTCGCCAGCCGGTCGTCTGTCATGCGGGAGCCATCCATCGTGTTCGGGCCTCGGGTTCCTGGTGCTAATCACCACGACGTACGGTACGGCGCGGGTGAACTTGAGAACAGTCGGCCGTGCTCAATAGGCTGTGTAAGGCAATTCCTTCGTAACTCTCGCGGACCGCGCGCGCGGTCAAGACCGGTTTGCGATAGAGAACAGTAGGGTGGCCAAAGTGGCCAGGGACGTAAGCAGCGACGTCACAATGGCGACGCCCATCCAGAACGGATACCAGTGCCTTTCGTATTCGAGCTTGTCGATCTCGGCGTACATCTTGCGCATCTCAAGCGATGTGCGTTTGTACTCTTCAAACCAGCGTTTCCGTTCTTCGTCCAACGTGATGGCCCGATCCATGAGGTGCGTACTCCGTAGCGTAGCAGGCGCGTTTTGCCTGCACGCAGGGTGGGCCGGGCCATCGGCACGCAACAGTCGTACCGTTCGGATAGGCGTTGTAGGGTTTTCCCGGGTTTACACGTGGGCGGGAGCGTTTGTCCGTCGTGCAACGACATTCGCCAGGCATGCGAGCACCACGGTGATTGCGAAGTTCGCGCCGAACGCCATGGTCTGCGAGACGTTGAGTAATGCCGCAAACAATGAACCACCAATAGCGAGTGTGGAGGCCACGGTGAGCGATTCGCACAACTGCAGCGCCGAGGCATTCGTGCCTTGTTCGTGCGGTGCAGACATCGAAAGCGCAAGCGTCGAAACCGTGCCGTAGACCATGCCGATACCGAGGCCGGTGGTTAGCCAACCCAGCACGGCGATCGGTACGGGCGTGGAGGCGAATGTCGCGAGGCCTGCGATGACGGTACCGATCGCCATGAGGCCGGTGCCGCGATTCAACAACGCCTGACGCGAGATCTTTGCGAGGTGCCCCTGATACCACGAGCCCGAGAACCAGCCGACCGCGCCGACGCTGATGGCGAGCCCGGACCACGTCGGTGAAAGCCCATGCTGACGTGAGAAGGCGAGCGGAAGGAAGGCCTCAGCGCCGAAGAACGCCGATGCTGCCAGGCCGCGAAGGCCAATCACCGCGGGCAGGCCGCGCGCGGCGCGGAGGGTGCCCATCGGAAGCAGGCGGCGCCCGCAGACGACAAGGGCAATCAGCGCCGGGATCAGCAGGGCGACGGCGCGCCATCCCTGTTCCTGTCCGGCGACGAATAGCGCGCATGCACCGAGCGACGCGCCCACGGCGTTGGCCATGCGACCAGGCGCATCGTTGTCGTGGACGACGGGCGGGTCGAGCGAGCGCACTGCGCCGCGCACGCCCAAAGCTGCCGGAATTGCCAGCAAGGGCACCGCAAGAAAGACCCAGCGCCAGCCGACGTGCTCGACGATCAGTCCGCTCACGGCGGGGCCGATCAGTGCAGGTACGACCCAGCCCGCCGAGAACGAGGCGAACACCTTGGGCCGGAGGCGCTCCGGGTAAAGGCGGCCGACGATCACATAGAGGGCGGGCGAGAGCAGGCCTGCACCGAGTCCCTGGATGAGCCGGCCTACGAGCAGCATGGGCATGGTGTGGGCAAAGCCCGCTACCAACAGGCCGGCAACAAAGCCACCGAGTCCGGTGGCGAGGGCGGGGCCCGGGCCGCGGCGGTCGCTCCAGCGGCCAGAGATCACCATGCCGATGACGCTGGTGGCGAGCACGCCGCCAAAAGCGAGGGCGTAGAGGCGCAGTCCGTTCAACTCGCGGGCCACCGTCGGCATGGCCGTGGTGACGGCCAGCGCCTCGAAGGCAATCAGTGAGATCAGGGAAACCATGCCCAGGGTGGCGGCGCGGTAACGGGGTGCGAGGATGCCGTCGGTCGGGGAAGCCGCGGCGTCGAGGAGCTTGGGGTCAGACATGCCCACGTTCATGGTCAATCCTTGGGGGAGGGGAGTGTCGGACGGTTGCGTGCGAGGTCCGGAGGCGGCAGGATCGGACCTGAACCATGGTTGAGGTCAAGCGATGCGCGAGCTGAGCGTAGGTGAAGTGGCCCGGCGGGCGGGGGTGGCGGTCTCGGCGCTGCATTTCTATGAGCGGAAAGGGCTGATCCATAGCTTGCGGACGGCGGGCAACCAGCGCCGTTACGGCAGCGACGTGCTCCGCCGCATCGCGGTGATCCGGGTGGCCCAGCGGGTAGGCATTCCCCTGGAGGCCGTCAGGCAGGCCCTGGCGACGCTCCCAGACGGCCGGACGCCCAGCCGCGAGGACTGGGCGGGCCTGTCCGCCCGTTGGCGCCAGGACCTTGATGACCGGATTTCGCAGCTCACCAACCTGCGAGACCGGCTGGGCGACTGCATCGGCTGCGGGTGCCTCTCGATATCAGCCTGCGCCCTCGCCAACCCGGGCGATGCGCTCGGCTCGGAAGGGGGCGGCCCCCGGCGCTGGGGCGGGCCCTGAGCCCTGTTGCGGGGGCGTAAGCGCAAAACGTAGAATGGGCAGTCATTTGCGGGGTTTTCCGCCAGCACCGGTTGGTCCGGGGTGGGGCCAGGCGCTCGCGGTGAATCCCTATAGTTTTGGTCAGGCGGCGGATGCCGCCATCACGCCGCATATAAGCGGTGGTTTCAGGAGAGGTCATGCAGGTTTCGGTTGAGAATGTCGGCAAGCTCGGGCGCAAGCTCACGGTGAAGTTCCCGGCCGAGCGTCTGGAGACGCAGGTCTCCGAGCGCATCGCGGAAATGGGCCGTACGGTCCGCCTCAAGGGCTTCCGCCCCGGCAAGGTCCCCACCACGGTGATCAAGCAGCGCTTCGGCGCGCAGGTCCGTGGCGAGGCGCTTTCGGACCTCATCGGCACCACCCTGCGTGAAGCCGTGACCCAGGAAAAGCTCCAGCCGATCGCCAACCCGTCGGTCGACACCACGGGCAATGCCGTCGACGGCGAAATCGCCTACACCGCCACCTTCGAAGTCATGCCGGAATTCCCGGCGGTCGACGTGGCTGCGCTCGAGATCGCGCGCCCGAAGGCTGAGGTCAAGGACACCGACATCGACAAGATGATCGAAACCCTGCGCACCCAGCGTCGCAGCTTCGACGAAGTGTCGCGCGCCTCGAAGGACGGCGATTTCGTGATGTTCGAGTACTCGGCTGAAGCCGGCGACTACCGCTTCCCGGCCGAAGGCCTGGAGCGCGCGGGCAGCGTCCTCGGTTCGGGCACCCTGTTCAAGGCCCTCGACGAGGCCCTGACGGGCCGTACCGCCGGTGAAGACCTGGTCCAGGACGTGGCCTTCCCGGAAGACTTCCGTAACCCGGAACTCGCCGGCAAGACCGCCAAGGTCACCTTCAAGATCATCAAGGTCCAGGAGCCGAACCTCCCGGCCGTCGATGCCGAGTTCATCCAGCTGTTCGGCGTGGCCGATGGCGATGTCGAGACCTTCCGCAAGGAAGTCCGCGCCAACCTCGAGCGCGAGCTCAAGGCCACGCTCATGGCCCGCCTGAAGTCGGAAGTGGCTGAAAAGCTTGCCGGCGCTTACTCGGAGCTGGACGTGCCGGAACTGATGGCCAACGCCGAGGCCCAGAGCCTGGCAGCCGGCAACCTGCCGCGCGGCCAGCAGCCGTCGCCGGCCATGGTGGCCGAGGCCCTTCCGTTCGCGAAGAAGCGCGTCATCGCCGCTCTGCTGATGGGCGAAATCGCCCGCAAGAACGAGCTGCGCCTTGACCGCAAGCGCATGGGTGAGATGCTGACCGCGATCGCTTCCACCTATGAAGAACCGGAAAAGGTCATTGAACTGTATAACAGCGACCCCCAACTGATGCAGGGACTGCAGAACCGCGTGATGGAAGACCAGGTGGCTGAGTGGGTGGCGGATAACGCCAAGTCCACCGACCAGGAACTGAGCTTCGACGAGGTCATGCGGCCGATCGGCGCCTAAGGCGCCGGTTTCCCAGCACTAACCGGGCCCCATACCCAGGAGAATCGCATGTCCATGGCTCCGATCCAGAACCTCAACCTGGTGCCCATCGTTGTCGAGCAGACCTCGCGCGGCGAGCGCTCGTACGACATCTATTCGCGCCTCCTCAAGGAGCGTGTGATCTTCGCGGTGGGCCCGGTCGACGACTACATGGCCAACGTGATCGTCGCGCAGCTCCTGTTCCTTGAGTCGGAAAATCCGGACAAGGACATCAACCTGTACATCAACAGCCCGGGCGGCTCCGTCACCGCGGGCATGGCGATCTACGACACCATGCAGTTCGTGAAGCCGGACGTCAGCACCATGTGCATCGGCCAGGCCGCCTCCATGGGCGCCCTGTTGCTGGCGGCGGGTGCGGCTGGCAAGCGTTACTCGCTGCCGCACTCCCGGATCATGATCCACCAGCCCTGGGCTGGCGGCATTTCCGGCCAGGCAACGGATATTGAGATCCACGCCCGTGAAATTCTCACGATGCGTGAGCGTCTCAATGCCATCCTGGCGCACCACAGCGGCAAGACGGTCGAGGAAATCGCCCGTGATACCGAGCGCGATCGTTTCATGAGCGGCGCGGAAGCGCAGACTTATGGCCTGATCGATTCGGTTCTCGACAAGCGCACGGTCGACACCGTCAAATCCGCTTGATAGGTACTTTCGCTTGTGAAATCCAGCACTTCGCCCCGGCTTCCCGGGGCGGGGTGCTGTGCTATTCTCAAAGCGCATCTGGATTCTCAGTAGGGCCCAAAGCATGAGCGACGAGCGGCAAGGCCGTTCCAACGACGGCAAGATTCTGTACTGCTCCTTCTGCGGCAAGAGCCAGCATGAAGTGCGCAAGCTGATCGCCGGCCCCAGCGTGTTCATCTGCGACGAATGCGTTGAGCTGTGCAATGACATCATTCGCGAGGAACTGGAAGAAAAGGCGGCCTCCGGCCGTACCCAGCTTCCGAAGCCGCGCGAAATCATGGAAGCGCTTGACCAGTACGTGGTCGGCCAGACTCGTGCCAAAAAGGCGCTGTCTGTTGCCGTTTATAACCACTACAAGCGCATGGAATCGCGCCAGAAGAACGACGAAGTCGAACTCGGCAAGTCGAACATCCTCCTGATCGGTCCGACCGGTTCGGGCAAGACGCTGCTGGCGGAAACGCTGGCCCGCCTGCTCAACGTGCCGTTCACCATCGCGGATGCCACGACGCTGACCGAAGCCGGCTATGTCGGTGAAGATGTCGAAAACATCATCCAGAAGCTTCTGCAGAAGTGCGATTACGACGTCGAAAAGGCGCAGAGCGGCATCGTTTACATCGATGAAATCGACAAGATTTCGCGCAAGAGCGAAAACCCGTCGATCACCCGCGACGTGTCCGGCGAAGGCGTGCAGCAGGCACTCCTCAAGCTGATCGAAGGCACGCTTGCCTCCGTTCCGCCGCAGGGTGGCCGTAAGCACCCGCAGCAGGAGTTCTTGCAGGTCGATACGCGCAACATCCTCTTCATCTGCGGCGGCGCGTTTGCCGGCCTGGAGAAGGTGATCCAGCAGCGTTCCGAGACCACCGGCATCGGCTTCGGCGCCGAGGTCCGCTCGAAGGAGCGCACCGAGAACGTCGGCAAGATGCTGTCGGAAGTGGAACCGGCCGATCTGGTCCGTTTCGGTCTTATCCCTGAGTTCGTGGGCCGCCTGCCGGTGGTCGCGACGCTGGATGAGCTCGACGAGGCCGCATTGATCCAGATCCTCACCGAGCCGAAGAACGCTGTCACCAAGCAGTTCCGCAAGCTGTTCGATATGGAAGGCGCCGAGCTGGAGTTCCGCCCGGAAGCCCTTTCGGCGATCGCCAAGCGCGCACTGAAGCGGAAGACGGGTGCACGCGGTCTTCGCACCATCCTGGAGCAGGTGTTGCTCGATACCATGTTCGAACTGCCGTCGCTTGAGCACGTCAGCAAGGTCGTGGTCGACGATGCCGTCATTGATGGCCAGGCTGAGCCGTACCTGATCTACCGCGGCAATCTGCAGCAGCGGATCGCGGGCGAGGGCGGCGACGCCGCCTGACGCTTCCAGGCGTGGCTATCCAGCGGCCCCGGCGCCTTATAGCGCCGGGGCCGTTTTTGTATGTAGGCCTGGCCCTTGATGGTCCCTTCGCGAACCTCCACTTGACTACCATGGTAGCTCCGGCGCAGTGTCGGGGCGAACCCCAACTCTTTGAGGGAAATCCCAGACACATGGCGAAGAATCGCAGCCAAACCACGAGCGGAGCCGCGCTGGACCTGTTGCCGGTCCTCCCCCTGCGCGATGTCGTCGTCTACCCGCACATGGTCATCCCGCTGTTCGTCGGGCGCGACAAATCCATGCGCGCGCTGGAACAGGCGATGGAAGGCGAACGGCAGATCCTCCTCGTTGCGCAGAAGAGCCCGGATATCGATGATCCGTCCGTTGAAGACCTGCATCAGGTCGGTACGCTGGCGGGTGTGCTACAGCTGCTGAAGCTTCCCGATGGCACCGTCAAGGTGCTCGTCGAGGGCCAGTCGCGCGTGCAGGTCGAATCGTTCGAGGACGATGCCGGCATGATGCGCGGCCGTGCCCGCGTCATTGAGCCCATCTACACCGGTAGTGAGCGTGAGCTCGATGTGGTTTCGCGCTCGCTGGTCTCGCTCTTCGAGCAGCTGGTGAAGCAGAGCCGCAAACTGCCGCCGGAAATTCTTGCGACGCTGTCCGGCATCGACGATCCGTCGCGCCTGGCCGACTCGATCGCCGCGCACCTCTCCGTGCGCATGGCGGACAAGCAGAAAGTCCTCGAGACCTCCGACGTTGGCCAGCGCCTTGAGCTGCTCATCGGCCTCGTCGATGGCGAGATGGATCTGCAGCAGGTCGAGAAGCGCATCCGCGGCCGCGTGAAGTCGCAGATGGAGAAGAGCCAGCGCGAGTACTACCTCAACGAGCAGATGAAGGCCATCCAGAAGGAACTGGGTGAGGGTGAGGAAGGTACCAACGAGATCGAAGAACTCCAGAAGAAGATCGACAACGCGGGCATGCCGAAGCCGGTACTCGCGAAGGCGCGCCAGGAGTTCAACAAGCTCAAGCAGATGTCGCCGATGTCGGCGGAAGCCACGGTCGTGCGCAACTACCTCGATTGGGTGGTGGGCGTGCCGTGGAAGAAGCGCAGCAAGGTCCTGAAGGATCTCGCCCTCGCACAGGAAACCCTCGATGCGGATCACTTTGGCCTGGAGAAGGTCAAGGAGCGCATCCTTGAATACCTGGCGGTGCAGCAGCGCGTAAATACCATGAAGGGCCCGATCCTGTGCCTCGTCGGCCCGCCTGGCGTCGGCAAGACCTCGCTCGGCCAGTCCATCGCCAAGGCCACGAACCGCAAGTTCGTCCGCATGAGCCTGGGTGGTGTGCGCGACGAGGCCGAGATCCGTGGCCATCGCCGTACCTACATCGGTTCCATGCCGGGTCGCATCGTGCAAAACCTCAACAAGGTTGGCACGAAGAACCCGCTGTTCGTCCTCGATGAAATCGACAAGATGTCGATGGATTTCCGTGGCGATCCGTCCTCGGCGCTGCTCGAAGTGCTCGACCCGGAGCAGAATCACGCGTTCAACGACCACTACCTCGAAGTCGATCTCGACCTGTCGGAAGTGATGTGGGTGGCTACGGCTAACTCGCTCAACATCCCGGGCCCGCTGCTCGACCGCATGGAAGTGATCCGCATCCCGGGTTACACCGAAGACGAAAAGCTCAACATCGCGCAGAAGTACCTGCTGCCGAAGCAGCTGAAGGCCAATGGTCTGAAGGTGGATGAGCTGTCCATCGCGGAAGACGCGGTGCGTGACATCGTCCGTTACTACACGCGCGAATCCGGCGTGCGTAACCTCGAGCGCGAAATTTCCAAGATCTGCCGCAAGGTGGTGAAGGAGCTTGCGCTGGGCACGGTGCCGGCGAGCGCGAAGGCCAAGCCTGCCAAGGCGCCTGCGAAGTCCGCGAAGGGCAAGGTAGCTGCGCCCGGCCAGGTGCGTGTCGATGCCGCGAATCTCGACCATTATCTCGGCGTGCGCCGCTTCGATTTCGGCCGCGCCGAGCAGCAGAACGAAGTGGGCCTGGTGACGGGCCTCGCATGGACGCAGGTCGGTGGCGATCTGCTCAGCATCGAAGCCTCGGTCGTCCCGGGCAAGGGCCGTCTGGTCCACACCGGCCAGCTTGGCGATGTGATGAAGGAATCGATCCAGGCCGCACTCAGCGTCGTGCGTGCACGCGCCGCGGGTCTTGGTATCGAGCCGGATTTCCACGAGAAGCTCGACATCCACATTCACGTGCCGGAAGGTGCGACGCCGAAGGATGGCCCGAGCGCGGGTATCGCCATGTGCACCGCGTTGGTGTCGGCACTCACCAAGGTGCCGGTGCGTTCCGAAGTGGCCATGACCGGCGAGATCACCTTGCGCGGTCGTGTGTTGCCGATCGGTGGCCTGAAGGAAAAGCTGCTTGCGGCGCATCGTGGTGGCATCACCACCGTGATCATTCCCGAAGAGAACCGCAAGGACCTCGTCGATCTGCCGGAGAACATCACCAGTTCGCTGGAGATCCATCCGGTGAAGTGGATCGACGAAGTGCTCGATCTCGCACTGGAGCGCCCTCTGGGCCCCAGCAAGGCGGCGGATGGCAAGCCGGTTGAGGTAACCCGCAAATCAGGCAAGGGTGGCAAGGGGAAGAATTCCCCGTCGCTTACGCATTGATTTGACGTAACGTGCCGTCGTAGCGGCAAAAGGGCGCACCACAAGTGCGCCCTTTTTATTTTCGCTAACCTGTCATTAACTACCCGCGATAATCTTTTTTCACCACGAACGCAAGCCTCCCCGAATGATGCACTCGCGCTGAAAACGTTGGTATTGCTCGTGTTGCGGCGGGGGGAGGGCGCTGGTATAAAGGCCACACCGCCATCGCCCGCGCCGCAAGGGCGCCATGCATCGCGGGGTCGCCGATCATGCCCATGGCAGGTCCGTTGACCTGACGTATTTTCGTCCGGGATCGCCGTCCGGCGTTCCGAATTACCTTTAGGGAGTCACGTAATGAACAAAACCGAACTCGTCGCTGCTATTGCTGAGAAGTCCGAGCTGTCGAAGGCCGATGCCGGCCGCGCGCTCGAGGCTTTCATCGAAGCGGTGAAGGAAGGCCTGAAGAGCGGCGGCGACGTCGCCATCGTGGGCTTCGGCACGTTCAAGGTGCGCAGCCGCGCCGCTCGCACGGGCCGCAACCCGCGCACGAACGAAGAGATCAAGATCCCGGCGTCGAAGGTTCCGGCCTTTACCGCTGGTAAGGCGCTCAAGGATCACGTAAACTAAACGGCTTACCGTTGCCGGGTGCTTAGCTCAGCGGTAGAGCGTCGCCTTTACACGGCGCTGGTCGGGGGTTCGATCCCCTCAGCACCCACCAACGGGAAGTGGAGTGGTAGTTCAGTCGGTTAGAATGCTGGCCTGTCACGCCGGAGGTCGCGGGTTCGAGTCCCGTCCACTCCGCCAATCGTCCTGCAAAGGCGCCCGTGTGGCGCCTTTGTTTTATCTACCGCCGGCAACGGTTTGCCGGTGCCACCTGTGCGAGTCGCATCATGCTGCAAGCCCTGCGTAACAAGATCCACGGTTGGCCCGCTGCCATCGTCCTTGGCATCTGCGTCTTCGCCGTCGCCTTCTTCGGCATCGAGTCGTATTTCGTCTCGCACCAGGATACGTTCGTAGCCAAGGTCGACGATCACGAGATCTCGCAGCAGGATTGGCAGAACCGCCTGACCGAACTGCGCCAGCAGCTCGCGGCTAATCCGAACTCGCCGTACACGGTGGCCGATCTCGAAAAGCCCGAGATCAAGCAGCAGGTCCTGGAAGGCATGATCAACCAGGTGCTCCTGCAGAAGGCCAACACGGATCTCGGCCTCGCCGTCTCCGATCTGGCTGTGCGCGACACGATTGGCACCGACCAGGGCTTCCAGGTCGATGGCCGCTTCGATCCGGGCACCTACCGCGCCGTGCTCGCCTCGCAGGGCATGACGCCGGCGATGTACGAAGCCAAGATCCGCTCCAGCCTGGCAACGCAGATGCTGCCGGAGGCCATTTCGGCCACCACGCTGGTCAGCGATGCGGATATCGATAACTTCTTCCGCCTGCACGACCAGCAGCGCGACGTTCGTTTCGTCAGCCTGCCGCGCCCGGTGCTGGCCGACACGAACGTGGCTGACAACGACATCGACACGTTCTACAAGTCCCACATCGCGGACTACACCACGCCGGAGCAGGTCTCCGTGCAGTACCTCGAAGTGAAGCAGGCAGATCTGAAGGTGGGCGAGCCCACCGATGCGCAGCTCCACGAGTACTACGACAAGTTCAAGCAGCGCTACGCCCAGCCCGAGCAGCGCATGGCGTCGCACATCCTCATCAACGTGCCGAAGAACGCGACGCCCGACCAGCAGAAGGCCGCGCTCGAGAAGGCGAAGAAGATCGCCGCCGAAGCTACGCCGGAGAACTTCGCGAAGCTCGCCGCCGAGAACTCGGACGATCTGGGCTCCAAGCGTACGGGCGGCGATCTCGGCTGGCTCGAAAAGGGCGTGACCAACCCGGCCTTCGATGCCGCGCTGTTCGCCATGAAGAAGGGTGAAGTCAGCAAGGAGCCGATCCTTTCGCCGGACGAGGGCTACCACATCATCTGGCTGCGCGATGCGCGCGAAGGTGATGCCAAGCCGTTCGCAGAAGTCCGCGGCCAGTTGGCCGGTGACTGGACCAAGGCCGAGGGTGAGCGCCTCTACAACGAGAAGGCCGGCCAGCTCGCCGACCTCGCCGAGCGCAACCCGGGTTCGCTCGATGCGGCCGCGAAGGAACTGGGCCTCGAGATCAAGACGAGCCCGCTGTTCGGCCACAAGGGCGGCGAAGGCATTCCGCAGGATCCGAAGTTCATCCAGGCCGCGTTTGCCGATGACGTGCTGAACCAGGGCAACAACTCGTCGCTCGTGCAGGTTGGGCAGGGCGATGCCATCGTCATGCACCTTGCCAAGCACAATGCGGCTGCCCCGCAGGATCTCGCCAGCGTCAAGGAAGTCATCCGCCAGCGCATCCTCGACGAGCGCGTGGACGCCCAGTCGAAGAAGCAGGCTGACGAGCTGATCGCACAGCTGGCCAAGGGCGGCGACGCCGCGGCCCTTGCCAAGGCACCGGTGCAGACCGCCACGGGTCTTACCCGCAGCAAGCTGGGCGACGTGAAGGACGTGCCGCCGGCGATCCTGCGCGAGCTGTTCTCGCTGCCGCACCCGGTGGATGGCAAGCCTTCGTGGACCGCCGTCGATGTGGGCAATGGCACCTATGCCGTGGTCGCCGTAGACAAGGTCACCGACGGTGACCCCGCCAAGGTCGAGAAGGCCACCCGTGGTGCCCTGCGTGGCCAGATGATGGACGCCATGGCGCGCGCCGTCACTCTGGAATACGTGGACGCCCTGCGCGCCAAGGCAAAGATCACGGTCGCGAACGATCGCCTCTAAGCCAGGCGCGTTCCGGCCCACGAAAAACCCGCCCTCGCCGGCGGGTTTTTTTTGCCCCGCAACATGCGGGAGCGCATGGACCGCATCCCGATTTAGAATGGCGGTCTTATCGCGTCAAAGGGACAACCCGTGATCATTCAACCCAAGGTTCGTGGCTTCATCTGCACCACCGCCCATCCGGTCGGCTGCGAGAAGAACGTCGAAGAGCAGATCGCCATCACCCAGGCCAGCGGCACCTTCGCCCAGGGCCCGAAGAAGGTGCTGGTCATTGGTTCCTCCACCGGCTACGGCCTGGCGTCGCGCATCACGGCTGCGTTTGGCCAGGGCGCCGATACCCTTGGCGTGTTCTTTGAGAAGCCCTCCAGCGAAACCAAAACGGGTACCGCTGGCTGGTACAACGCCTTCGCCTTCGACAAGCTTGCGCGCAAGGCCGGCCTTTTCGCGAAGTCGATCAATGGCGATGCGTTCGCCAACGAGACGCGCGACAAGGTCATCGAGATCATCAAGAACGAGATGGGCGGCAAGGTCGATCTCGTCGTCTATTCGCTGGCCTCGCCCGTGCGCAAGCTGCCGGAGGGCACGACGATGGGCGAGCCGGGCACCGTCGTGCGTTCGGCGCTGAAGACCGTGGGCGAAGTATTCAAGGCTTCGTCGGTCGACACCAACAAGAACGAAGTGGTCGAAGCCACGGTCGAGCCCGCCACCGAGCAGGAAAAGAAAGACACCGTCACCGTCATGGGTGGCGAGGATTGGGCGCTGTGGATCGACGCGCTGGCGAAGGCGGGTGTGCTCGCCGACCACGCCACGACCATCGCGTACAGCTACATCGGCACGGAGACGACGTGGCCCATGTACCGTCGTGGCACCCTGGGCCTCGCCAAGGAGCACCTTGAGCGTACGGCGCACGAACTGGGCGCACGCCATGCGGGTCTCCACCTGCGCTCGTACGTGGGCGTGCTGAAGTCGGTCGTGACGCAGGCCAGCTCCGCCATTCCGGTGATTCCGCTCTATGTCTCCATGGTCTTCAAGATCATGAAGGCCAAGGGCCTCCACGAAGGCTGCATCGAGCAGATCAACCGTCTGTTCCACGATCGCCTCTACCGTACCGATGGCAAGCCGGCCGAGACCGATCCGGAAGGCCGCGTGCGTCTGGACGACTGGGAGCTGCGCGACGATGTGCAGGCCGAGTGCAAGGCCCTCTGGCCGAAGGTGACCACGGCGAACCTGTTCGCTGAGACCGACTACGCCGGCTACAAGCACGAGTTCATCAAGCTCTTTGGCTTCGAAGCCAAGGGCGTGGATTACGACAAAGACATCTCGCCCGACGTACAAGAGTGGGATGTCGTGCAGCTGTAAGCCGTACCACGATAAGCGGTGTTATCCGTGGCGCCCTAGTGGGGCGCCACGGGGATGCCATTGCCCACCAGGTAGTAACGTGAGAACCCAGGGATGATGACGCTGCATAGCGACACCTCTCCACCCGTGGGGATCATGCAGGCCATAGGCGCGTAGCCCTCGGCGGCCAGTGCGGCCGTCGTCTGTTGCAGCATGACCGCAGGCGCTTGCCAGGCGAGCCTTTCCCCGGCGCCCACCTGAATAACAGCAGCATCACGTAGCCGTAGCGGCAGGTCTGCCCGGCAGGCGCGCGCAAGGCGGGGCCAGGCTTCCACGCGCGCCACCACCTGTTGCGCATAGGCGTCCATGAGCGGCGTGCCCTTTGAGCGAATCGCTTGTTGCACCAGTTCCGCCAGTGCGCGCTCGCTCGCGTGCGCGGGGCACATCGAGCTTCCTGCGCCGTACAGATGCACGTCATGAGGCCAATGCGCCGAGAACGCCATTCGGCTCGTGGTCCCCGCATGCCGTCCGACATCCACCAGGATGATGTCATCGTCGAGAGCGGCTTCGGCAGCTCGCCACGCGTATTCCATGGCCGCATCGCATGTCGCGCGTGCAACGAGACGCAGCGGCGCATCGCTCAGGGTGTGGAAGTGGGCATGGAGCCAGCGAGAGACATCATCACGTTCGATGCATTCATTAATCGCGTGCAAGCTGGCCTCGGCATCTGTCGAGCCAATCGCCGTACCGCTGTTGGAGGCATAGCGCTCCAGGCCGTGGTAATCGAACGTGTCGCGCGGGTGTGCCTGGCGAACGTAGCGCGGTTGCGCCAACGCAAGCGGTATGTAGGCCGCTGTGCCATCGATAAGATGCCGATACATGCGGCACCCCACGGCGCGCCCTGCCTGTGCACGTAGCAGGGCATCGATCCCTTCTCCCAGGCCTTCGCACACGGCATCCACGGGGATGGGGGTGCAGCGGAACGCCTCGGGATGGAACAGGCTTAGGTAGTGTTCCAGCGCTTCAAACATGGCCCCGACCCTCGCGGTGGTCGGGTTGCCCTTGCCGTGCCCCGTCGCGACGGTCGTGCCGTCGGCGCGGCGCAATTCGACCTCGACCGTGCATAGCGCGTCGCCGAAGGTGGCGGAGACGGCGTGCAGGCCATGGCGATGAATGGTGTCAGCGACGCGTGCCATCGCATCGGCGATGGGGACGTCCCGTTCGAACGGAATCATGGTCGTGCTTCCTTGCGAGCAAGCAGGGGCGGGCGTGCCGCCCCTGCAGTCACTCAGTCACCGGTGACGGCGTTGAGTTCCACATCGGTGAGCTGCTCCACCTTCGGCGTTGCTGGCTTCACCTGGCCCGATGCCGGGTAGTCGACGGCATACGATTCGGCTTCGAAGTGCACAAAGCGCGGCAAGTCCTGACCCATGGTTCTGCTCCTTTTCTGAGGGTTATGCACCAGAGGGAAAGTCCTCTAGCGCCAGGAAAGGATGCGTGAGCTGGCCGTATGCGTATGTGGGCGCACGCCATGAAGGCGCGTAGGCGAAGGAGGGTGGTGCATCAGCCCAAGTCTGATGCACACAGCAGCTGCTTTAGCGCGAGGCGGTGAGCTTGAGTACCTGGCCGGGCTTGACCGCCGCGGTGTCGAGATCGTTCCACTTCATGATCTGCTCGACGCTCACCTGGTGCCGGCGCGCGATGGTCCACAGCGATTCGCCGTTATTCACCTTGTAGGCGATGAGCTTTGCATCGTCGCCCTTCGTTACCGCTTTGGCCTTGCCCTTGGTGGTGCTGGCCTTGGCTACCGATTTCGACTTCTTCGATGCCTTGGTTGCCTTCGCTGGCGCAGCGTCCGCCACGTCATCGGCGGCGGCAGGCACATCAGCGACCGGATCGACCGGTCCGAGGTTGTACTGGTCCGCAGCTGACTTCGGCAGCAGCAGGGTGTTGGTGATCGTGCCCTTCGTCGTGCGGAAGGCCGGATTGAAGTCGCGCAGGTCGTTCATCGACAAGCCCGACTGTTTCGCGGCCTGGGCAAGCGATTGCGGGCTATCCACTTTCACGACCTGCAAGGCGTCATCACGATCCTGCTTCGGTAACTGGACATTGAAGCGGGCCGGGTCGCGGATGATGCAAGCCATGGCCATCAGCTTGACCAGGTGTTCCCGGGTATTCGCCTTCATCGGCACATCGGGCAGGCCGTCGTCATCCGTCGGGCCGCCGTGCTTGTCGATCGTCTTCTTCAGCCCGAATTCGCCCGCGTTGTAGGCGACATCCACCAGGCGCCAGTCGCCGAGATCGTCGTAATAACGGCGCATCATCGACATGACCGACTCGGTGGACTTGGTGATGTCCAGGCGTTCGTCGTAATTCTTGTCCACGCGCAGGCCGAGCGTGCGTGCGGTTTGCGGCATGATCTGCCACATGCCGGCCGGGCGGTTTTTGACGCCGGGCACGTGGCGGTACTGGCTTTCCACCCACGGCAGCAGGGCGAATTCACCCGCGACGCTGTGCTTCATCGCCGACTTGTGTGCGTACACGATGAGCGGCAGTACTTCATTCACCTGCTGCTCGAAACGATTGGGCATGCGCGTGTAGGTATGGGCCCACGCCATCACCTGCGGATCGGCCTCGCAGCCCGGCATGGCGAAGCTGTCGCGCATGTCACCCCAGAAATCCGCCGGCTGCGCGGGGCGCGCCAGCTTGGGTGACATATTCACGTTCTCCACCGTATCGACGGTGGTCGGTGCGGGCGGCGGGGCCATCGGTGCGGACGGACGAGGCGTCGTTCCGGCGCACGCGGTAAGCAGCAACGGCATAAGAGTCGGCAAAAGCCGTCGGACCAATACGTTCATGCGGCGAAGGTGTCCTTGGCCGAGCGGAGCGCTGCAAAGCGTTCCACCCGCGTGGCGTGTTCCTTGCCGTGGGCCTCGGTCCAGCGGGCGATCGCCTCGCTGTCTACGCGCAGGAAGGGGTTGGTGGCGAGCTCATCGGCGAGGTGGCTGGGCACGCTGGGGCGCCCCTCCTCACGCAGGCGCGCCACCTCATCCTGACGGCGGCGCAGCGGGCCGTTGTCCGGATCGACGCTGAGCGCGAAACGGATATTGGCCGCGGTGTATTCGTGCGCGCAGCAGACCAGGGTCTCCGGCGGCAGATGGCTGAACTTGTCCATCGCGGCGAGCATCTGCTCGGCGGTGCCTTCGAAAAGACGGCCGCAGCCCACGCTGAACAACGTGTCGCCACAGAAGAGGAAGCCTTCGCCGGCATAGGCGATGTGCGTCTTCGTGTGGCCGGGCACGTCCAGCACCGTGAACGTGGCTTCGGGCGACTCAAGGGTGACCGTATCGCCATCACCCACGATCTGGGTCTTATAAGGAATGCGCGTATCGAGCGGCGCATACACCTCCACATCGTGGTCGCGCACGAGGTCGAACACGCCACCGATGTGGTCGTTGTGGTGGTGCGTGAGCAGGATCGCGCGCAGCGTCCAGCCGCGCGCTTTCAGCGCAGCTTCGACAGGGGCGGCTTCACCGGGATCCACGACGAAAGCATTGCCCTCGTCATCGGCGACCAGCCAGATGTAGTTGTCGCTCAAGGCCGCGACGGGAACCCAATGCATCGGGCGGACTCCGTGACGTCGATAGGGCGCGAACACCCAGGATTTGGCCGCCACCCGCGCGGGAGGCGGGGCAGGGGCGGCCGGACTATATCAGCCGGGTATTTCCCGCTCGTTAGTGAGTTGTTAACCCGTGCGGCCGGGGTTCAACCTCACTACACTGATCACACATGGCTGGCCTCGTCTCCGACATCTATGCGACGCCCCACCTCCGCAAGCTGATTGCGGACGAAAACCGTGTGCTCGCCCCCTTGCTCAACCGCTGCACGGGCGACCATGGTTTGCACCTGACGGCCGCACTGGGCGCCGAGGCGCCGGCGATTCCGCTCCTGGGCCACTGGGCGACGGTACGCGTCACCGGAGCCCGTCTGGAGGGGGATGTGCTGGGGAGCGGCCTCGAGCCGCTGCCTTTCACCGATGAGGCCTTCGGGGTGGTCTTGCTGCGCCATGCGCTGGAAACGACCGCCCGCCAGGACAACCTGCTTGACGAGGCCATCCGGGTCCTCGAGCCCGGCGGCATGATCGCCATTACCGGCATCCATCCCCTTGGCTTGTGGTCGCCCTGGGTGGCGCGGCAATCCCGTGGCACCCGCCCGCGCCTGACCTGGCCGTGGTGGTGGAGCCAGCGCCTGGTCCGCGACGATTTCGAACTATCGATGCCGCGCCGGCTGGGCAGCGCCTGGCCGCGCGCCGGTGGCGCCACCATGGGCGAATCGCTCATCGGCGGCGGTTACCTCCTCGTGGCGCGCAAAAAACGCCCGGCGGCTGTACCCTTGCGGCCCCGCGTGGCCGAGGTGCCCGCACCCGTGCCCGGCACGTTCGCCTCCGGCGCGCGCCGCCACGCCCGTGAACACATTCGTTGAAGAGCTCCATGACTGATCTTGTTGAAGCGTTTACCGACGGCGCCTGCCTGGGTAACCCCGGCCCCGGCGGCTGGGCCGCCCTCCTGCGTACCAAGGGCATCGAGAAGATGCTTTCGGGCGGCGAAGCCGATACCACCAACAACCGCATGGAGCTGATGGGTGCGATCTCGGCGCTCGAAGCGCTGACGCGCCCGTGTAAGGTGCACCTCATGACCGACTCCAAGTACGTCATGCAGGGCCTCCAGGAGTGGGTACCCAAGTGGCGTCGCAATGGCTGGATGACCGCCGACAAGAAGCCGGTGAAGAACCAGGATCTCTGGGTTCGTCTTGATACCGCCGCGCAGGTTCATACCGTGACGTGGGAATGGGTGAAGGGCCACAACGGCCACGAGGAAAACGAGCGTGTGGACGTCGCCGCGCGTGACCAGGCCATCGTGTTCAAGGAGAAGGGGAAGGTGGCATGAGGCAGATCGTCCTCGATACCGAAACCACGGGCCTTGAAGCGCATCTTGGCCATCGCCTGATTGAAATCGGTGCGGTGGAACTGATCGGCCGCCGCCCCAGTGGCAACCACTTCCATACCTACCTCAACCCGGAGCGCGCCATCGACGAGGGCGCTCGCGAGGTCACGGGTATCCAGGATGAGTTCCTGCTCGACAAGCCGTTCTTCCGCGACAAGGTGGAAGAGTTCCTCGCCTACATCAAGGGCGCCGAGCTGATCATCCACAACGCGGCGTTCGACGTGGGCTTCATCAATGCCGAACTCGCCCGCCTTGGGCCGGAGTACGGCAAGGTTACCGACCACGCTACCGTGCTCGACACGCTGGCGATGGCGCGCACGATGTATCCCGGCCAGCGCAACAGCCTGGATGCCTTGTGCAAACGCCTCGGCGTCGACAACACGCATCGTGACCTGCACGGCGGCCTGCTCGATGCGCAGCTGCTGGCGGATGTCTATGTCGCGATGACGTCAGGCCAGGTCGGCCTGGACTTCGTGTTCGATGCGAACGCGGAAAATGCGAAGGGCGATGTACTCGGTGACATCGTCATCAGCCGCAGGCCGGTGGTGGTACGCGCTTCCGACGACGAACTGGCGCTGCACGACAAGCGCCTCGACGCCCTCGATAAAGCCGCTGGCGGCCAGAGCATCTGGCGCAAGCTCGAGTCAGGCGAAACCATCCACTAACAGCGTCCTCGCGCGGGTCCGTATGGCTTCAACGGACCCGCGGCTCCTGTAGGAGCGCGCTTGCGCGCGATTCACCCCGCGACACGCACCAAAATAGCCGTCACGTTATCCCGCCCCGCACCCGCCAGAGCCTCAAGAATGAGGTGATCCACGGCTTCCTGCGCAGCGATATCCGCGCGCGCCACGATCTCGCCGATCCGTTCGTCAGCCACGTCATCGGTCAGCCCGTCGGTGCACAGCAAAAGCCGGGCGCCCGGGGTGAGCTCGCCACGAGCCAGGCCGATATGAAGCTGCTCCGGCAGGGTGATGCCCAGCGCCTGGGTGAGCACGCTGCGCTGCGGATGGCTTTGCGCCTGCGCCTCGGTCAATTCGCCGGCCTCCACGAGTGCTTCCACGATCGAGTGATCGTGCGAAAGGCGCTCAAGGGTGCCATCCGCCCAGCGGTAGATCCGGCTATCGCCGACCCATGCCGCTTCGTACGTTCGGCCCGCCACGCGGATCGCGGCGATCGTGGTGCCCATGGGGCGAGCATCGCGCAGGCCGCGGGAGCGTGCGATCAGCGCCTCGTTCACCCGCTGGATCGCATCGACCAGCGATTGGCCGGCGGTGACCTGCGCCACCACGCCATCGCGGGCCATGGCCGAGGCCACCTCGCCATGCTGATGGCCACCCATGCCATCGACGACCAGGAACAGGCCCAGGCTGGCATCCGCGTAGTAAGAATCCTCGTTGCGCTGCCGGCGGAGGCCGGTGTGCGTGCCGTGTCCGAACTCGATCATGGTGGCCTTGGGCTGCTTGGGGGAGGGCGCCGGGAGCGTCCCGAATGCCCCGCGAGCATGCCCCATCAAAAGCCTGTTGTCACGGCGAGGCGGACCCATTATGATTGCCGACTCGGCAGGCCCCACAGCCCGCCGTCGACCCTGCGGAGAGGTGGCAGAGTGGTCGAATGTACCTGACTCGAAATCAGGCGTACGTGTAAGCGTACCGTGGGTTCGAATCCCACCCTCTCCGCCACTATTTACAAAGAAGCCCGCTCAATGCGGGCTTTTTTGTGCCTGTTCGAGGCTGGCGTAGGCGGGCACCTGAATGATCAGCGGTGCCATGGCCGGCGATGATGCTGTTGGCAGCGCCGTTTTGAACGACGAGCTCACGGCAAGAAACAGTCCGGCGAAGCCGAGGAACAAACCGATCACAGTGGCGATCATCCAGGTTCGTATCGACGCGTCGGCTTTATGGATATCCGCGCGGACTTCGCTGATGTCGGCCTTGGTCGCCAGTGTCGGGAGGATGGCTTCGATGCTCGTTATTCGCTCGGATGTGTTGTGCCAGAGGTTCGCTGCGTGACTGTGTGCATGGCCTGGTGTTGAGCCGGTGTCGGCCTCGTTGAGGGTGAAGCGCGATCGCGCCGCGGTGTGCATTGCCGTCATCTGATACTCCCTCTGATCGAGTCGCCGTGTGCACCATCGTTGTTTCCGGCGCGCCCGGAACGCGGACCGTTGCGTTCTAGTCGATCAACGATAAAGCCATCGACGTTTCTTGCAAGACAGCGATCGTCGCCGATCGTTGTAGGTATTCGCCCACATGAATGGCCGCACATGCTTCACGTTCTCCGGAAGAGTGAAGATGACACGGCGACACGTCGTTGCCTGCACGCGCAGGCGCCGCTGCCTTACGCATATTTCGGAAGACGCCACGGCGTGCATCGTCGATCAGCGGCATAACCTCTCCTCACGATCCGTAGCGAAGGAGGTCGACGATGAAACGTGTAGCAGCTTTTTTGTTTGGTTCGATCAACGGTGGGGTGGCGTCTACCCACGTTTGCCGCGAAGTTTTCCGGGGTAACCGTCCATGATGGCCGTTGGATTGGGTACATCGATCGCAAAGCCTGCCCTGCAAAATCAACAAGCAGCCATCGGGCAGCAGCGATCAGTAACGTCTGGGCAAACGTCAAGCGCTCTTTCATCCGGTTCATCAGCGCCAGAAAAGGCCGCTAGTCCGGACTACAACGCGTTCAACATATTTAGCAGGACGCACTGGGCGCTCGGCAATACTCTGCAATCGTTTGGGCAGCGCCTGGACGCGACGATGTCGAGGATGCGCGATATCCGACCGGACATCACCGATACGCCCTTTGACCTGAAACTCGATCACGGCCGGCTCGCCGTCGTGGACGATTCGCTGGATGAGCGCTCGCGTATTTGGATTGAGGAGTCAATGAATGGCGATAGCGAGCTTGTACGTTTGGCTGGAATGTTTAACGAGCTTGCCGTCGATGTGTTGGATCCCAAGGACTTTCGGGATCCATCTACCAGGATTCCAGGGCGTCACTACGACAAGCTGAGCAGCACGATCGATCGCTCCACGCGATTCGTTTCCCTCTTGAAGGGTGTCGAAAGTACGCGTCCCGACAGCTGGTATGCCGGTACGCCCTTTCACCGTGCTGCTGCGCTGGTCGAGCGGCAGGTGATTGCTGACACCTACGCCTACCAGGCGAAGGGTGGGGCGATTGAGCTCATGCGGAACACATCGACACCGCCTTTCTATCATTTGTCTTGATGCGCAAGTTTGTCGCCTAGCCCTCGTAAGTCACCGTCTTGATCCCGTCAACCCCACGCATCGCATCTGCCAGCGTAGCTAGCTGCTCGCGCCGCACCGGTTTGGCGAAAAGGATGGTGACCCGATCATCGCCATCCGGCTGGCGGCGCAGCACGGTTTTCGTGAATGGCAGGTGCTGTTCCGCCAGTACGGTTTCGCAAGCGGCGAGGGCGTTGACGCCGCTCAGTGTCGCGACGACGCGCGGGCGTCGGTCGCGCCTGCCGGTGAGGCGGCGTTCTAGCGGCTTGAGCATGGCGAGGATGATCCAGATCAGGCCCGTGGCGATGGCGGCGCCCCAGTAAAGGCCCGCGCCGGCAGCGAGGCCTACGCTGGCCACGGCCCAGAGACTCGCTGCGGTGGTCAGCCCGCGGACAATCTGGTCGCGCTCTACGAAAAGAATGGTGCCAGCACCAAGGAAGCCGATGCCGCTGATGACCTGGGCGGCGATACGGGACGGGTCGAGCACGACATGGTCGTTGCTGAGGACGTCGTTGAAGCCGAAGGCGGACACGATGATGGCGAGGGCGGCACCGACACCCACGAGCATGTGGGTACGGAGGCCGGCGGTCCATTCGAGGCGTCCACGGTTGATGCCGATGATGCCGCTTAGGGCGGCTGCGACGGCCAGGCGCAGGAAGATCGCAACGGGAGTAATCATCCCGCCACGCTACCGTTTGGGGTGTTTAGGGGGTGTGGATCGCGCGCAAGCGCGCTCCTACCGGAGCTCGGTCGACACCCTCAGGCTTCGAGGGGGTCGTCTTCGTGGAGTTCATCCATCCAGCCGCGGCGGCGGTGGAGTGCCCATTCCACGTGTTCGGAGAACAGGACATCGATGGGCGCGCCCTGGTCCATGGCGGCTAGTTTCCCCGCGGTAACGTTGCCGAGGTGTTCGGCCTGTTCCGCATAGCCTTCGATGCCTTCACGTTCGAGCTGGATTAGAACTTTGCGTAAATTCTGGTGGCGCGCATGCTGGACCGGCATCGGAGGTGAATTCCTGAGGTGTACGGAAGACATCGGCGGAGGCCGTGCAGCCTTTAGCGTGCCGACGTAACGCGCGTTAGAAGGGGACGTGAAGCACATTTCCGGCAATCGATATGGAGGAATCGCACGGCATCGTGCGACGCTTGGCAGTCCCCCATGAACCCGCGCTCCCCATGCCCGCCCCGTCCTCAAAGACTTACGACAGCCAGTCCGTCTATTCCCCGGCCACCCTGGCGATCTACGACACCCTCGTACTCCGGCTATCGAACCCGCTGGTCTGGCGTTGCCCGACCGGCCGGATCCTCGATCTGTACAACAAGCACGTCACCGATGCGCACCTCGATGTCGGCGTGGGCACCGGCTGGTACATGGATCACTGTCGTTTCCCGGCGCCGCCGCGGCTCGCCCTGATGGACCTCAACCCGAACGCGCTGGCTGCCGCCGCCCGGCGAGTGGAGCGCTATGCGCCCAGCACGCATGTGGCGGATGTGCTGAAGCCCATCGAGGGCCATGCGGACACTTACGGCTCCATCGGTGTCACGTACCTGCTGCACTGCCTGGCCGGCGATATCCGGCAGAAGGCGGTGGTTTTCGATCACCTGATCCCCTTGCTGGCGCCGGGCGGCACGGTCTTCGGCGCGACCATTCTGGCCCAGGGCGTGCCGCGGTCCGGGGCGGCGCAGAAGCTGATGGGCTTCTACAACAAGAAGGGCATCTTCGGTAACGCACGCGATTCGCTCGATGACCTGCGCCTGGCCCTCGCCAGCCGGTTTAACGATGTACGTGTGGATACGATCGGCTGCGTGGCGTTGTTCAGCGCAAAGAGTCCCTCGCCCTGAACTAGGCCGTGCGCTGCCCTTCCATCCAGTCGGGGAGGGCGGCGTTCACCGTGTTCAGCAGGTCATCGAGATCGTGGGTTTTCTGCGCCAGTACGCGAGCTCGTTCTGCCTCGCGGGCCTGTTCCTCCGCCTCATCCTGGCCGGCGGCGTTCACGGCGCTCACGATCAGCCGTGCGTATTCGCTGACAAGGTCAGCCGAGGGTACCCGGAACCAGATGCTGCCCTCGACCCAACGAATATCGGGCGAGGTGTGACGCGAGAAGGTGTCGTCGCAGCGCACCGCAAACAATGAGAGCCAGCGTTCGCCCGGCGCGGTATCCAGCTCCGCGAGTACGCAAAAGCCGATGTCATCCTGGTGGGCGGCATGGAAACCCGCGATGCGGGGAATGTGGCGAGTGATGGTGGTCATGGAGGCTCCCGGGGCACCGCACATATAGGCCCCGCTGCGTCGATGGCTTGCGAAGCCCGCGCGCCGCAACGCACCGCAAGGTTTTGCACGCCCCATGCACGCGAAGCGGGCTGTAATGAACGTGAACGCGATGTGCGTAAACGCAGGCGGCCGGGTGAAAGAAGACGTCAGGCAGGCACGCGATGCCCAGGTGATGCGGGACGTCCTCGACGGCCGACGTGGCGGGCTGGCCGCCCTGGCGCCGTTTGCCGGTCCGGCGGTGGTGGTCTCCGTCGCCTATATCGATCCGGGTAATTTCGCGACGAACATCCAGGCTGGCGCGCGCTACGGCTACGCGCTGCTGTGGGTGGTGGTGCTGGCCAATCTGGTGGCCATGCTCTTCCAGGCCTTGTCGGCCCGCGTCGGTATCGTCACCGGCTGCAATCTCGCCCAGCTCTGCCGCCTGCACCTGCCGCGCCCGCTGGTGTGGGTCATGTGGGTGGTCAGCGAACTGGCCGCCATGGCGACCGATCTGGCCGAATTCCTCGGTGGCGCCATTGGCCTGTCGTTGTTGTTCCACATGCCCTTGCTGGCGGGAATGGTGATAACCGGTGTCGTCACGTATCTGCTGCTCCTGCTTGAAGGGCGTGGCGCGCGGCGTCTTGAGCTCACCATTGGCGCCCTGGTCGGCGTGGTCGGGTTGTCCTACCTCGCGGAGCTGTTTATCGCCCCCGTGGATTGGGCGGCCGTCGGTCTGCATGTCTTCAAGCCAGACCTGCCCGACGGGATGGCCGTCGCCCTCGCGGTAGGCATCATCGGTGCCACCGTGATGCCACATGCGCTATTCCTCCATTCCGGCCTGACCGAGCGGCGTGCCCGGCCCGTGAACGATCCCGAGCGGCAACGGATCATTCGCGTATCGAATATCGAAGTGGTGCTGGCGCTCGCGGTCGCAGGGTTGATCAACATCGCGATGGTGATCATGGCAGCGGGGGCGTTCCACGGTGGGCACCCGGATGTCGCGAAGATCGAAACCGCCTACCAGACACTGGTGCCATTGCTCGGCGGTGCGGCCGCGACCATCTTCCTCGTATCGCTGGTGGCGTCGGGCTTCTCGAGCTCGGTGGTTGGCACGATGGCCGGCCAGATGATCATGCAAGGCTTCGTCGACGTCAGGATCCCATTGTGGCTGCGCCGGGCGGTGACGATGGTGCCCAGCTTCGTGGTGGTCGCGGCGGGCGTGGACGCCACGCGCGCGCTCGTGCTGAGCCAGGTCGCCCTGAGCATCGCGCTGCCATTTCCCATGGCCGCGCTGGTCGGATTTGCCGCGCGGCGACGCATCATGGGCGCGTTCACCATCGGCCCACTTGTGACGACGCTGGCCGCTACGGCCGCCCTTGTCGTGTTGGGATTGAACGCGGTCCTGCTCCTGGACGCCTTCGGTGCCGTGTCGCTGTAGCGGCGGCAAAACTGCTAACCTGCCGCGCCTGAACCTCACGGAGACCCTTACATGAGCCTTATCGAAACCCCGGTGTCCTTCGGTGAGCTGATCGACAAGATGACCATCCTGCAGATCAAGCTCCAGGAAATCACCGATGAGGCCAAGCTGGCCAACGTGCGCAACGAGCTGGAACTGCTTGAAACCACGTGGTCCAACCACGCGGCCTCCAAGACCGATATCAAGGACGAAACGGGCCGCCTGCTGGCCGTGAACAAGCGCCTGTGGGATATCGAAGACCGCATCCGCGTGAAGGAAAAGGCGCAGGAGTTCGATAACGACTTCATCCAGCTCGCCCGTTCCGTGTACTTTGAAAACGACGAGCGTGCCGCGGTGAAGCGCGAGATCAACCTGAAGCTCGGCTCCACCCTGGTGGAAGAGAAGTCGTACAAGGATTACGGCGCGAAGCCGAAGTTCTGATCAACGCTTCAGCGAAAGCTGCAGGAAGTCCGCGCAGGCTTCAAAGCGGTCGATCATCTCCGGCACCTCGACGAGATCCATGACACCGGCTTTCTCGATCTTGGTGCCCCAGGGGATCTCGGCCGCCGGTTTGCCGAAGAATTTCCGTGACGCGGCATCGTATTTGTCGACGCACCAGCGGCGGTCGGAGTAAGGACCCGAGCGGTGCGGATTGCTTGCGGCATGCAGCCCCAGCACCTTCGTCCCGGCCGCATTGGCCATGTGCATCGGGCCGGAATCCGGCGTAAGGATCATGCTCGTCCGGGCGAGCAGGGCCATGAATCGCTTCAGGGTGTCCTTGCCCGTGAGGTCCATGGGGGCGGTTTTCACCGCGCCGAGGATCTGGTCGGCCAGCTCGCGTTCGGCGGGTGAAGGCCCGCCGACGAGCGCCACGCGCATGCCACGCGCCATGGCGTGGTCGATCACGGCGGCATAGCGGTCAACACGCCAGTTGCGCACCGTATGGCTCGACATGGGGCTCACCAGCAAGGTCGGCGTGTCGCCAGGCAACTGCTCGGCCGCCCAGGCATGCGCGTCGGCGGGCACGGGGATATCCCAGCGCACCTCGGTCTGCTTCAGGCCAAGGGGCTCGATGAAGCTGGCCATCGCGTCGAGCACATGCTCGCCGGTGCGGGCGGGGATGCGTTCGTTGACGAACAGTCCGTGGAGATCCTTGGAACGCGCCTTGTCGTAGCCAATGCGACGATCGGCCTTGACCGCCAGGCTGAGCAGGTTGGAGCGCAGCGCCACCTGCATGTGGAGCAAGGCGTCGAAATGGCGGCCAGCCAGCGCCTCGCGCACGGCGCGCACGCCCTCGCGGCCTTTGCCCTTGTCAAACAGCACGAAATCCACGCCGGGCAGGTCGCCCACGAGCTTCTGCTCCAGCTTGCCGACGATCCAGGTCAGCCGGGTCTGCGGCACCGCAGCCTGCAGCGTCCGGATGAGGGGTACGACGTGCGTTACATCACCAATCGCCGAGGTGCGCAGGATGCATAGGCTGGAATCTCCCGGCGGGAGGGGGCGGCTTGCTAGACTGGACACGATCGGGTTACCGGATAGGTGGCCGCCAGGTGGGCGGCCCTTCAGATGACAGACCAACGAGTAACGGAGGCCGCGGGCGGCACGATTTTGTTCGACGCGGCCCGGGCAGCTCAAGTCGACGCCAGCTGGTTCTCGCCTGAGGCGTGGGCCAGCCAGGGCGCGTTGCGTGCCCAGCCGGGTGGCCGGGGCGGCGTCGCCATTATAGATACGCCAGCGGGCGAGGCTGTGCTGCGCCACTACCGCCGTGGCGGCATGGTGGCCGCATTGCTGGGTGATAGCTACCTTTTTACGGGCCACGAGCGCACCCGTAGCAGTCGTGAGTTCCGTCTGTTGGCGGAGCTGGCGCGGCGTGGCTTGCCCGTACCGCCGCCGGTCGCGGCGCAGCACGTCCGTGGGGGGCTGGGCTATCGCGCCGACCTCATTACGCTGCGGATCCCCGAGGCCCGTACGCTCGCGGAGCGCGTGGCGGATGGCGCCTTCAACGAGGCGCTGGCTCGGCAGGTGGGCAGCCTCGTGGCGCGCTTCCACCGCGAAGGCGCATGGCATGCCGATCTGAATGCGCACAATATTCTCGTGAATGCCGATGGCCTCTACCTGATCGATTTCGACCGTGGGCGCCTGCGTCGCCCGGCGGTGGGCTGGCGGCGCGCCAATCTCGCGCGGTTGAAGCGCTCGCTGGTGAAAATCGGCGCGCGCGAAGAGGGCGATATGTTTGATGAGGTCCTGTGGCCTGCCTTGGTCCAGGCCTACGATGAGGGTTTCCGCGCGTGAGCTACGACCTCCGTTTCCTCGGCACCGGAGCGGCGCACGCCGTCGAACTCGGCTCCTCGGCCGTGGTGCTTGAGCGTGATGGCCGGCCCTTGCTGCTGGTCGATTGCGGGCCCGACACCCTGGATCGTTACGTGGACACGTACGGCGCACCGCCCGCGGCGCTCTACATCACCCATACCCACATGGACCATGTGGCTGGCATGGAACGGCTGTTCTTCCGGCTGTGGTTCGACGAAACCCTGCGCGGCCGCACCAAGGTCTTTCTCCACGCGGGCCTGTTGCCCTGGTTGCAGGGCAGGGTGGCGGACTACCCGGGTGCGCTGGCCGAGGGTGGCGTGAATTACTGGGAGGCCTTCCATCTGGTCCCGTGCACGCGCGGTTTCTGGCACGAAGGCCTGTGGTTCGACGTGTTTCCCACCCGGCACCACGTGCAGGGCACGTCCTACGGCCTGGGCCTGCGCGGTTCCTTCGTCTTCACGGGCGATACGCGGCCCGTGCCCGAAGCGCTTGCCCTCCATGGCGCCTCCGGCGAACTCATCGCCCACGATTGCGGCGTCGTCGGCAACCCATCGCACACCGGGGTCGATGACCTCGAACGTGAGTACACCAGCGAGGTCCGTGCCCGGATGGCGCTCTACCACTACGGCAGTGTCGCCGACGGCGAGACGCTGGAGGCGCGCGGCTACCGGATCGCCCGGCCAAGTGAGCGCCTGGCCCTTCCCGAACCCCCGCCAGCACGCCCCACGGCGGGCTAGGCGCTTGTGCGGGGCCCCGCATGCCGTTATCCTTCCGCTTCTTTGCCGGGACGGAAGCCGGTGAAGAGGTAGTACAAGTGCGGAGAGGTGTCCGAGTGGTTTAAGGAGCACGCCTGGAAAGTGTGTATACGTTAATAGCGTATCGCGGGTTCGAATCCCGCCCTCTCCGCCAGTTATTCAGTTTTAACGTCTTTATGGTGGCCCTGTCGGTCCCCCCGCGACGATAGTCCGTAAACTCCGCCAGGTCCGGAAGGAAGCAACGGTAGCGGATGATTCGGGTGCCGGGGTGTGGCTGGCAGGGTCATCGCCTTTTCGGGCCAGCGCTTTCGCCAGCCCTGTCTCCTTGGCACAATCCACTGTCGCCCCAAGGTAGATCGCATGTCCTATCAGGTTCTCGCACGCAAGTGGCGCCCACGGAAGTTCGCTGAACTCGTGGGCCAGGAACACGTGGTTCGCGCGCTCACCAATGCGCTCGATAGTGGGCGCATGCACCATGCCTACCTGTTCACCGGTACGCGCGGCGTCGGCAAGACCACTATTGCCCGTATCTTCGCCAAGTCGCTTAATTGCGAGCGCGGTGAATCGGCGGATCCGTGTGGCGAATGCGCCGTGTGCACCGCCGTCGATGCTGGCCGCTTCGTTGATCTTCTCGAGATCGATGCCGCTAGCAACACCGGCGTGGACGATGTGCGCGAAGTCATCGAAAACGCGCAGTACGCACCATCGCGGGGCCGCTTTAAGGTCTACCTCGTCGATGAGGTGCACATGCTCTCGAAGCCGGCCTTCAATGCGTTGCTGAAGACGCTCGAAGAGCCGCCGCCGCATGTGAAATTCTTGCTCGCCACCACCGACCCGCAGAAATTGCCGGTGACGGTGTTGTCGCGCTGCCTCAAATTCAACCTCAAGCGACTTCTCCCTGAGCAGATTTCCGGCCAGATGAAGCACATCCTGGGCGCCGAAGCGATCGAGTACGACGATGAAGCCATCGCCGAACTCGCGCACGGTGCGGATGGCTCGCTTCGTGATGGGCTTTCGTTGCTCGACCAGGCTATCGCCTACGGCGGCGGCGTGCTGCGCGCCGGTGACGTGCGCGCCATGCTGGGCAGTGTCGAGCGCGGCCAGGTGTTGGGCGTGCTTGATGCGCTGGCTGCCGGCGACGGCGCCGCGCTCATGGCCGAGGCCGATCGCATCGCCTCGTTCTCGCCCGATTTCGGCGGGGTCCTCGACGATCTCGCCACCGTGCTGCACCGGGTGCAACTGCTGCAGCTCGTGCCGGGATATCGCGGCGAAGAAAGCGATGAAGGCCTGGCCGCACTGGCCGAACGCCTCGCGCCGGAAGACGTGCAGCTTTACTACCAGATCGCCACCAACGGCCGTCGCGAGCTGCCGATGGCACCCGATGCGCGGATCGGCTTCGAAATGGTCCTGCTACGCATGCATGCGTTCCGGCCGGCAGAAGGCGGCCATGGCCCGTCCGCGCCGCGTGGCGCGCAGGCTGCCGCGCCTTCGGCGCCGCGACAGGCACCGCCGCCGGCCGCCGCCCAGCCCGCGCGCCAGGTTCCGCCAGCGCCTGCTGCCCGTGCTCCCGCCGCTGCGCCGCCCGCCGTGGCCGCACCGGTTGCGCAGCCACCGTCACCGCCGCGTCCCCTCGCGGTCGGTGCGAACGGCCTGCCTGACTGGCATGACATCGTGGAGCGGGCGAACCTGCGCGGTCCCATCGGCCAGCTGGCGCAGAACTGCACGTTGCGTGGCATGGAGGGCGAGGCGATGGTGCTGGCGCTACAGCCGCAGCACCTGCATCTCGCGGTCGAACCGTTGACTAGCCAGATGGAAGAAAAGGTCTCGAACGCGCTGGGCCGCCGCGTGCGGTTCCGCTTCGTGGCCGAGGGCGGCAACCTTGGTACGCCCGCCGAGCGTCGCGCCCAGGCGGCTAGCGATGCACAGGCGACCGCCGAAGCGTCGATGGACAGCGATCCTCTCGTCCAGGCGCTCAAGCGCGACTTCGGTGCGCGCGTTATTCCCCAATCGATCAAACCCGTGGAGCCAGGAACATGAAAGGTCAAATCGGTCAGCTGATGCAGCAGGCCCAGCGCATGCAGGATGAAATGAAGCGCGCGCAGGAAGAACTGGCGAAGACGGAAATCACCGGTAGCGCCGGTGGCGGCCTCGTCACCGTGACCATGACGGGCGGCCACGAAGTGCGCGCCGTGCACATCGATCGCCAGGCGTTCGCCGATGATCCGGAGATGGCGGAAGACCTCGTTGCCGCCGCCGTCAACGATGCCGTCAACAAGATCGCCGAAGTCAGCCGCAGCCGTCTCGGGGGTGTCACCTCGGGTCTGAACCTGCCGCCTGGCTTCAAGATGCCGTTCTAAGAGCACCCATCACCTTCATGAGCAACGGTTCCCGCCTGTTGGGCGAACTGATCGACGCCTTGCGCTGCCTGCCGGGCGTCGGCGCCAAGAGCGCGCAGCGCATGGCTTTCCATCTGCTCGAGCGTGAGCGGCAGGGTGGTTTGCGCCTCGCCTCCGCGCTGGATTCCGCCATGCGCGACGTGGGCAACTGCACGCGCTGCCGGAACTTCAGCGAGACGCCCGTGTGCACGGTGTGCGCCAGCGCGACCCGTGATCGACAGGTCCTTTGCGTGGTGGAATCGCCTTCGGATCTCGCGGCGATCGAACAGGCCACAGGGTATCGCGGCCATTACTTCGTGCTGCTGGGCCGGCTCTCGCCCCTCGATGGCCTGGGGCCGGAAGAGCTCGGCCTGCCGTTGCTCGTCGAGCGCCTGGGCGAAGGAGAGGTGGAGGAAATGATCATCGCCACCAATCCGACCGTCGAGGGCGAAGCCACGGCCCACTACATCGGCCAGTTGGCCAAGGCCGCCGGTATCCGTGCGACGCGTCTCGCCCACGGCGTACCGCTGGGTGGCGAACTGGAGTTCGTCGATCGCGGCACCCTGGCGCACGCGTTTGGCAGCCGGCAATCGCTAGGCTGAAATCCCTTTCAGGAGATGGCAGTGACCGACACCATTTTTGCCAAGATCGTCCGCCGCGAAATCCCGGCCGATATCGTCTACGAAGACGACGACGTGCTGGCGTTCCGCGACCTGAACCCGCAAGCGCCGGTCCATGTGCTCTTCATTCCGAAGCGGGCCATCGCCACGCTGGACGATGCCGTGCCGGGGGACGCCGAGCTGCTGGGCAAGCTGCTACTTGCGGCGGCGGCCTATGCGCGTGCGCAGGGGCTCGAAAAGGATGGCTACCGCACGGTCATCAACACCAATGGCCACGGTGGCCAGACGGTCTTCCATATCCATGTCCACCTCCTGGCCGGTCGCCAGATGCATTGGCCGCCAGGCTAAGCCGTTGTAGGAGTGGCGCAAAAAAAAGCCCGGCGTGAGCCGGGCTTTTTCGTGGGCGCTTACCTGGCGCGCGGCGGCGGAGCCGGGCGAATGATCACGGTGCGCGGGCGGTACCAGAACGGATCGCCCCACGGGCCGTAACCATACGGGCCCCAACCCGGGCCCCAGCCCGGACCCCAGAACGGGTCGTAGAAGCCTGGCGGGTAGCGGTTGATCGGCACGCGCTTCGGCCAGAGGTAGACCACGTCGGCCTCGACACGCGGGTAGGCGTAATCGAAATCGCCGACCTTCTGCGACACCGCGCCATGCAGCGTGCCAGTCACCGTGATTTCGCGGCCACGAGTGAAGACCTCGGGATCGTAGAAGCCGTCGCGGCAAGCCACGAAGCGGCCCTGGCTCTCAGACTTGCTCGCGGTCGGGCGGGCCTCGTCGTCGAGCGGCTGCGAGAGCACGAAGAAACAGGTTTGCTGCGGACCCGGCTCGGTCTTGATGATTTCGCCACCCCAACGCACCTTGGCACCCGGTGCGCCACCCTGCTGGGCACTGACGGTGGTCACGTCGTTGAACTGGCCTTGCAGCGGCTGCGGTACCGTGGCGCAGGCGCCCAACGCAAGGGTGGCAGCGGCGACGGCCAACGGTTTGTACATGGACATGTCACTCTCCTGGGGGCGACGGGCACAACCGCCGCCATGACCTATTTGACCACGCCGCGCGTCCGGAATTCCCTAACCAGCTGCCGAAACTGCTTGACCAGTTCAGGTGGCGGTTCGTCGTGCGCGTAGCGTGATCTCAAGTAAAGCTCGCTCAACCTTTCCAAGGCATTTCGATGCGTGGGCAGGGAGCGTGCTGCCCTTGCCATGAAATGCTTTGGGCCTTCGCCCGTACGCCTCACCACGCCGGCCTTCGCAAGTTTGCGTTGTAGCCGGTGCATCCACGCATCCAATGCGTCGCCTTCACGTCGCTGGAACAGAGCCCAGCCCAGTGCTGCGGCAACGAGGAAGGTGCAACCCACCGCGAAGATGACGGCGAGGTCGCCTATCTCGGTACGCCGGATGCCAAACGGCTGCAGCATGCCACGCTGGCGGAGGGCGTCGAATCCATTAACGGCCTGGTTCCACCATTGGTTGACTACATCCCACCGGTCGCGCAGGGGCCGCAACCAACTGCCATCGAAGAACGATACGCCTTCACCACTGGCATTGGCGGCCGATGCGGCGCCCTGGCTAACCCGCTCGGGGCGCACGGCGCCCGTGGGGTCGAAGCGAACCCAGCCGCGTCCCTCGATCCACAGTTCCGTCCACGCATGCGCATCGGACCGGCGGACAAGGAGGTACGAGCCGAGCTTGTTCCAATAGCCGCCCTGGTAGCCCGTCACGACGCGCGCGGGGATACCGGCGGCGCGCATGAGGAAGGTGAAGCTAGAGGCGTAGTACTCGCAAAAGCCTTCCCGCGTGCCGAAAAGAAAATCATCGATCCGGTCGGCACCGAGCGGTGCGGGGGCCAGCGTGTAGCGATACCCGCCGTCGCGGAACATGCCAAGGGCTGCGCGGGCGATGGCGAGGGGGTCATGGTTGAACTCGGTTGCCCAGCCCTGGGCGAGCACGCGCGCTCGCTCGCCCGTCGTGGCTGGTAATTGCAGTGCCGCCCGGCGAAGGGCCGGGTTCAGCACGGGGTCTACGACGGCGTCTACGTTGGCGACGGCATCGTACATGTGCGTCGATTGCACGCGCTGATTCGCCAGCGCTGTCCGGTCGTACTGGAGCGATGCATCCGAGGGAGCGGCAACGGGCATGTCCAGCATTGGCAGGATCCGCTGCTGGGTCGGTTCCATCGTCACGTGGTAGCGAAAGCGCGGGGTCCCGGCGGTCACATCGGCCGCCGCAGGGAATGCGCCGTATCCGGAGCTCCACTGCCGCCCGTCGAAGTAGAGCATGGTGTAAGCGCGGAAGTAGCGCCCTTCGCCCGTGGGAACAGGACCATCGAAGGTGATGCGCAGGGCGGGCGTGTCGTCGACCAGCAGTTCGCCCATATCACCTGGTGACATGGTGTCGGCCAACCCCGTGACCGCTCGCTGGGCGGCGGGCGCGCCCCATAGTGGCGATTCGAGGCGCGGAATAAAGAAGAACGCGAAGGCGGCCAGTGGGACGGACGCGGCCAGCATGACGAGGGCTGGCGCGAATTCCCCTCGCCAGGCATCACGTGGGGGTGAAAGTTCTTCGATGGCACGTAGCGTCCCCAGCGCAGGGACCAGGCCAAGGGCGACCACGAGGGTTGCGATCAGGGATTGGTTGAAAAGCAGGGCGCTCATGAGCGCAAACCCGCCAAACGCGACGCCGACCCGGGCATCGCGGCGATGCTCCGTTTCCAGGGTTTTCAGCACCAGCAGGCCCGCGGCGAATGCGGCTCCCGGCTCGCGGCCGAACAGCGTGCCGTAGGTGGCGATGACAACGGCTAGCAGCAGGCCGACCACTGGCAGCTTGATCCACATCGAGACAGGCTGCCCACCGTGCCGGCGATGCCACCATCGCCAGCCAAGCACCGCCGCCAGTGTGGCGGAGAACCACCAGGGCAGGTGGATGGCGTGCGTGGCAAGTACGAACGCCATGCTCAGGCACAGCAGGTTGAACGGACGTTCGCCGAGACGAGGCTCCGTATCGACGCGCGGGGCAATCGAGAGGCGGAAGCCGGTCATGGCCGCAGCGCCAGTGCCGTGAGGCAGCGATGATAGTGCTCGTCGCCGTGGGCTACGTCGAAGTACGCATCAGGCAGCTTCAGGCTCCAGCGCCTGCCGCTGTCGTGGGCCTCGTCGATCCAGCGGGCGAGCCTCGCGATGCGGGATTCGTCGTCGAGGCCACGCACGCTTTCCCAGTCGAGCCGCCAGTCTTCCTGCGGCGCGGGTTGTTCCATGTCCTTCACGAGTAGCCCGTGGTGCCGGGCGCTCAATTTCCACGCGATATGCCGGCGGGGATCACCCGGACGGTATTCGCGGAGCGCAGCGAGTTCGTCCCCCACGCGTGGCCGTCCGCGGTCCGCGTCGCCTTGTGGCTCGAATGGCGAGGGGCCCATGGCTTCGGGCATCGGATAGACGAGGACGGAGCTATCTGGATGGATCCAGCTCCACGCGCGGAACAGGCCTAGCGGCCAGCGGGTGTGGATGCGGATGCGAGGTAACGGTAGCCAGCCGCGGTGTTCCGCATCCAGTTCGAACTCCATGGTGGCCGGGCCACCCGGTGGCACATCGACCGCATGCTCGGTGCCCGCGATATCCATGCGGACAGCGTGGCGCGCGCGCTGGCTCGCCGACAGGTCCAGGGATACGCGAATGCGCTCGCCCACGCGTGCGGTGTCGGCACGCAGCGTGCTGACCATCAGGCCATTCAGGACGCGAAAGGCGACAAGCATGCTGCCTGCGGTGGCTGCGCCGAGCAGGCAGGTCAGCATGAGTGCGGCGTTGTTGGCGTAGTTGAGCGCGCCAACCAGCATGACGCCCAGCAGGATCGCGAAGCCCATGCCAAAACCCGTGGGCACGATATAGATGCGGCGTCTGTGCAGCACGATGGGGAGTGCTTCGCGCGGGCGTAACCGGGTGAGGGCGGGCAGGCGTCGTTCCGCCCACGCCAGCATCCGTGGTGCGGCATGCGCCATCAGGGTACCGGGGTCTCGGCGAGGATGGCGCGGGCGATCGCCTCGCGGTGGCTTCCTCGGCCGGGCACCAGGCGGTGCGCTGCCGCAGGGATGAAGACGGTCTGCACATCCTCGGGGATGACGTGATCGCGGCCGCTCAGCATGGCCCATGCGCGCGAGGCCGCCAGGATGGCGAGGCCCGCGCGTGGCGACAGGCCAACGCGCACCTCGCTGTGCTTGCGGCTGGCGGCAAGCAGTGCCTGCAGATAATCGAGCAGGGTGCTGCTCGCCTTGACGCTTTGCGCGGCGGCACGCAGCTGGCCGATGGCTTCGACATCCAGGCGCGGGCGCAAGGTGGCCATCATGTCGCGGCGATCCTCGCCGATCAGCAGGGCGCGCTCTGCAGCCGGGTCGGGGTAATCGAGCGATAGCCGAAGCATGAAACGATCGAGCTGCGAATCCGGCAGCGGGAAGGTGCCGGCGAGGTCGAGCGGGTTCTGCGTGGCGACCACGAAGAAGGGTTTCGGCAAATCATGCGTCGTTCCGTCGACGGTCGCCTGGCCTTCGGCCATCGCCTCGAGCAGCGCGCTCTGTGTTTTTGGCGTCGCGCGATTGATTTCGTCGGCGAGCAGCAGGCTGGTGAAAATCGGGCCCGGATGGAAACGGAACTCGCCGGTCTCGCGCTCGTAGACGCTCACACCGATAATGTCCGATGGCAACAGGTCGCTGGTGAACTGGATGCGCTGGAATTCGAGGTCGAACGTGGCGGCCAGGGCATGGGCCAGCGTGGTCTTGCCCACGCCCGGCACGTCCTCGAGCAAGAGGTGGCCGCCGGCGACCAGGCAGGTGAAGGCCAGCTTCACCTGGCGCGGCTTGCCGAGCAGCACGCCGTTCACCTGTGCCAGGGCGGCATCGAGCCGGTGGCGCAACATTTCGTCGTTAAGTGGAGTAATGGCAGACATGATCGTTGCGTGTGCCCCCCGGCCTGGCCATGTCGATGAATGATCCATCGAGTTTAGCGGTGCGCATGCGGCGCTGGCGAGGCGTATTCCTCGTTCTGTTCGTTTTCGTTCTTGCGTGCAAGGTGGCCATAGCGGCCACGTTATCGCCCTTTGGCGACGAGGCCTTCTACTGGCAGGAGAGCTTGCGGCCCGCGTGGGGCTATAGCGACCTGCCTCCGCTCACGGCGTGGCTCATCGGGGCCTCCGAGGCCGTTTTCGGGCATGGCCTGCTGTCGATGCGCCTTCCGTTTCTCGTGTTGGGTGCGCTGGTGCCCTGGCAGGTCGCCTCGCTGGCCCGGCGCGCGGGCGGCGCCGTGGCCGGGTGGCAGGCCGCTACCTTCGCCCTGATGCTGCCGCTCGTCGGTAGCCTGGGGGTGCTGGCGCTACCCGATGTACCGCTGACGTGCGCCATCCTGCTGGCCACGCAAGGCCTCGTCGCTGCGCTTGAGGTAAATCGTAGGCGTGATTGGCTCGTGCTTGGACTTGGGCTGGCGCTCGCATGGGCAACCCATTACCGCGCAGCCATGGCGATGCTTGCGGGTCTCGTGTTCCTTGCCGTCATGCCGCGTGGCCGCAAGGCGTGGCGCCAGCGTGGCCTGTGGCTGGCCATGGCCGTGGCCTCGCTGGGGCTGCTGCCGATCATCATCTACAACCTCGCTGCACGCGGCGCGGGCCTCGCGTTCCAGGTGGTGGAGCGCAATCCGTGGCAATTCCACGCCGATGCGCTCGTGCAGCCGTTGGAGCAAGCGGTCGCCTGCACGCCGCTTCTTTATGTCCTGCTTCTGTGGGTGCTGTGGAAGGCGTGGGCGCGACGTCGTGTGCCGCCGCTCGATGTGTTCGCCGCCCTGGCGGGCACCTTTGTCGTGGCCTATTTCATCCTCGGCCTGTTCGCGGATGATCTCCGCTTCCGTGCGCACTGGCCGCTCCCGGCGTATGTGTTGCTCTGCGCAGCCGTGCCGCAGGTGCTCGCCGGTGCGTCGGGGCGCTGGCGGCGTTTCGCGTTCGTGGCCTTGGGGACAGCGGGCCTGGGTCTGGCAGCCGGCCTCATCTATCTTGCGCTGGCGGCCTCGCCGCGTGGTGCGTCAGTGCTTGCGGAGGCCAAGGCGTTTCCCTCGCATTTCGTCGGCTGGCGCGATGCGGCAGATGGCTTGCCGCCGCGAGCCGAGGGCACGTTGCTCGTTGCCGACAACTTCATGTTGGCTGCCGAACTGCGCTTCGCGTTCGGCGCGGCGTCCACGGTTTATACGCTCGACAGCCCGCTTAACGTGAAGCATGGGCGTGCGCCACAGGTGCGGGCTTGGGGTCTGGATGAAGCGGCGCTGCATGCGCACGCTGGGGCGTCCGTGCTCCTTGCCGTCGATGAAACGGCGCTGCGTGATCGTGATGCGCGTGACTGGCTAGGTTCGGTGTGCGCCCGCGTGGATATCATCCGCCCGTTGGGGCGGGTGGATGTGTTCGATGGGCGGCGTCGTTTCGCGTTTTACGAAGCGAGGGCGAAGGCCAGCATGGGCCGCGTTGGCCCGGCCGACGGGTGCGTGGTCTGGATGAATGCCTGGCGGGCGTCAGGGCAGGGTGATGCCCGCAGTGCGCAGTAATCGCGAGGTAGCGATGAGTGGCAGGCCTATGAGCGCGGTGGGATCCTCGTTGGCGATCCGCTCGAACAAGGTGATGCCGAGCCCTTCGCACTTGAAACTGCCTGCGCAATCCAGCGGACGTTCGCGTTCGACGTAACGAACGATGTCGTCGTGCGTCAGGTGGCGGAACGTGACGCGCGTTTCATCGAGGTGCGTATGGGCATCCCCGTGCGCATCGATGACGCAGACGGCGGTGTGGAACACCACGTCGTGGCCCGAACTCGCCTCGAGCTGCCGGTGAGCGGCGTGTACCGTCCCCGGTTTGTCCAGCACCGTGCCGTCAAGGTCGGCGACCTGGTCCGAACCGATGATGACGGCGCCGGGGTGCGCTACGGCGACCGCCCGCGCTTTGGCTTCCGCCAGGCGCAGGGCGCGGGCCGAAGGCGCCTCGCCCTCGAGCGGGTCCTCGTCGGTGCCAGGCGATGCCTGGGTGAAGGTATCAAGGAGTCGGCGGAGGAGGGCGGCGCGGTAGGCCGAGGTGGAGGCGAGGATGACGTCAGGCTGGGGCACGGCTTATCGATCCGGCTGGAAATGTTCACGAACCGCTGTGTCGAGAGCGGTTTGGGCATCATCCAGCGCCTGCAGTCGCGGTTCGAGCTGGTGGCGGGCCCGGACGAGGGCATTCACGGCATCGTCGAGCTCGCGCTGGCTGGCGCTGGGCGCGCGATCGCGGATCCACAGCCGTTGCTGGAGCAAGGCCCGTAGTCCGGAATCCACGGCCTGCTGGGCTTCGACTTCGCCCACGGCAGGCTGATCCGGGCTGAACTGCATCACGGCATGGGCGCGCTGTAGACGATCCCGGCAGTCCTTCAGATCGGTCTCAAGGCGGTCGGCCTGATCCATCAGGTCCTGCAGGGCACTATGGCGGCGCCGGCGGCGATGGTGGGCCACCAGCCAGCCAAGTAGCACGATGACCGCGACTGCGATCACCATAAGTGCATAATAGACAAAGGAAAACACGCTTACTCTTCCCCCTGTTGGGCGTGTTGCGGCAAACTTCCCGCTCCCGGCGAGTCTGCCCGAAACCCGGGATGCTTCGCAAAATCGCCGGGCCGAGCTTTTGATTCCACCTAACCGGTTGACTTCAGGCATGTTGATGCCTACCATTTCCCGATTATGTCCGTGACTCTGCCATCGTCCGTGGACGCTTGGCGCGAAGTACGTGCGCGGCGTTCGTTCCAGGGCCAGCTCCCACTGTCGGCGTTCAAGCGCCTGGCTGATGTGGTGGCTTCGCCCGAAGGCGACGTAACCTACGAACTGGACTTTGGTCGTGATGACCTCGGTGTCGCCTATGTGGCCGTTCGCGCAAAGGCTTCGCCCACGCTGGTCTGCCAGCGTTCCCTGGAGCCGTTCAAGCTCCCGGTGGAGGTTGATGCCGTGCTCGGCCTGATCGTCGAAGAGCGTGAGGAAGCCTCGCTTCCGCCCGGCTACGAACCGCTCCTGCTGGAGCAGGACGGCAAGCTGGATCCGCTGGCCGCGATCGAGGACGAACTGTTGTTGGCGTTGCCCCTTGTTCCGGTGAACCCGGACGCGGAGCTGCCTGAAGACGTAAATGCGCCTGAGGAAGAAGAACCTTCTCCGCAGGACTCATCCGATAACCCGTTCGCGGCTCTCCGCGGACTTATTAAGTAATTTCGCTGGAGATTCGCCATGGCCGTTGCCAAGAGCCGCAAGACCCCGTCCACCCGCGGCATGCGCCGTTCGCACGACGCCCTCAAGGGTGTGCAGCTGTCGACCGACCCGACCAGCGGTGAAGTCCACCTGCGCCACCACGTCACGAAGGACGGCTTCTACCGTGGCAAGAAGGTCATCGACACCCGCGGTGCGGTTGAAGTCGAAGACTGATCTTCACCCCAGGTGAAGATGTAGCAAAACGGCGCAGCGATGCGCCGTTTTGCATTTCTGGCGCGCTCCAAACCCTTGCGAATGGTGCATTCGCCCATGGGTTGCTGGCACCATTCGCGGTTTGAACCACCGGAATCGCCCAGCATGACCTCGACCAGTGCCTCGCTCGCCATCGTTTTCCCCGGCCAGGGGTCCCAGTCCATCGGCATGCTTGCCGAACTGGCCGCTGTCCATCCCGAGGTCCGTGCGGCATTTGATGAGGCCTCCGCGGGCGCCGGCGTCGATCTGTGGGATATCAGCCAGAACGGCCCCGAAGAAAAGCTCAACAGCACCGAGAACACGCAGCCGGCCCTGCTGGCCGCCAGCGTGGCCGTGTGGCGCGTTTACCTGAAGCAGGGCGGTGCGCTGCCTGCCTACCTTTCCGGCCATAGCCTCGGCGAATACAGCGCGCTGGTCGCTGCTGGCGCCCTGTCGCTGAAGGATGCCGCTGGCCTCGTCGCCGAGCGTGGCCGCCTCATGCAGGCCGCCGTCCCGGCGGGTGTGGGTGCGATGGCCGCCATCCTCGGTGGCGACGATGCCCAGATCGCCCAGGTGTGCGAGGAAGTCGCCCAGGGTCAGATCGTGGCCCCGGCCAACTTCAATTCCCCTGGCCAGCTGGTGATCGCCGGCCACGCCGAAGCGGTGGATCGTGCGCTGGCGCGCCTCGCCGAGCTGGGTGTGAAGAAGGCTGTGAAGCTGGCCGTTTCCGTGCCCTCGCACTCCATGCTGATGCGCGATGCCGCCGACAAGCTTGGCGAGAAGATGGCTGCCATCGACTGGCAGGTGCCCTCCATTCCCGTGGTCCAGAATGCCGACGCGAAGGTACATGCCTCGCTCGACGATATCCGTGGCGCCCTGCAGCGCCAGCTGTACCTGCCGGTGCGCTGGACCGAGTGCGTCCAGGTCCTGGCGGCCAACGGCATCACCCAGGCCCTCGAATGTGGCCCGGGCAAGGTCCTGGCTGGCCTCATCAAGCGCATCGACAAGTCGATCGAAGCCAAGGCCATCGGCACGCCGGCCGAACTCGACGCGGCCGTGCAGGCCTGATCCCCCTTTCCCTGTAGCAGGATCCTAACCATGACCCATTCCCTGAAGGGCGAGATCGCCCTGGTCACCGGCGCCAGCCGCGGTATTGGCGCCGCCATCGCCGATCTGCTGGCCGAGCACGGCGCGACCGTGTACGGCACTGCCACCAGCGAAAACGGAGCTAAGGCCATCGGTGAGCGGCTCGCCGCGCACGGCGGCCATGGCCGCGTGCTTGACGTGACCAACCCGGAAGCCATTGATGCCCTGGTGGACGAGATCGCCAAGGCCTCCGGTGCCATCAGCGTCCTGGTGAATAACGCAGGTATTACCCGCGACCAGCTCCTCATGCGCATGAAGGAAGAGGACTGGAGCGCCATCATGGATACCAACCTGACGTCGGTATTCCGTACCTCCAAGGCCGTGATGCGCGGCATGATGAAGGCGCGCAAGGGCCGCATCATCAGCATCGCCTCGGTCGTCGGTGTCACCGGTAATCCCGGCCAGGCCAACTACGCGGCCGCCAAGGCCGGCATCATCGCTTTCTCGAAGTCGCTGGCCCGTGAGATCGGTTCGCGTGGCATCACCGTGAACGTGGTGGCGCCGGGCTTCATCGATACCGATATGACCCGCGCCCTGCCGGAAGAGCAGCGTGAGGCCCTGTTGTCGGGCATCGCCCTGGGCCATCTTGGCGAGGGCCGTGATATCGCCGAGGCGGTGGCTTTCCTGGCCTCGCCGGCAGCGAAGTACATCACCGGTGAGACCCTGCACGTCAACGGCGGCATGTACATGCCCTGACCGGTTGGCCCCGGCAGTCGCCACCGGGCCATTTTTGAGAGACAATCACCCTTTCGCGCCCGGGCTCGCCCGGGTGCTATCTACGACACGGCTACGTGCTGGCGGGTATGGACCTTAGCCACTACAATGCGCCGGATTTTTCCCCTCGGGAGGTTATAGCGACATGAGCACCATCGAAGAACGCGTCAAGAAGATCGTCGTCGAACAGCTGGGCGTCAAGGAAGATGAAGTCACTGCGAACGCCTCGTTCGTGGACGATCTGGGCGCCGATTCGCTGGATACCGTCGAACTCGTCATGGCTCTTGAAGAAGAGTTCGAGTGCGAGATCCCGGACGAAGAAGCCGAGAAGATCACGACGGTTCAGCAGGCTGTCGACTACGTCAAGGCCCACGTCAAGGCTTGATTACGTTGACTGGTCGTCGATCGGGGGTTTGTCCTCCCGTCGATCTCCGAGCGACATGGAAGCTGCGCCGTTATGGCGCAGTTTTCGTTTCCGCCTATCGAAACCTGCGCTTGCGTATGGTTTTGCGTGGGCACAGTGAAGGAACAAGTGCATGACTAAGCGACGCGTGGTAGTGACCGGCATGGGTATCATCTCGCCGGTCGGTAATGATCTCGCCACCGCCTGGAAGAACGTCGTCGAAGGCAAGTCGGGCATCGGCCCGGTCAAGCCCATCGAAGGCAACGACTGGTCCAAGTACGCCACGCAGATTGCTGGCGAAGTCCCGGATTTCGATCCCGTGGAAGCTTACTTTACCGGCGCGGAAGCACCGGACGACGAGAAGCGCTCCATCGCCAAAGACTTCAAGCGGATGGATCCCTTCATCCACTACGGCATCGTCGCGGGCACGCATGCGTTCCGCCAGTCCGGCCTCGTCATCACCGACGAGAACGCCGGCCGTGTCGGCGTTGCCGCCGGCGCGGGCATCGGTGGCCTCCACACCATCGAGGCTACGGCCCTCGAACTCGCCGAGAAGGGCCCCCGCAAGGTCTCGCCGTTCTTCGTGCCGAGCTCCATCATCAACATGGTGGCGGGCAATCTTTCGATTTATCACGGCCTGAAGGGCCCGAACATCGCCCTGGTGTCGGCTTGCACCACGGCCGCGCACAATATCGGCATGGCCATGCGCCTTATCCAGTACGGCGATGCCGACGCGATGCTGGCGGGCGGTGCCGAATTCGCCACCACGCCGACGGCCATGGCAGGCTTCTGCTCGGCCAAGGCCATGTCCACCCGCAACGATGATCCGACGCACGCCAGCCGTCCGTGGGACACCGGCCGCGATGGCTTCCTGCTGTCGAACGGCGCGGGCATGCTCATGCTCGAGGAATACGAGTTCGCCAAGGCGCGTGGTGCCACGATCCTGGGTGAAATCATCGGCTTCGGTATGAGCGGCGACGCTTACCACATCACCTCGCCGAGCGGCGATGGCGCCGAGCTCGCCATGCGCAACGCGCTGCACGACGCAGGCCTCAAGCCCGAGGATGTGCAGTACGTGAATGCGCACGGTACCTCCACGCCGGTGGGCGACCTGGGCGAAGCCAAGGCCATCCGCAACGTGTTCGGCGAACACGCCACGAAGAAGGGCCAGTTCGCGGTCAGCTCCACCAAGTCGGTTACCGGTCACCTGCTGGGTGCCGCGGGCGGCGTGGAAGCGATCTTCTCGATCCTGGCGCTGCGCGACGGCATCATGCCGCCGACCATGAACCTCAACGAGGTGGATCCGGAAGTGGCGGCGCTCGGCATGGACCTCGTGCCGAACAAGGCGGAAAAGGCCGACCTCACGGTAGCCATGTCCAACTCGTTCGGTTTCGGTGGCACCAACGGTACGCTCATCTTCCGTCGCGTCTGATCCCCGCGTGGCGTTTTCCACGCGAACCCTGGCCGGCCGGCGCGATCTTCTCGCGCCGGCCGCGCTGTTTCCGGAGCGCTATCCGGCGCTGCTTGCCTCCGCGGTCAGCGGTACCGCGCAATCCCGCTTCGATATCCTTTTTGCCGATGGCGGCATGACGCTGGCGCTGCATGCCGATGGCGTGCTGCGCGATGCGGCCGGGCAGGCGGTGGAGGGTACCTTCCTCGACGCGTTTGATCGGGCATGGGCTGCGAAGCATCGTCCAAGGGTCGACGACGGCTTGCCGTTCCATGGCGGTTGGGTGGTCTATCTCGCTTACGAACTGGCGGCGCAGGTTGAGCCTTCGCTGCGTTTGCCGGGCTCGCGTGGTGCCGCGCCGGTGGCGTGCGCGCTGCGTGCTCCCGCAGCGGCCATCGTGGATCACGTCGAAGGGCGGACGATCCTCGTGGCGGAAGAGGGGGCTGAGGCCTGGCTCGACACGCTCGAGGCGGATCTGGCCGCGCCGACGCCTGCCTACGACCTGGCCGCACCCGAGCGGGTGGACGAGGATGAGCCTGCGCGATTCCTCGCTGGCGTAACCCGCATCCACGAGCACCTGCACGCGGGCGATACCTTCCAGGTCAATCTGTCGCGGCGCTGGTGCGCGCATTTTGCCGAGCCGCCTGCACCCGCTGCACTCATGCATGCGCTGCGGCGTGCGAACCCGGCGCCTTTCGCCGGTTTGCTACAGCAGCCAGGCTGGGCCGTCGTCAGCTCATCGCCGGAGCGGCTGGTCGAGTCGCGTGATGGCGTACTGCAAACGCGCCCCATCGCCGGCACGCGTCCCCGTACGCCTGGCGACGACGATGCCGCACGCATTCGCGAGCTCACCACGCACCCGAAAGAGCGTGCTGAACACGTCATGCTGATCGATCTCGAGCGCAATGACCTTGGGCGCGTTTGCGTGCCGGGTAGCGTGCGCGTCGATGAACTCATGGTGGTGGAAAGCTACGCCCATGTGCACCACATCGTGTCGAACGTTCGGGGCCGTGCCCGCGAAGGCATCACGCCCGGTCAGGTCATTGCCGCGACGTTCCCTGGTGGCACCATCACCGGCTGTCCCAAGGTTCGTTGCATGCAGATCATCGGCGATATCGAGCAGGAGCCGCGCGGCGCGTACACCGGCGCGCTCGGCTACATCGACGATAGCGGTGACATGGATCTCAATATTCTCATCCGCACGCTCATGGCAGAGGGATGTGACGTATCGCTACGCGCGGGCGCGGGCATCGTCACGGATTCGGTGCCTGAGAAGGAGCTGGATGAAACCCGGGCCAAAGCACGGGGCCTTCTGCGGATTTTTGGCGCGGCATGAGCACGCGCTTCTCGGTGAATTTCAGCGATACCAGCGCCGTCTCGGCCGCGGATCGCGGATTCACCTACGGCGATGGCCTGTTTGAAACGTTGCGTGTGGTGGAAGGCCGGGCGCCGCTCTGGCCGCGTCACGCGGCACGCCTGGCGCATGGTTGTGAGCGGCTGCGTCTTCCGCCTCCCGACCTGGCTGCCATCCACACGGAAATCGCGCGCCTGTGCCATGGGCTCCCCGACGCAGTGGTGCGTCTTACGCTGAGCCGTGGGGTGGGCGAACGCGGCTATGCGTTGCCCCTCGAGCCGCGGCCGACCCTGGTGGTGGCTGCGTCGCCGCTCGCACTGGATTCGGGGGCGGCCCACGATGGCATCGCCGTCCGGCTGTGCGATATACGCCTCGCCTGCCAGCCGATCCTTGCCGGCCTCAAGCATCTCAATCGGCTCGAGCAGGTGCTGGCGCGGGCGGAATGGACCGACCCGGCGATCGGCGAAGGCCTGCTATGCGATCCGGAGGGTGAGGTGGTGTGCGCCACCGCCGCCAACCTGTTCGCCGTGCTCGATGGCGAGCTGGTGACGCCACCGGTCGATCAATGTGGCGTAGCGGGCGTGGCGCGGGCCGAAATCCTTGCCCTGCGGGCGGTAACGGTCGCTCGCCTGAGCCTGCCCCGGTTGCTGGAAGCGTCAGAGGTCTTCCTCACATCCGCCGTTCGCGGCATCCTCCCGGTTCGGGCGCTCGGCGCTCGAACGTGGCAGCCCGGCCCTGTGGCCCGTGCCCTCCAGGCCCATTGGGCATCGCTGGGGCTGCCATCACCGAACCGTGCCAAGGATCCTGATCGATGAAAGTGCGTGGCGCCGCCCTGTGGCGCGCGGTTTTGCTGGTGTTGCTGCTTGCGGCGGTCGCCGTCGGCGCGTGGCTGTGGATGGACTGGTCGCGCTTTGCGCGGACCCCGCTGACGGTCCCCACCGCCGGCCAGAGTATCGATGTGGCCCGCGGCTCATCCTTCGCCACGATCGTGAGCGAACTGCGGACGCGTGGCGCGACGCGGGCGCCTGCGCTCTACTGGCGTGCGCTCGCCATGGAAATGCACGCCTCCGGTCGCCTGCACGCAGGTGAGTTCGCCTTGCGCCAGAACATGACCCCACGCGAGCTCATTGCCGACATGGCAGCCGGCAAGGTGATGCAGCGCAATTTCACCATCGTCGATGGCTGGACCTTTGCGGACCTGCGCCGCGCACTTGGTGCCGTGGATACGTTGACCCACGATACCGCCGGCGTGGACGACGCCGAGATCATGAAGCGCCTGGGTGCCCCCGGTGCACTGCCCGAAGGGCGGTTCCTGCCGGAGACCTATGCCTACGTAAAGGGTGATGCCGATAGCAGCATCCTGAAGCGTGCCTACGTGGCGATGACGAAGACGCTGGATGCCGAATGGCCCGGGCGGGCGGAGGGCTTGCCCCTCACAAGCCCGTATGAAGCGCTCATCCTCGCGTCGATCGTGGAGAAGGAGACGGGCAGGGCAGATGAGCGGCCGCGCATTGCAGGCGTATTCGTCCGCCGCCTCGAACAGCACATCCTGCTGCAGACCGATCCCACCGTGATCTACGGTATGGGCGCGGCGTATGCCGGCAATATCCACAAAAGCGACCTCACCACCGACACCCCGTACAATACGTACACGCGTGCGGGCCTGCCGCCCACGCCCATCGCCCTCCCGGGTGTGGCGGCGATCCGGGCAGCACTGCACCCGGCCGATGGCAATGAGCTGTACTTCGTCGCACGTGGCGACGGCAGTCACGTGTTTTCGGCCACCCTCGAAGAACATAACAAGGCCGTGGCCTGCTACCAGTTGAAGCGATGCAAGTGACCCAGGGACAGCGCGGACGGCTTATCACCCTTGAAGGCGGCGAAGGTGCCGGCAAGAGCACGCTGCTGCGTGGGCTCGAGGCCCACCTGCGCGAGCGTGGCGTCGACCTCGTCGTGACCCGTGAACCGGGTGGCACCGTCGTGGGCGAGGCTGTGCGCGGCGTGGTGCTCGACGCCGCAAACAACGAGCTGTGTGCCGAAGCCGAGCTGCTGCTCATGTTCGCCTCGCGCGCGCAGTTGGTACGCCAGGTGATCGAGCCAGCGCTGGCCGCTGGTCGCTGGGTGCTCTGCGATCGTTTCACCGATGCCAGCTATGCCTACCAGGGTGGCGGGCGTGGCCAGCCGGTCGAACGCATCGCCGAGCTGGAGCGCTGGGCCGCGCTGGGCTTGCGGCCCGACGTGACCCTGCTGCTCGACCTGCCGGTGAGCGAAGGGCGCGCGCGGGCCGCTGGCCGCGGCGAGGCTGATCGTATCGAAGTCGAAGGCGATGCCTTCTTTGAGCGTATCCGCGGTGCGTACCGTGAACGCGCGGCAGCCGACCCGTCGCGCTTTCGCGTGCTCGATGCGAGCGCCGCGCCGGACGGGGTGCTTGCGCAGGCAGTCGCCGGCGTCAGTGGCTTGTTCAGCCCGGAGGCGCCGTGATCGCCCGGCCGTGGCATGCCGATGCATGGGCGCGCCTGCAGGCGCGCCGCGAGCGCGATGCGCTACCCCATGCGTTGCTACTGGCCGGCCCGGCAGGCCTCGGTAAGCGTGAGTTCCTGGCGGATTTCGTCAAGGGGCTGCTCTGCCAGCGTCCGGAACAGGGTGTCGCCTGCGGCACCTGCCGTAGCTGCCTGTTGCTGGCGGCAGGCACCCACCCCGACGTGGTCGCGCTGAGCTTCGGCTTGCGCAAGGATGGCGGCGTGCGTACCGAGATCGTGGTCGACCAGGTGCGCGACCTTTCCCAGCGGCTGGCCATGTCCAGTCAGTTCGGTGGCTGGCAGGTCGCGACCATCGATCCGGCGGATGCGATGAACGCGGCCGCGGCCAATGCGTTGCTGAAAACCCTGGAGGAGCCGACCCCGTCGACGATCCTCATCCTCGTCGCCGACGAGCCGGCGCGCTTGCCTGCGACGATCCGTAGCCGCTGCCAGCGCATCGATTTCCTGGTGCCCACCCGCGAGGTGGCGCTGGAGTGGCTGCGTGGCCAGGGCGTGGCTGATGCACCCGCCGCGCTTGAGGCGGCGGGGGGCAATCCGGGCCTGGCCCGTGCCTGGGCCGGCGATGGCGCGCTGAAGCAGCGCACCGAAGTGCGCAACGACCTGAAGAGCCTGGCCGCAGGGCGGGGCGATCCCATGGAGGTCGTGAAGCGCTGGCAGGCGACGGATCCCTCCCGTTACGTGTGGTTCGCGGCCCAGGCCGCCACCGACGAGTTGCGTGCCCGTGCCGCCGGACGGCAGGCGCCGCTGGAAAGCCAGCTCGACGACGAATCGCTCGATGCCTGGTATGGCCGCGCCAATCGCGCCCGCGATGCCCTGCGCGGGCCGCTGCGCGCCGACCTGGTCCTGCTCGAACTCATCGCCGCCTGGCGTTGACGTGACGTTTTCGCGCCCCGGTCCTGCCGTGTCCCAGCCGCCGCTCATCGATGCATCGACACGCTTGCTCGTTGTGGCGCCGCACCCGGATGACGAGTCGCTCGCCGCAGGCATGCTGATCCAGCGCTGCCTGGCCGCCGGTGGCAGTGTCGACGTGGTGCTCCTGACCGATGGCGACGACAACCCCTGGCCCCAGCGCTGGCTCGAGAAGCGGGTCTTCGTGGGTGCCGCGGGGCGCCGGCGCTGGGGTGCGCGGCGGCGTATCGAGGTCGCCGCGGCGCTGGGTCGGCTGGGTGTGCCGGTGGATCGGCTGCACGCCCAGGGCTGGCACGATATGCAGGTCACGGCGCAGCTCCGCCATCACCATGAGGCGTCGGTGGGCGCGTTGCGTGCCGTCATCGAACGGGTGAGCCCGACCCTGGTGGTCATTCCCGACCTGGGTGACCGCCATCCCGACCACGGTGCCGGCCATGTGCTGGCGCGCCTGGCCCTGCATGCGGCGGGCTCGACGGCCGATCTGCTCACCTACATGGTGCATGGCACCGAGGCCTGCGCGCCGGAAGACCTGATCGTTCCCGACCTGGACCCCGGCCGCCAGGCCACCAAGATCGCGGCGGTGCAGGAGCACGGCACCCAGATGGTGCTGAGTCGGGAACGCATGCTCGCCCTTGCCGCCCGCCCCGAGCGCTTTGACCGGCCGGCTGTTGTGGCGGTAGGCGACACCCTGAGGCTGCCATGGCGGCCTGGCGCCATGGCTCGTAGTCGCCTGCGGGTGCTGCTGGCGGACGGGCAGGGGGCTCGGCACTGGACCTGGCGCAGCGCACCGCTCGAACGCGATGGCGATGATTGGCTGTTGGCCCTGCGCCCCGTGCCCGGCCCGGCGTTCGTCAAGCTCACCGCGGACCTCTCCACGCCGTGGATCTTCGATCGCTACGGCTGGATCGCTCAGGATCCGGAACCGGTTGGGCTTGTGGCCCGGCCGGTGGGCTAGCTACGATGGCCGCTAATCAAGGGAATCCGACCTCTCCATGAACGCCACCAGCCCGTCGCCGCGCCAGGGCATCCTGTCGCTGAAGATCAAGGACGTGAACTCCCTGTACATCTCGTACATGCCGTTCCTGAAGACGGGCGGCCTGTTCGCCCCGACCGCCCAGCGCTACAACCTGGGCGATGAAGTGGCCCTGCTGGTGACGCTGATCGATGACAGCGAGCGGCTGTCTGTTGCCGGAAAGGTGGTCTGGATCACCCCGGTGGGGGCGCAAGGTAACCGTACGGCCGGTGTCGGCATCCAGTTCAACGAGTCGCCCGAGAGCGAGGCCGCCCGGCAGCGTATCGAGGCCCTGCTGGCGGGTACGCTCAACTCGGAACGCCCCACCCAGACGATGTAACCAGCGAGGCTTTTTCCCTCGTGGCAGGTCGGCCTGCGCGCCTAATGCGAGTCCCTCGCATTTGGGCCTTATTTAATGCGCATTTTTTGTCTGTTAAGACTTGTCGGCATACCTGCACGCACTGGTACAATAGCTCGGTTCTCCCATAGGACATCGTAGTACACCGGAGTTGACGAGACCCTGTGGTCTCTCGTCGCGGGTCGGTTCGGTTTAGATCGATTCGATCGGGCTCCGGCGCCCCTAGTCCGGACCGCCGTCCCCCGCCGACGGTCACTGATGCGCCCAGAGAGGCGCGGAGGTACGCAGCATCGTGCTCGCCCAATATTGGCCCGTCCTGTTGTTCATAGCCGTGGCCGTCGGCCTTGGCGCTGTGCTCATGGTGCTCGGCATGCTCGCCGGCCCGAAGCGCCCCGATGCGGAAAAGCTCTCGCCTTATGAGTGCGGCTTCGAAGCCTTCGAAGACGCACGCATGAAGTTCGACGTGCGCTATTACCTCATCGCGATCCTCTTCATTATTTTCGACCTCGAAATCGCCTTCCTTTTCCCGTGGGCCGTGGTGTTCGACAAGATCGGACTCATCGCACTGGTGGAAATGGCGCTCTTCCTGGCGCTTCTCGTGGTCGGTTTCGGTTATGTCTGGAAGAAGGGAGCGCTCGAATGGGAGTGATGACCACCATCGACCGGGTGATGCACAACCCGCAGCCCCTCAACCTCGTCGACGACATCATTCGTCCCAATGGCGATGCACCGGTGCCGCAGCGCGGCTTCGGCGTCACCAGCGTGGATGCCCTGATGAACTGGGCACGCACCGGCTCCATGTGGCCGATGACGTTCGGCCTGGCGTGCTGCGCGGTTGAGATGATGCATGCGGGCGCTGCTCGCCTCGATCTCGATCGCTTTGGCGTCGTGTTCCGCCCCAGCCCGCGCCAGTCCGACGTCATGATCGTCGCCGGCACCCTGGTCAACAAGATGGCCCCCGCGCTGCGCAAGGTCTATGACCAGATGCCTGAGCCGAAGTGGGTCATCTCCATGGGTTCGTGCGCCAACGGCGGCGGCTACTACCACTATTCGTATTCGGTCGTGCGCGGCTGCGACCGCATCGTGCCGGTCGACATCTACGTGCCGGGTTGCCCGCCGACGGCCGAAGCGCTGATCCACGGCATCCTGCAGCTGCAGAAGAAGATCCGTCGCACCCACACGATCGCGCGCTAACAGGGCCTGCACATGAGCGTTAATAACGAGACCTCGCTGGTCGAACGCCTCGCCGCGCGCTTCGGCGACATGCTGACGGTGAAGGTCGAACGCAACGAAGTCACCGCCGAGGTCGCCCCGCGCGATCTGCTGGCCGTGGCCACCGCGCTGCGTGATGAAGCCGGTTTCCGCTTCACCGTCTTCATCGACGCGTGCGGCGTGGATTACCTCAGCTACGGCAAGACCGAATGGGATACCGATACCGCGCAGGGCGAAAGCTTCTCGCGTGGCGTCGAAGGCCAGGCCGTCGGCCGTTTCACCTGGGCAGAGCGCCCGCGCCCGGCAGACCTGCCGCGCCGCTTCGCCTCGGTGTACCAGCTGCTGTCGCTGGAACACAACCAGCGCATCCGCCTGCGTTCGTTCTGCGAAGACGACAACTTCCCGGTGGTGCCGTCGGTGACGGGCATCTGGCCGGGCGCTGACTGGTTCGAGCGTGAATCGTTCGACCTGTACGGCATTATTTACGATGGCCACCCCGATCTGCGCCGCATCCTCACGGATTACGGTTTCGTCGGCCATCCGTTCCGCAAGGATTTCCCGCTCATCGGCAACGTCGAAGTTCGCTACGACGCCGAGCAGAAGCGTGTTGTCTACGAACCGGTTTCGATCGAGCCGCGCGTGCTGGTGCCGCGCACGATCCGCAACGATGCCGACCTCGATCAGGCCAGGGCGGAAGCCGCCGACCGCTGGCGGGAGAATTAAGCCGTGGAAGAAATTCGCAATTACACGATGAACTTCGGCCCGCAGCATCCTGCGGCGCACGGCGTGCTGCGCCTCGTGCTGGAAATGGACGGCGAAACCATCGTCCGTGCCGATCCGCACATCGGCCTGCTGCACCGTGGTACCGAAAAGCTCGCCGAATCGAAGCCGTTCAACCAGTCCATCGGTTACATGGATCGCCTCGATTACGTCTCGATGATGTGCAACGAGCACGCCTACGTGCGCGCCATCGAGAACCTCATGGGTGTGGAAGCGCCGATCCGTGCGCAGTACATCCGCACCATGTTCGACGAGATCACCCGCATCCTGAACCACCTCATGTGGGTCGGTTCGAACGCGCTCGATCTGGGCGCCATGGCCGTGTTCCTCTACGCGTTCCGTGAGCGCGAAGAGCTCATGGACGTCTACGAGGCGGTGTCGGGCGCGCGCATGCACGCCACGTACTACCGTCCGGGCGGCGTGTACCGCGACCTGCCGGAGCAGATGCCGCAGTACCGCGAATCGCCGTGGCACAAGGGTGGCGATCTCAAGCGCCTGAACCAGTGGCGCGAAGGCTCGATGCTGGACTACCTCACGGAGTTCACCAACGACTTCCCGGCCCGCGTCGACGAATACGAGCTGCTGCTCACCAATAACCGTATCTGGAAGCAGCGTACGGTCGGCATTGGCGTGGTCGACCCCGAGAAGGCACAGGCCTGGGGCATGACCGGCGCGATGCTGCGCGGCTCGGGTATCGCCTGGGATCTGCGCAAGAAACAGCCGTACGCCGCGTACGACAAGATGGATTTCGACATCCCGGTCGGCGTGAATGGCGATTGCTATGACCGCTACCTGGTGCGCGTGGAAGAAATGCGCCAGTCGAACCGCATCATCCGCCAGTGCGTGGAGTGGCTGAAGGCCAATCCGGGCCCGGTCATGGTGCAGAACTACAAGGTCGCCCCGCCCAGCCGTGTCGAGATGAAGAACGACATGGAAGCGCTGATCCACCACTTCAAGCTCTTCACCGAGGGCTATGGCGTTCCCGCCGGCGAAACCTACGCCGCCGTGGAAGCACCGAAGGGTGAATTCGGCTGCTACCTCATGTCCGATGGTGCGAACAAGCCGTTCCGCGTGCATCTGCGCGCGCCGGGCTTCGCCCACCTTTCTTCGATGGACGCGTTCGTGCGTGGCCACATGCTCGCCGACGTCGTCGCGATGATCGGCACTTACGATCTCGTCTTCGGCGAAGTCGACCGCTAAGTCGACGGAGTACACAGAATCATGAAAGCCACCGGTCATTTCGAGCAGGTGAAGGACGTCGATCCGATCGCCGTGCTCAACGATCACACCCGGGAGCATATCGACCACTGGGTCGGTAAGTTCCCGCCGGACCGCAAGCGCTCGGCGCTCATCCAGTCGCTGATGGCCGCCCAGGAGCAGAACCAGGGCTACCTCACCGACGAGCTGATCACCGCCGTCGCCAAGTACCTCGACCTGCCGCCGATCTGGGCGTACGAAGTCGCGAGCTTCTATTCGATGTTCGAGACCACGCCTGTCGGTCGCAACAACGTCGCCATCTGCACCAACATCTCGTGCTGGTTGAACGGGGCCGAAGGCCTCGTGCGCCACTGCGAAAAGAAGCTGGGCATCAAGACCGGCGAGAGCACCGCCGACGGCCGCATCTACCTCAAGCAGGAAGAGGAATGCCTGGCTGCCTGTGCTGGCGCGCCGATGATGGTCGTCAACGGTCATTACCACGAGAAGCTGACGACCGATTCGGTCGACGCGATCCTCGACGGTCTTAAGTGAGGTAAGGGCAATGGCTAGCACCACTGGTCCGGTCGGACCCGCACCCAAGGAACACCAGGTCGTCTACACGACCCTGCATTTCGAAAAGCCCTGGTCGCTCGAGAGCTACGAGAAGGTCGACGGCTGGAAGGCATGGCGCAAGATCCTGGCTGAAAAGCCGGATCCGGCTGCGCTGATCGAAGAAATCAAGAAGAGCTCGCTGCGTGGCCGCGGCGGCGCCGGCTTCCCCACCGGCCTGAAGTGGTCGTTCATGCCGCGCAATGCGCCGGGCCAGAAGTACATCCTGTGCAACTCGGATGAATCCGAGCCGGGCACCTGCAAGGATCGCGACATCCTGCGCTTCAATCCGCACTCGGTGCTCGAAGGCCTGGCGATCGCGTGCTATTGCACCGGTTCCACCGTGGCCTACAACTACCTGCGCGGTGAGTTCCACCACGAGCCGTTCGAGCACATCGAAGAAGCCCTGAAGGAAGCGTACGCCGCTGGCCTGCTGGGTAAGAACATCGATGGCACCGGCATCGACGTGGACATCTACAACGCCCTCGGCGCTGGCGCCTACATCTGCGGCGAAGAAACCGCGCTGATGGAATCGCTGGAAGGCAAGAAGGGCCAGCCGCGCTTCAAGCCGCCGTTCCCGGCCGGTTTCGGTCTGTACGGCCGTCCGACCACGATCAACAACACCGAGACCTACGCCTCGGTGCCGGCGATCCTGCGCAACGGCGCGGAGTGGTTCCTCAACATCGGCAAGCCCAACAACGGCGGCCCGAAGATCTTCTCGGTCTCCGGCCACGTGAACAACCCGGGCAACTTCGAGATCAAGCTCGGCACGCCGTTCTCCGAACTGCTGGAGATGGCGGGCGGTGTTCGCACGGGCAACAAGCTCAAGGCGGTCATCCCGGGCGGCTCCTCGATGAAGGTGCTGCCGGCCGAGAAGATGATGGAATGCACGATGGACTACGACTCGCTGCAGAAGGCGGGTTCGGGTCTGGGTTCGGGCGCCGTTATCGTGATGGACGACAAGACCTGCATGGTCCGCGCCTGCCACCGCATCTCGCGCTTCTACATGGCCGAATCGTGCGGCCAGTGCACCCCGTGCCGCGAAGGTACCGGCTGGATGCACCGCGTGCTGTCGCGCATCGTCGAAGGCAAGGGCACGCAGGATGACCTGCACCGCCTGAAGGCTGTCGCCGGCCAGATCGAAGGCCACACCATCTGCGCCTTCGGCGAAGCCGCCGCATGGCCGGTGCAGGGCTTCCTGTTCCACTTCTGGCACGAATTCGAATACTACGTGCAGCACGGCCGTTCCATCGTGGACGGCCCCGCTGGCACGGCCACCACTGGAGTCGCTGCATGAGTGCGCAGCCCGTAGCCAATGCCGCGCCGGATCTCGTCAATATCGAGATCGATGGCGTTCCGGTGCAGGTAGCCAAGGGGTCGATGATCATCCAGGCGGCGGATGCCGTCGGTATCGCGATTCCGCGCTTCTGCTACCACCGCAAGCTCCCGATCGCCGCCAACTGCCGCATGTGCCTGGTGGAAATCGAGAAGATGCCGAAGCCGGCACCCGCATGCGCCACGCCGGTAGGCGAGGGCATGAAGGTCTTCACCCGTTCCGACAAGGCACTCAAGTCACAGCGCAACGTGATGGAGTTCCTGCTGATCAACCACCCGCTGGATTGCCCGATCTGCGACCAGGGTGGTGAGTGCGAACTGCAGGACGTCTCGCTCGGCTACGGCCGTTCGGTGTCGCGTTACGTCGAGCGCAAGCGCACGGTGGCCGATGAAAACCTCGGCCCCCTGATCGCCACCGAGATGACCCGCTGCATCCAGTGCACGCGCTGCGTCCGCTTCACTAGCGAGATCGCCGGCACGTATGAACTGGGTGGCATGAGCCGCGGTGAAAACCTCGAGATCGGCACCTATATTGGCAAGACCATCGAAAGCGAACTGTCGGGCAACATCATCGACGTTTGCCCGGTGGGCGCGCTGACCAACAAGCCGTTCCAGTTCCAGGCGCGCGCCTGGGAGCTGGTCGCCCGTCCGTCGGTGGCTTACCACGACGCGCTGGGTTCGAACCTGTGGCTGCACACGCGCCGCGGCGAAGTGCTGCGCACGGTGCCGCGCGATAACGAATCGATCAACGAGTGCTGGCTCTCGGACCGCGACCGCTACAGCCACCAGGGCCTGTACGCCGCGGATCGCGTCAAGGCACCGATGGTCAAGCGCAACGGCCAGTGGGCGACCACCACGTGGGACGACGCGCTGTCGGTTGCCCGCGAAGCGCTGAAGAGCGTCTCCGGTGCCGACCTCGGCATCCTGGTGAACCCGGCAACCACGAACGAGGAGGGCGAGTTGCTCGTCCGCCTGGCGCGTGGCCTGGGCAGCGCCCATGTCGACCACCGCCTGCGTCAGCTCGACTTCGCCGACAACGCCTTCGCGCGTCCGTTTGCGTCGCCGATCGCCTCGCTCGACAAGGTCAAGTCCGCGCTCATCGTTGCTTCGGACCTGCGCTACGAAGTGCCGCTGCTCAACCACCGCATCCGCCAGGCCGCCAAGAAGGGCGCCAAGGTGTTTGCCGTGAACCCGGCGCATTTCAACTTCAACTTCGATCTCGCTGGCGAAGCAGTAGCTCCGCCGCACGAGCTCGTCGCCGAGCTGCTGCAGTTCGCCAAGGTGGCCGCTGAAAACGGTGCCGCCGTGCCCGAGTCGATCGCGGGCGTGGTGAACGCTGCCACGACCACTGACGACCACCGCGCTGCCTACGCCGAGTTCGCGGTCGAAGGCGCCGTGGTGATCTTCGGCCACGCCGCCGCCAACCACCCGGAAGCTTCGTGGCTGCGTGCCATCGCGCGTTACATCGCGCAGGCCGCTGGCGCGGCGTTTAACGAAATCCCGGCCGGTGCCAACGCCGTGGGCCTCTCCACCGTCGGCGTGCTGCCGACGGCAGGTGGCCTCGACGCGCGCGCCATGCTGGCGCAGCCGCGCAAGGGTTACGTGCTCTACAACGTGGAGCCGCCGTACGATTTCGCCGATGGTGCACAGGCCTTGCAGGCCATGCATTCGGCGCAGACCGTTGTCGCCTTCGCCGCCTACGCGTCGGATGCCCTCAAGGATTCGGCCGACGTGATCCTCCCGATCGCGCTGACGCCGGAACTGGAAGGCACCCTGGTGAATGCCGAGGGCACCGCCCAGGCCGTGCTCGCCGGTGCGAAGGCCCCGGGTGAAGCACGCGAAGGCTGGAAGGTGCTCCGCGCGCTGGGTGGTTCGCTTAATGTCGCCGGCTTCGAGTTCGACGACATGGCGGGCCTGCGTAGCGGGATCGTCGAGCGCACGACCGATGTCCGTTCGGTGCTGGGCCAGCGCACGTCGGGTACGACGCTCTCGCGCGTGGCCACGGTGCCGGTGTATCGCGGCGATGCCGTGCTGCGCCGCGCTGGTGCGCTGAACTCGCATCCGCTCAACCGCGCCGCCGCCATCCGCGTCAGCGCGGAAGACGCCGGCAAGCTCGGCCTGGCCGATGGTGGCCAGGGCCGCATCGGTGACAGCGTGCTCCCGGTGGTTGTCGATACCGCGGTGCCGACCGGCGCCGTGTGGATCGACGCCGCGCTTCCCGAAACTGCGATGCTGCCGCCGTACGGCGCCGCCATCACCCTGAGCAAGGCGTAAACCATGGCCGATCAACTCTTCGACCACCTCTTGCTGCCGGTGCTGTTCATCCTGGCGATCGTCCTGCCGCTCGTTATCACCGTCGCGCTGTACGTGTGGTGGGAGCGCAAGGTGCTGGGCTGGATGCACGTCCGCATGGGGCCCAACAAGGTCGGCCCCGCCGGCTTGCTGCAGGCCTTCGCCGACGTGGTGAAGCTGCTCATCAAGGAAGTGGTGCTGCCGACCAACGCGAACAAGTTCCTCTACTTCCTGGCACCGATGCTGGCCCTCGTGCCGGCGCTGGCCGCCTGGGCGGTGGTGCCGTTCGCTCCGGGTATCGTGCTCGCCAACGTCAACGCCGGCGTGCTGTACCTGCTGGCCATGACCTCCATGGGCGTGTACGGCATCATCCTCGCCGGTTGGGCTTCCAACTCGCGCTACGCGATGCTCGGCGCCATGCGTGCCGCGGCACAGGTCATCTCGTACGAACTGTCGATGGGCATGTCCATCGTCTGCGTGCTGGTGCTCACCGGTAGCCTGAACCTCACCGCCATCGTGGAAGCACAGCACGGCGGCCTGCTCAGCTGGTACTGGATCCCGCTGCTGCCCGTCTTCGTCATCTACTTCGTCTCGGGCGTGGCGGAAACCAACCGCGCACCGTTCGACGTGGCGGAAGGCGAGTCGGAAATCGTCGCCGGTTTCCACGTGGAATATTCGGGTTCGCCGTTCGCGCTGTTCTTCCTCGCCGAATACGCCAACATGATCCTGGTCTCGTTCCTGACCTCGATCCTGTTCATGGGCGGCTGGCTGTCGCCGTTCCCGGAAAGCTTCGGCTTCCTCGGCCACGCCAGCATCCTCTGGCTGTTCGTGAAGGTCTTCGTCTTCGCCTTCCTGTTCCTGTGGTTCCGCGCCAGCTTCCCGCGCTACCGCTATGACCAGATCATGCGCCTCGGCTGGAAGGTCTTCATCCCCATCACCATCGTCTGGGTCCTTGTCGCCGGCTGCATGAAGTATTTCGGCTGGGTCCACATCGGCACGGGAGCCTAAAGAGCCATGTCCCGCGTAACCCACTATTTCAAGAGCCTCCTGCTGCTCGAGCTGTTCAAGGGCATGGGCCTGACCATGCGCTACATGTTCAGCCCGAAGTACACGATGCGCTATCCGTTCGAGCACATCCCCAAGTCGAACCGCTTCCGTGGCCTGCACGCCCTGCGCCGTTACGCTAACGGTGAAGAGCGCTGCATCGCCTGCAAGCTGTGCGAAGCGGTGTGCCCGGCCCTCGCCATCACCATCGACTCGGCCCCGCGCCCGGAAGATGGCCAGCGTCGTACCACGCGTTACGACATCGATCTGTTCAAGTGCATCTTCTGCGGTTTCTGCGAAGAGAGCTGCCCAGTCGATTCCATCGTCGAAACGCACGTGCACGAGTACCACATGGAACATCGCGGCGAGAACGTGGTGACCAAGGCGCAGCTGCTGGCCATTGGTGACCGCTTCGAGCAGGACATCGCTGCCGCCCGCGCCCAGGACGCGGCTTACCGCTAAGGGCCCGGATTACGATGAATACCGATCTGCTCCAACTCATCTGTTTCTACCTCTTCGGTGGCGTGGCTGTCCTCGCCGGCCTGATGGTCATCACCGTGCGCAACTCGGTCCACGCCGTGCTGTCGCTGGTGCTTACCTTCTTCAGCATGGCCTGCGTGTGGCTGCTGGCCGAAGCGGAGTTCCTTGCTATCGCCCTCGTCGTCGTTTACGTCGGCGCGGTGATGGTGTTGTTCCTGTTCGTGGTCATGATGCTCGACATCAAGCAGGAGGTCGTCCGCGAGGGCTTCATCCGCTACCTGCCGGTGGGCATCATCGTCGCCGTGGTCATGCTGGTCGAAATGCTGGCCATGATCGGCGTGAAGTCCATGCACGCCCATACGCTTGGCCCGAACCCGGCCGGTAACTCGAACGTCGCGTGGCTGGGCCAGGCCCTGTACACCGACTTCCTGCTGCCGTTCGAGATCGCCGCGCTGATCCTTACCGTGGGTGTCGTGGCCGCCGTGGCCCTGACCCTGCGCGAGCGCCTGGGTTCGCGTCACCAGTCGGCTGCCCAGCAGGTGGCCGTGCAGGCGACCGATCGCGTGCGCGTGGTGAAGATGGCCCCGAGCCAGGTGGCTTCGGTGGTACCGCCGCCGGCACCCCCGGCTGCCGAACCGACGCAGGAGAACACCAAGTGATCACGCTTTCCCATTACATCGTGCTCGGCGCGATCCTGTTCTGCATCGCGGTGGCTGGCCTGTTCATCAACCGCAAGAACGTGATCGTGCTGCTCATGGCGATCGAGCTCATGCTCCTCGCGGTGAATACCAACTTCGTGGCCTTCTCGCGCTTCTTCGGCGATGTGCAGGGCCAGGTGTTCGTGTTCTTCATCCTCACCGTGGCCGCGGCGGAATCCGCCATCGGCCTGGCGATCCTGGTCCTGCTGTTCCGTAACCGGAGCACGATCAATGTCGCCGAAATCGACAGCATGAAGGGTTGATCCGATGAGTCTCTCGCTTTCAATCCTGCTCACGATCGCACTGGCCCCGCTGGCCGGCGCGATCCTGGCGGGCCTCTTCGGCAAGGTGATCGGCAGGGCAGGGGCGCACAGCGCCACTATCCTCGGCGTCGCCATCGCCTGCGGCCTGTCGTTCTACGTGCTCTACCAGCTGGTGTGGGGTGGGGCGGATAACTTCAACCAGGATGTCTACACCTGGTTCGAGATTGGCCGCTTCCACGCTTCCGTCGGCTTCATGGTCGATCGCCTGACCGCCATGATGATGGTGGTGGTTACCTTCGTGTCGCTGCTGGTGCATCTGTACACCATCGGCTACATGGCGGAAGACCCGGGCTACCAGCGCTTCTTCAGCTACATCTCGCTCTTCACCTTCTCGATGTTGATGCTCGTCATGAGCAACAACTTCATGCAGCTGTTCTTCGGCTGGGAAGCGGTGGGCCTGGTGTCGTACCTGCTGATCGGCTTCTGGTACAAGCGCCCGACCGCGATCTTCGCGAACCTCAAGGCCTTCCTGGTCAACCGCGTGGGTGACTTCGGTTTCCTCCTCGGTATCGCCGCGATCCTGTACTTCCTGGGCACCCTGGATTACCAGACCGCGTTCGACCATGCGCCGGACCTCGTGGGCAAGACCCTGCAGATCACGCAGAACCATGCGTGGGATGCGGCTACCGTGATCGGCATCCTGCTGTTCATCGGTGCCATGGGTAAGTCGGCCCAGGTGCCGCTGCACGTGTGGCTGCCCGATTCGATGGAAGGCCCGACCCCCATCTCGGCGCTGATCCACGCGGCCACCATGGTGACCGCGGGCATCTTCATGGTCGCGCGCATGTCGCCGATCTTCGAACTGTCCGACGCGGCGCTGTCGTTCATCCTCGTCATCGGTTCGACCACTGCCTTCTTCACGGGCCTCATCGGCATCGTGCAGAACGACATCAAGCGCGTCATCGCGTACTCCACGCTCTCGCAGCTGGGCTACATGACCGTCGCGCTGGGCGTCTCCGCTTATAGCGGCGCCGTGTTCCACCTGATGACCCACGCGTTCTTCAAGGCCCTGCTGTTCCTGGGTGCCGGTTCGGTCATCATGGGCATGCACCATGAGCAGGACATGCGCTACATGGGCGGCCTGCGCAAGTACATGCCGATCACCTGGATCACCATGTGGATCGGTTCGCTCGCCCTCGCCGGTACGCCGTTCTTCTCGGGTTTCTACTCGAAGGACGCGATCATCGAGGCCGTGGGTGAGTCGCATCGCTGGGGTGCCTCGTACGCTTACTTCTGCGTGCTGGGCGGCGTGTTCGTGACTTCGTTCTACAGCTTCCGTCTCCTGTACATGACCTTCCATGGCAAGGAGCGCTTCACGATCGAGCACAAGGCACATGGCCACCACGGCCACGATGCCCATGCCGACCACCATGACGATGCGCACGACGACCACGGCCACGGTACCCCGGGCGTGCTCGAACACGCGCCGCATGAGTCGCCGTGGGTGGTGACGGTGCCGCTGGTGCTGCTGTCGATCCCGTCGATCCTGATCGGCCTGTTCACCGTGAAGCCGATGCTTTACGACAACTGGTTCGGCAAGGCGATCCACGTCAACGAAGAAAACAACGTGCTGGGCGAGCTCGCGCATGAGTTCCACGGTGCGCTGGCGGCTGGCATCCACGGTTTTTACCAGTGGCCGTTCATCATCGCCTTGGCTGGCTTCGTCAGCGCTACGTACATCTACCTCTTCAACCCGTCCATCGCCGACAAGGCGAAGAGCGCGCTGAAGCCGCTGTACAACCTGCTTGACCATAAGTACTGGATCGACGAACTGTACTTCGCGGTGTTCGCGAAGGGCGGCGTGAAGCTGGGTGAGGGTCTTTCGAAGGTGGGCGATCAGGCCATCATCGACGGCGCTCTCGTCAACGGCTCGGCTGGCCTCGTGCAGCGCATCGCGGGTGGCGCACGCCGCCTGCAGTCCGGATTCCTCTTCCATTACGCGTTCGCCATGATCCTCGGCCTCATCCTGCTTCTCGGCGGGTACTGGCTGATCGGGCAATAAGGGAAACGAGCTATATGTCGAATCACTTGCTCAGCCTGCTGATCTGGCTTCCGATCGTCGGCGCCATCCCGGTGCTGCTCGCCGGTTCCGGTCGCCCAGGCCTCGCCCGCTGGATCTCGCTGCTGGTCGCGGTTGCCACTTTCGCCGCCAGCCTTGCCCTCCTGCCTGCCTATGATGCCGCTACCGGCACCATGCAGCTTTCGGAATCCTTCAGCTGGATTCCGTCGCTTGGCATCAACTACTCGCTGGCGGTCGACGGTATTTCCGTCGCTCTGATCATCCTCACCACGTTCACCCAGATCCTCGTGATCGTGGGGGCGTGGGAAGTGATCCAGAACAAGCCGCACCAGTACATGGCCGCCATGCTCGTCCTCGAGGGCTGCATGGTCGGCGTGTTCTGCGCGACGGACGCGTTGCTGTTCTACGTGTTCTTCGAAGCCATGCTGATCCCGATGTTCGTCATCATCGGTATCTGGGGTGGCCCGCGCCGCGTTTACGCCACGCTGAAGTTCTTCATCTACACGTTCTTCGGCTCGATCTTCATGTTGATCGGCCTGATTTACCTGTACCACAAGACCGGCGGCAGCTTCGCCCTGGCCGATATGGCCAAGGTGCACCTGACCCTCACCGAGCAGAGCTGGCTGTTCTTCGCCTTCCTGCTGGGCTTCGCCATCAAGGTCCCGATGGTGCCGGTACACACTTGGTTGCCGGATGCCCACGTCGAAGCGCCTACCGGCGGTTCGGTGGTGCTGGCGGCGGTGATGCTGAAGATCGGTGGCTACGGTTTCCTGCGCTTCTCGCTGCCGATCGTGCCGGATGCGTCGGAGCACTTCGCCTGGCTGATCATCGCGCTCTCGCTGATCGCGGTTTGCTACATCGGTTACGTGGCCCTGGTGCAGGGCGATATGAAGAAGCTGGTGGCGTACTCGTCCATCGCGCACATGGGTTTCGTCACCCTGGGCATCTTCATCGCCTTCATGCTGGTGCGTGAGGCCAACAACCCGGATGCCGCCCGCCTGGGCATGCAGGGTGCGATGGTCCAGATGATTTCGCACGGCTTCATCTCCGGCGCGATGTTCAGCTGCATCGGCGTGCTGTACGACCGCCTGCACTCGCGTCAGATCAAGGATTACGGCGGCGTCATCAACGTCATGCCGATCTTCGCTCCGTTCTACGTGCTGTTCGCCATGGCCAACTCCGGCCTGCCGGGCACCTCGGGTTTCGTCGGCGAGTTCATGGTCATCCTGGCCGCGTTCAGTGCCAACCCGTGGATTGCCCTGTTTGCGGCCTTCACGCTGATCATCGGTGCGGCTTACACGCTGTGGATGGTGAAGCGCGTGCTGTGGGGTGAAATCACCAACCCGCACGTGAAGGAACTGACCGACGTCAACGGCCGCGAGATCTTCATGCTCTCCGCGTTCGCCGCCGGCGTGCTGGTCTTCGGCATCTGGCCGGAGCCGCTGGTCCACCTCATGGATGCGTCGGTCGCTCGCCTGGTCGAGCAGCTGGCCATTACGAAAGTCTGAGCGGGAATTAGTCCATGCCTGGTATCAATGACATCCTTATCCTGCTCCCCGAGGCTTACCTCACGGTCGCGGCGTGCGTCCTGCTTATGCTGGATGCGTTCCTGAAGCCGGGCCAGAAGGGCGCCGTGCACTGGCTTTCAGTGCTGGTGCTCCTGGTCGGTGCCTACCTGGTCGTGAGCGGCCAGCCGGATAGCAGCGTCACCGCGTTCAGCGGCATGTTCGTCCGCGACGGCGTCGCCGAAGTGCTGAAGGTGTTCTCGCTGCTGCTGATGGCGGTGATCTTCATCTACGCACGTCCGTACCTGAAAGAGCGGGCCATCCCGTTCGGCGAGTTCTACACGCTGTCGATCTTCGCCACGATCGGCATCATGTTCCTCGTCGCCGCTGGTAGCCTGGTTACCGTTTACCTCGGTCTCGAACTGCTGACGCTGTCGTCGTATGCGCTGGTCGCCCTGAACCGCGACTCGCGTCTCTCGTCGGAAGCGGCCATCAAGTACTTCGTGCTGGGTGCCCTGGCCTCGGGCATGCTGCTGTACGGCATGTCGATGGTGTACGGCGCGACCCACACGCTCGACCTGCACGGCATTCATGCCGCCATCGTCGGTGCCGAATGGCATACGCTGCTCCTGTTCGGCCTGGTCTTCATGATCGTGGGCATCGGCTTCAAGCTGGGCGCCGCTCCGTTCCACATGTGGATCCCGGACGTGTACCAGGGTTCGCCGACGGCCGTGACCATCTTCATCGGTTCGGCACAGAAGCTCGCCGCGTTCGGCATGGCCTACCGCTTGCTGTCCACGGGTATGGGCGATATTGCTGGCGGCACCACGGGCCTCGCGCCGCAGTGGCAGCTGATGGTGGCGGTGCTCGCCGTGCTGTCGCTGGCGATCGGTAACTTCGTTGCCCTCGTGCAGACCAACCTCAAGCGCCTGCTGGCCTATTCGACCATCTCGCACATGGGTTACCTGCTGGTTGGCCTGGTGAACGCCGGTCCGGAAGGCTACTCGGCCTCGATGTTCTATGCCGTCAGCTACGCGCTCACCAGCGCCGCCGCGTTCGGCATGATCCTGGTGCTCTCGCGCGCCGGCTTCGAGTGCGAAGAGATCGACGACCTGAAGGGCCTGAACCAGCGTTCGCCGTGGTTCGCCTTCATGATGCTGCTGGTGATGTTCTCGCTGGCTGGCGTGCCGCCGCTGTTTGGCTTCTTCGGCAAGCTGCTGGTGCTGAAGGCTGCGATGGATGCGGGTTACCTGTGGCTCGCCGTTGCGGGTGCGGTTGCCGCGATCATCGGCCTGTACTACTACCTGCGCGTCGTGAAGGTCATGTACTTCGATGCGCCGGTCGAGGGCACCGATGTGCGTGCCACGTCCGACGTCGCATCGCGCTGGGTGCTGTCGCTTAATGCGATCGCACTGCTCGTGCTCGGCTTCACCTGGTCCCCGCTGTTCGCGTGGTGCCAGCGAGCCTTCGGCGTCTAAAGGATCTTTGCAGCCCTTTCTTCATGAATGTGTAAGAAAGGGCTTGCAAGAATCCCGCCACGTCGCTATACTTTTTTTCTCTGATGCGGGGTGGAGCAGTCTGGCAGCTCGTCGGGCTCATAACCCGAAGGTCGTAGGTTCGAATCCTACCCCCGCTACCAGTTTCAATAAAAAGGCGCTGACTCTGGTCAGCGCCTTTTTTCTTTTGTGCCTACAAGGATTGGCGCCCTGCGCCTACATCCATCCGCAGGTCATTTAGCTAACTTGTGCTCCCGTCACCCAAGGAGCCGCCATGACCGCACTTACCAGCGCAGCCCCCGTTCCCGCACAGATCAGTGTCGACATGCTGCTGGGCATCACGTCGGCGCTGGCCAAGCTTGATGCGAAGTTCGATGTGAAGTTTGCCGCGGTCGAAGCGTCGATCGCGCATCTCACATCCGATGTCACGGCGCTCAAAATGGACGTCGCCGTACTCAAAACCGATGTGGCGGTCCTCAAAACCGATGTAGCAGTCCTCAAAACGGACGTAGCGGTCCTCAAGACGGACGTGGCCGAACTGAAGACAGACGTCACCGTGCTGAAGGCTGACGTCACCGTTCTGAAGGTGGATGTTTCGGGGCTCAAGGCAGGTGCGAAGATCATGGAGGGAGATCTTCGGAAGCTTCTGGACTGGAAACAACGCGTGTGGGGCATGCTATTCCTCGTGGGGGTGGCCACGACCGTCGCACCATCCGTGTGGAACGCTGTTGTCGAGCTCTTCTACAAGAAAGGTGTGGCTAGTGCGTCACTCGAGCCGGTCCAGTAACTTGCGCAGCTCCGCGATATCGCGCTTCGATAACGGGCGATGCGCCGAAAAATGCGCAACGAGTGGTGCCACCCGGCCGCCAAAAAGGCGGTCAAGCAATCCTGCGCTTTCGGACGAGAGATAGTCGTCGCGCGAGATGAGCGGTGTGTAGAGATAACGTCGCCCCTCCTGTTCTGCCTTGACGGCATTCTTTTTCAGTAAGCGGTTGAGCAGGGACTTCACCGTGCCCAATTGCCATGCCTGCGTGGTGGTGACGGCGGCGAGGATCTCTTCGGTGGTGCGTGGGGCGCTCGTCCAGAGCACCTCCATGACAATCGCCTCCGCATCAGTGATCGAGGCTGTCATGCGTGGGCCTTGCCGGCGGCAGGACAGCCTGTCGATGGCACGATGTCGATCGCGCGCAAGCCGCTGTCGGCGTTTTCGCTATAGCGTACGGCCATCGCTTCGCCCGGCTTGCCGCGCAGGATCTGTCGTGATGCCACTCGATGGTGGGCATCGTCCCGCGCGCTATCGATAGTGATGTCCAGCATGCCCGCCTGCGGTGCAGGTGTCACGGTGAACGTCACGGTCCAGGGTGGTGTGCCGTCTTTGGTCGCCGGCGTGATCGAAGCGGCTTCGTTTTCATAAGCACAGACGGTGACGTGAGCATCGCTGCCACTCGTTGTAGCGATATCCGCCTGTAGCTGGTATTGCGGTTTCGCGTGAACCGGTGCGGGCGTAGTGCTCCAGGCGGAAGCCATCACGCCAAGCAAGGCGAAGGGTGCGGCGATCGCCGCGATGCGGCGGCGAAGCTTCGTTGGCGTGGACGTGAGCATGGCGATCCGTTCCGTGAGGGGGTGGGTGGAAAACCACGTGCAGCCGACGGGTAGTCGGGCGGCGCCATGGTTCTTGAGAAGGGCTTCGGCATAGGTGCGCCGCGCGTGGGCGTGATCGCGGACCACCGCGGCATCGCAAGCCAGTTCCTGATCGATGCGGAACGCACCAAGCGCCCACCACGCAAGCGGGTGGAACCAGAACAGGACGACCACCACGTGCGCCAACGCACTCCAGGCCGTGTCGCGCCGACCGGCGTGGACCTGTTCGTGCGCAAGGACCAGCGCCTGTTCTTCCGTGGTGAAGCGTTCGGCAAAATCGGAGGGCAGGATGATCCGTGGGGTGAACAGTCCCAGCAGGGCCGGGCCTATATCCGGGCGTACGGCTACGAACAAGGGGATGCCCTCGTGATTACCCAGCGCGTATGCCTTCCGCAGTGCCGTCGAATATCTCCATTGAGCCATGCCGAACCAAAGCGCGCATCCGACCATGCCTGCGAGCCACGCCAGGGGCAGGTAACGGTCCCATCCTGTCGTCGCTTCCGACGCATTTGTCGGTGCGGCTAACGGAACGGCCACCTCGCGTAGTTGCATGGCAACGCTGCTGAAGCCTGGCGGGGCGTGCGTAGGAGCGAGGGTGAGCGCGAGCACGAGTGGAACGACCAGCCATAGCAGGTAGGGCGCGCCGCCGCCGAAGAGGGCACGCCACGGGCGTCTCAGAACGGCCAGTCCGATACTCGCAACGGTGAACGCCAGGACGGCGCGGAACGGTGTGTCTCGCCAGTCCCACAAGTGGTTGATCAGCATCCCATGCTCCGTTTACGCCCGTAATCGTAGATTGAGATTACACGCGTAAACGACGAATGGGAAGCATTGGATCGCCTCGATACGGACGAGGAGCATGCCGGGAATACAAGGTCCCGCGCTTACGACGTCGATGTTGGCGGGGCGTCGGTAAACCTTGTGATGGCGCCGGCGTTAGATGCATAGTCCGCCACCGGCCACTTTGCCACCGTGCTTTCCATGACCCCACGTGTCCTGTGCACCCTTTGCTATGTACTCGCGTTCGTCTCTGTCCGGACCGTGGCCGCTGTGGCGAACCCCACGCCGCACGTCGCCAGCGAGGCACAAGCGGAGACGCTGGCCCTCGATGCGATCGCACGCCATCACCTTACTTCGCTTGCCCCGGCATGCCTGGCTCTGATGTCCGAAGACCTCACGAACGGCTGGTCCATCGATGTCCATGAGCTGCACGACGAAAAGTGTGGTGGCGATCCCGAGACATCGCCTCGGCTGTTTACGATCGACGTGGATGCGACCACCGGGGCCATGACCACCGACGCGCTCGATCCAGCAGACGGGGAGATGCAGTCCCTCGATTGATCTGCGCAAGATCGGTCATGCGTAGCCGGGCGGCAACCGCTAGGCTTTGCCCATGAGTGAAGACCGCTTCCGCCACGTACTTGGCTATATCGATAGCCACCTCGACGACACGCTCTCGCTTGGCGTGCTTGCCGCCCAGGCCGCCTATTCGCCTTTCCATTTTCACCGTCGTTTCGCGGCGCTTACCGGCATGGGTGTGCATCGCTACGTGAAGCTCTCGCGCTTCAAGCGCGCGGCATGGCAGGCAGCGTTCCGGTCCGACCTATCGGTGACCGAGATGGCGATGCAGGCCGGGTATGAAGGTCCGGATGCCTTTTCACGCGCGTTTCGTCAGCGCCTCGGGGTATCGCCCACGGCGTTTCGTGAGCAACCGGATTGGGCGCGCTGGGCGCACGCCTGGCAGGATCTTGATCAAGTCAGGAGGTTTGTCATGCCTTTGGCGCACCAGCATGGCGATGTGCGCATCGTCGAATTCCCGGAAACTGCCGTGGCCTGCCTTCCGCATCGCGGGCCGCAGGAACGCATAGGGGAAACGATCCGCCGCTTCATCGCCTGGCGAAAGGAAAACCGACTGCCGCCATCCCGTGCGGCCACCTGGAACATCGCTTACGACGACCCTGATGAAACGCCACCTGACGCATACCGCATGGATATCTGTTGCACCTGCGCGAGCGTCCTCCCCAACGAGCATGGCGTGGTGGCGGCGACGATCGACGCAGGACGTTGCGCAGTTCTCCGGCACACGGGTCCGGATAGCCAGCTGATCGACAGCGTGCGCTTTCTTTACGGCGAATGGCTGAGTGCGGGCAAGGAGACGCCGCGCGATGCACCGCTATTCTTCCACCGTGTCACGTTTTTCCCGGATGTGGCGGAACATGAGGCAGTGACGGATATCTATCTGCCGCTCGCCAGCGGTACGTAGATCTCGGTCAGCAGGTCCTCGACCGGTGTTTCATCAGGGTCGTTGAGATAGTGGTGCAGCATGGGGGCATCCGCTGGCTCGGCATCGAGGTCGAGCAGCGTCGTCGCCATGAGGCGCGCCTCGGCGTCTGGCAGCCCGGCGTAGTCGCCCCTATGGGTGAGGCAGGCGTAGTGGCCGCCGGCGATACGCTCCAGGCGAAATTCACCCGGCGGTTCGACCTGGCCCAATGCGACGCAGGCATCGAAGCGCGCATCGTCAACGCTCAAGACGTCGTCGAGCGCGATTCCGTAGATGCCATGGAACTGCCCCATGAGCCCGGCGGCGCCGGCCCACGCGAACAGGCGACCATAGCCTTCGGCCACCTCGGCGTAGTCGTTGCCATTGCGGCGTAGCGCCACCACTTCGAAGGGCTCGCGCAAGACGACGCGAACTTCGGTGTCGGCAAGCGGACGGTCTTCGACGACACGGCCGCCGACAAAATCACTGGGAGTGATGCCGGTCTGGCGTCGGAACGCCCGGGAGAACGCCTGGGGTGTGGCGAAACCGGCGTCCATGGCGACCATCGTTACGCTGCCGCCTGCCGCGCGCAGGCGGTGCTGCGAGGCCTCGATTCTCAGACGGGCGATCGTCTCGCCGACGGTCTCGCCGGTCAGTGCGCGCCATACGCGGTGAAAGTGATAAGGCGAGACGCAGGCCGCCGCCGCCAGTTCGTCCAGACTCGGCGGTGCATCCATGCGTTCGGTCAGCAGGCCGACGGCGGCAGCGAGGCGGTTGTTCCAGCGGTCTTCGGGTGCAGCGTTCATGGCGGGCTCCAGCGAAAGGGTGAGGCCAGCATGGGGCCGCCCAGTGGCCGGCGCGGTCCCCATCTTGCGCATTACTCCGGACACCGGGGCGGCCGCTCATAAGACGATAACGCAATAACTTGCGCATGCGTCAGCAGGTACGCATCTCCGGCGCCGCAAGATCCTTGCCGTCTTCACTGAACCTATACGGACGCCGTCACAAGAACGCGCCGATCGTCAACCCGCCGGTTCCTGGGGAAAGGCTCGCGAAAGTCTCAACAGCGCCTGCTCGATGGACAGGGGGAAGTCGGCGTTTCGGCTTAGGGGTTCGCAAATTCCTGCGCTGAAGCGCCTGCAGTGTCAACGCCGCCACGCAATGTGTGCGGCATTCCTACGGGCAAACGAAGGAACACAACGCAATGAAGATCGATGCTTTTCGCGTCACTCGGAAGACGGCATTGACGGTCGCGATCACTCTCGCGATGACATCCCTGGGGAGCCACGCGGCTGATGCGTGGGTATCAACGAACACCAAGGCGGCCCTGTTGCCTGCGTCGACCACGCAGACCCTCGCCGTGAGTTCCACTGCAGCGACCACGGTGGGTACGGGCTATCGCCTCAACATGACCGGCCAGCCGTCCATTGAGGGCGCCGCCGTAACCGCTATGGCGGCGGACCATCCGCTGCATGTCGTCATCGGCATGAAGCTGCGCAATCCGGATCAGCTGCAGACCTTCCTGCGCAACGTGACGACGCCGGGGAGCGCCGCCTACGGCAAGTTCCTCACGCCGGAGCAGTTCAAGGCGGCATACGGTCCGACCCAGGCGCAGGTGGATGCCGTGGTGGCCCACCTGAAGCAGTCGGGCTTCACGAATATCGAAGTCACCCCGAACAACCTGCTGATCTCGGCCGACGGTACGGCCAACGCCGCGACCACGGGCTTCCACACCTCGATCAAGCGCTTCGAGCAGGGTGGCCGCGAGTTCTTCGCCAATGATGCGCCGGCCCTCGTGCCGTCCTCGCTGGGCGAATCGGTGAACGCCGTGCTCGGCCTGCAAAACGTGAGCGTGAAGCACACGTTGCACCACGTGTACCACCCCGAGCGCGTCACGGTGCCTGGCCCCGCGTCGAGCACGCAGGCCGCCGCCGCTGTCGCTGCCCATCATCCGCAGGACTTCGCGGCGATCTACGGTGGAAGCAGCGTGCCGGCTGCCACGAACACGGCCGTCGGTATCATCACCTGGGGTTCGATCACGCAGACCGTGACCGATCTCAACAGCTTCACGTCCAGCGCCGGCCTTGCGACGGTCAACAGCACGATCACCAAGGTGGGCAGTGGCACGTTCGCCAACGATCCGGATTCCAACGGCGAATGGTCGCTCGACAGCCAGGACATCGTCGGCATCGCCGGTGGCGTGAAGCAGCTGATCTTCTACACCTCGGCCAACGGTAACTCGACGTCATCGGGCATCACCGATGCGGGCATCACCGCGACCTATAACAAGGCCGTTACCGACAACATCGCGAAGCTGATCAACGTGTCGCTTGGTGAAGACGAGACCGCTGCGGAAGAGTCGGGTACGCAGGCCGCGGATGATGCGATCTTCCAGCAGGCCGTCGCGCAGGGCCAGATCTTCTCGATCGCCTCGGGCGATGCCGGTGTGTACCAGTGGTCGACCGACCCGACCTCGGGTTCGCCGGGCTACGTGGCCAACTCGGCCGGTACGGTAAAGATCGACCTGACCCACTACTCGGTCAGTGAACCGGCAAGCTCGCCGTATGTGATCCAGGTGGGCGGCACGCAGCTTTCCACCAGTGGTACGACCTGGTCGGGCGAAACCGTGTGGAACGAAGGCCTCTCCGCGATCGCGCCGAGCCAGGGTGACAACAACCAGCGCCTGTGGGCGACGGGTGGCGGCACCAGCTTGTACGAAACAGCGCCGTCGTGGCAGTCGTCCGTGTCCAGCAGCACTAAGCGCGTCGGTCCGGATGTGGCCTTCGACGCGGCCTCGTCGTCCGGTGCGCTCATCGTGGTGAATGGTTCCACCGAGCAGGTGGGTGGCACGTCGCTGGCATCGCCGCTGTTCGTCGGTGCGTTCGCCAGAATCGAGTCCGCAAACGCCAATGGCATCGGCTTCCCGGCGTCGAAGTTCTACGCCGCGTTCCCGACCCAGACCTCGCTGCTGCATGACGTGACCTCGGGTAACAACGGTTACCAGAACCACGGTTACACCGCTGCTACCGGCTTCGATGAAGCCACGGGTTTCGGCAGCTTCGATATCGGCAAGCTCAACACCTACGCCCAGGCCAACTGGGTGAGCGGCGGTGGTGGCACGACCAACGCGCCGCCGGTGGCGAACTTCAGCTTCACCACCAGCGGGCTCACTGCCACCTTCACCGATAGCTCGACCGACAGCGACGGCACCGTTGCCTCGCATGCGTGGAACTTCGGCGATGGCAGCACCTCGACCACGACCAGCCCGAGCCACACCTACACCGCGGCCGGCACCTATAGCGTGAGCGAGACGGTGACCGACAACGCCGGTGCCACCAACACGAAGACCTCGTCGGTGACGGTGAGCTCCTCGGGTGGTGGTACGGGTGGCAACACGCTGCAGAATGGCGTGGCGGTCACCGGCCTGTCGGCGGCGAAGAACGGCAAGCTGAACTACACCGTGGCGGTGCCGGCTGGCGCGACCAACCTGAAGATCGCGATCTCGGGTGGCTCGGGCGATGCGGACCTGTACGTGAAGTTCGGCTCGGCACCGACGACGTCGAGCTACGACTGCCGTCCGTATGTCACCGGCAACACTGAATCGTGCACCGCGGCTTCGCCGCAGACCGGCACGTACTACGTGATGCTCAACGGCTACGCCGCGTTCTCGGGCGTGACGTTGAAGGCGACCTGGACCAACTAAGAAGCACGGCGACACGATGCCCGCCCGTCATGGGCGGGCATCCCTATATCAGGCGCTCGGGACTGACTGAGTCGCTCACCGTCAGGGTGACGTCCAGTGATAGCTCTTGCTAACTCGCCCGTTGTTGTCGAGATCAACGCTCCATGCTTCCATGTCGGGCAGTAACGGATGGATCCACCACAAGCGTCGTACGCATGGGGCGGTGCAGCGCGTCTCCGAGGTGGTGAAATTCTTGCCGGGACTTGGTTCGGGGGCAGCAGCAGTTTCGACGGCTGGTGTGAACCAGAACGATGCGCGAGCGCTTACCTCGGGCGTGCCAGTTGCGGTCCCTTGTAGCGCTCGATTCTGCGCGTACGTGATGACGATGGCTGACAGCGCGTACGTCACCAGAAGGAGGCAAATGGCCTGGACTAGGCGTAACCCTATGCCGCGCGTTGATTTCCCAGGCATATCAGGCCGCTCCATTGGGCTCGTCTTTGCGTTCGTTCGGCTTGCCGGAAGGGTCGGGCTTCGGGTCTTTCTTGTCGCTAGAGTTTAACTATTTCCGTGGCGGTATCGAACGGTGGCGCTTGACCACGCCGGATGATGGTCCGGGTGTCCCTATGCTGGATGGGCGCTGGCCTTCCCTGGGAGATGGCGGCACACTTCGCCCGACGGACAGGGGAAAACGCAATGGATGAGACCCGAAAGGCTGGTGCGCGAGCGCGCTATGCGGCCATGGATACCGACGCCCTCGAGCGGATTTGGGTAGGCGAGGAACGGGTGGACTGGGCCGAGGCCGCCCTGCGTGAGGAGCTGGTCTCCCGTGATATCGACCCCGAAGCGCTAACGGCGCGTGCCGCCATGCGGGCACAGGCGGCGCAACCTGAATGGGTGTCGCCGGCGGACAGCTTACGGCTGGCGCGGCCCCAAGGCGTGCAACGTGCCGCTCGCTATGCGATCCACTCGCTTTGCGGCGTCCTGCTGCTCGCGGCAGGCGTGATCTGGTGGCAGCGACCCGCCCGGCTGTCGCTGGCGGATACGACGCCGTCGATCATGGAGGGTGTGGCTGCGGCGCATTCTGCGGTCACGGCGGATGCGTCTCGTCGTACCGCGGTGATACTGGTACAAGCGTCGCTCGCGAGGTGGTGGCACGATTCGCAGGCAATCGAGAAGGGCTCCCAGGAAGCAGACACCGCGTCGCCGTGGGAGGCTCAACGCTATGCAACGGCGCTACAGCGCGATGCTGTCGCGAGCGACCTCTTGCGCTGGCGTGTCGAGATAGCGGCGCACCTGACAGCAAACGAGACCCTGGTAACCGAGTTGGAACACGAAACCCTACCGTTGCCTCCCGACGTGCGCGAGCAATTCATGCAGACCGTGGTGACGCCGGCCCATGCCTATGTTGAAGCGGAGAAGAAGCACCTGGAGATCGGTCGCCAGCAGCTCGCTCTCATCGAAAACCTTGGCGCGCTTGCCGCGAAGCATTCGCCATCGGTCGATCCGAAAACAGGCGATGCGGCGTTCTCCGGTAGCGCCGCGACCGAGTATGCAGACATCCTGAAGCAGCGCAGTGCGCTCGCCGCGAAGTTTGCCGAGGCCGGGGCTGCTTCCGACTCGGCTTACGAATCCCTGCTTCACGAGTCCCGCGTTACGATCGGACAACTGGGCGAGTAGCCTTCGGGACCAGGGTCGCGAGCATGGCGTGAATTGTCCGCTGTGCGTCCGTGCGGGGTCTGTCGCGGGCTGCTGCCTGGGCGCAGACTGTTGTCATCCCACATACGGCAGGACGATCCCCATGGCTTCAGATACCGCCCTCATCGTCATTGATGTCCAGGAATCGTTCCGCCAGCGCCCGTATTGGCGCGAGGACGGGGTGGCCGCCTATGTGCAGCGGCAGCAGGCGCTGATTGATGGCGCCCGGGCTCGCGGCATACCGGTGGTCCGGATATTCCATGTGGAAGATGAGGGTGCGTTCTCCGAGGCGTCTGGTTTCGTCGTGACACTGGCGCCGATTCGCATCGAACCCGATGTGACCTTCCGCAAGCGCCGGCACAGTGCGCTCGTCGGCTCGGGCCTTGATGTCTGGCTGACTGAGCACGGCATCCGCCGCGTCATCATTTCCGGTATTCGTACCGAGCAGTGCTGCGAGACAACGACGCGCCACGCTTCTGATCTCGGCTATCAGGTGGATTACGTGGGTGAAGCAACCCTTACGTTTCCGATGATCGATGCTACGGGCCGTGAGTGGGGCGCGGCCGAGATCCGCGCACGCACCGAACTGGTGCTTGCCGATCGCTTCGCACGCATCGTCTCGGTTGAAGAGGCCCTGGCAGGTCGGGTCGAAAGGGCAGCCTGATGGCCAGGGTGCTGCCCATCTTCGTCGTCGTCCCGCCGAGGGTGCTGTTGCTCGATCTGGCCGGACCCGTGGAAGTCCTGCGCAAGACCAATCTGCTTCAGGCCGATGTTCGTTTCGAGGTGACGTTCGTCGGCCCACGGCGGAAAGTGGGCAGCTCCGTGGGCCTGGGTATCGAAGGTATCGCGCCCATGCCCCCACGCTTGCCGGAGGGTGCGATGGTGGTGGTGCCGGGCCACGCTGACGAGCCGATGGGCGGGTCGCGCGAAACGCCCGAAGACAACGCGGCGGCGGAACAGGCCATCGTCCACTGGCTCGCAACGGTCGTGCACCCAGGCATTCGCGTGATGTCGATCTGTTCCGGTGCCATGTTGGTCGGGCGTGCCGGGTTGCTCGATGGCTTCGAATGCACCACGCACCATGCGAACACGGCGGAACTCGCTGCGGAGGTGCCCGGCGCACGAGTGCGGGAGAATCGCCTCTACGTCGAGGATGGCGAGCGCCTCAGTAGCGCAGGCATCACCTCCGGCATCGATCTGATGTTGCACGTGGTGGCCGGCCTGGCGGGGCCAGCGATTGCCGTGGCGGTGGCCCGGTTCCTCGTTGTCTATCTGCGCAGGGCGGGCGGTGATCCGCAGCTCTCGCCGTGGCTCGAAGGGCGAAACCACATGCATCCCGTGATTCACCGTGCGCAGGACGCCGTCGCGGCGAATCCGGCGCGGGCGTGGTCGGTTGATGCGCTAGCCCAGGTGGCTGCTGCCAGTCCCCGGCACCTGTCGCGCCTCTTCAATGAGCATGCGGGCATGAGCGTCAGTGAGTACGTGAACCGCATGCGGTTGGCGCTGGCCCGGGAGCTGCTCGCCGAATCGCGGCTAGACATGGAGGCGGTCGCCGAGCGTTCGGGCTTCGGCTCGACACGCCAACTGCGCCGGGCATGGGCACGGAACCATGCGTTGCCGCCAAGCCAGTTCCGCGGTGAGGTCGGGCGCTCGTAGCGTCGGGGCCCTTCGGGTCTCAAGCCGGGAGATTGAGGTGGGCTATTCTCCAGGCTCGCTATGGTTGAAGGATCAACATGCTCACCACGCTTGCTGTCGCTAACTATCGTTCTCTGCGTTCATTGGTTATGCCCATGGGGTCGCTCAACCTTGTGACGGGCGCCAATGGCAGTGGCAAGTCCAGCCTGTATAGGGCCCTGCGGTTGCTGGCAGAGACGGCGCAGGGCGGGGTGGTAAGCGCGCTGTCGCGCGAGGGCGGGTTAGGTTCCACCTTGTGGGCCGGTCCCGAGAAATTCTCGAAGGGTATGTTGGCTGGTACGGAGCCGGTCGAGGGTGCCGCCCGCCGCGATAATGCAGTGGCCTTGAAGCTCGGGTTCGCGAGCGACGGATTTGGCTACGCTATCGATCTCGGCTACCCGGTGCCATCGATGTCGATGTTCGACTTCGATCCCGCGATCAAATCGGAAGTCATTTTCAACGGCGCGTTCCTGCGCGAGGCGAGTTCGCTTGTCGTGCGCAAGGGGGCTTCGGTGCGCGCGCGTGATGGAAAATCCTGGCGCGTCGTCGCCCAGCATCTCGCGCCCTTCGAATCGATCTTCACCCAAATGGCCGATCCCGAGCGCGCGCCGGAAGTGCTCACGCTGCGTGAGCTGATCCGAGGCTGGCGCTTCTACGATCACTTTCGTTCCGATGCCGATGCGCCGGCGCGTGCGCCACAGCTGGCCACACGGACACCGGTGCTCAGCCACGATGGCCGCGACCTCGCGGCCGCCTGGCAGACGATTCGGGAAATCGGCGATCCGCGCGGGCTCGATGCGGCCGTGGATGATGCATTCCCGGGCGCACACGTCACCGTGGTGCACGAAGGCGAGCGCCTGACCTTGCGGTTTCATCAGCCTGGGCTTTTGCGACCGCTGTCGTCAGCGGAGCTTTCCGACGGCACGTTGCGCTACCTGCTGTGGATCGCCGCGCTCCATACGCCCCGGCCGCCGCCGCTGATGGTGCTGAACGAGCCGGAGACCAGCCTGCATCCTGATCTCTTGCCCGCGCTGGGCCGGTTGATCCTTGGCGCGGCCAAGCGCAGTCAGGTGTGGGTGGTATCGCACGCATCGCGGCTTATTGCGACACTCGAGGCCGCCGCGGAGTGCAACAGCGTGCGCCTGGAAAAAACCTTGAGTCAGACGAAGATCGAAGGGCAGGGCATGCTCGATGAGCCGCCCTGGCACTGGCTGGAAGATCGCTAAGCGGCGACGCGCTACCATGCGCGGATCTGGCTCAGGCGAGGACACCATGCAGATCAACGGCGCATGCCACTGCGGCAACCTGGCGTTTGAACTCGAGTGGCCGGCCGACACGCCGGTGCCTGTGCGTGCTTGTGGCTGCACTTTCTGCCAGAAGCATGGCGCGGAATGGACGGCACATCCGCAGGCATCGCTGCACATGCGCGTCGGCGAGCCAGGCCTTGTATCGAAGCATCGCTTCGGCACGAACACGGCGGACTTCCATGTCTGCGCGCGCTGTGGCGTCGTCACGGTCTGTACCAGCGAGATCGAGGGCCACCTCTATGCCGTCGTGAACACCCGTGCTTTCGAGGATCGCAGTGTCCTTTCTTCGCCCGTCTCAGTGGACTTCGACGGCGAAGAAGAAGAGGCGCGCCTCGGCCGCCGCACCCGTAACTGGATTGGCCGCGTCGTCGTCGAGTCCGTGTGAACCCGGGAGGGGGTTTGTCGGTGTTCCCTTGCGCGAAATAAGGCGGGGCCTGTAGCCAATCCTTGGCCGCGGCTGATACCGCCCTGTTGCCCTGCCTGACATGATCGCTTATCGACAATCGATAAGTGATAAAGTATGATTGTTTCGTTCGCGGACAAAGACACGGAAGCCCTGTTTCACGGCCATTGCGAACGCCGCTGGACTTCGATCGGCCGTGTGGCTCGACGGAAGCTCGTGCAGCTTCATGCAGCCGCGACCCTTTCGTTCCTGGCGAGCCCGCCCGGTAACCGGTTGGAGCTACTCAAGGGCGGCAGGGCCGGACAGTTCAGCATCCGGATTAACGACCAGTTCCGGGTTTGCTTTTGTTGGGACGACGGGCACGCGCACGCCGTCGAAATCGTCGACTATCACTGAGGCTATGCCATGGGCCATCCGCTTCCACCCGTACATCCTGGTGAAGTGCTCCGCGAGGACTTCATGAAGCCCTTTGGGCTTTCGTCAAACGCACTCGCCTTGGCGATCGGCGTGACCGCTGCGCGCGTTAATGAGCTCGTATCCGGCAAGCGCGGCATGACTGCCGACACGGCGTTGCGCCTGGCGCGCTACTTCGGCACTGATCCGCATAGCTGGATGAACCTGCAGTTGCATTACGAGCTGGAACAGGCGGAGCGCCGTCTGGGCGATGCGTTGGCCCGCATCCAGCCGCGTGCTGCCTGACTAGCCCGTTGCTCCCGCCGTGATCGGCGCCGGCCCCGCGTGGCTCGCCGCTGGGTCGGACACCATGGCCTCCACCCGGTCGCGGCCAGTGCGCTTGGCCTGGTAGAGCGCGGTGTCGGCGGTATCGATAAGGCGCTGGATGTGCGCCCCCGTGCCGGTAGCAACGCCCACGCTGGTCGTGAAAAGGATCGGCTCGCCACCGTAGGTGGCCGGGGAGCTTTCGATCAGGGCGCGAAGCGATTCGGCCACCCCCACCGCCACGCTCACGCTGGTGCATGGGAGGAACAGCAGGAATTCCTCGCCGCCGTAGCGTGACAGCAGGGCTCGCGGCGGGAGGCCGCTCAGGCGGAGCGTCTGGGCGAAGTGCTTCAGCACCGCATCGCCAGCGGCGTGGCCCCAGCGATCATTGATTGTCTTGAAGTGATCCAGGTCGAAAAGCAGCACCGCGTGGGTGAGCTCGCGGTTGGCCTGGAGCATGGGCGCAGCCCCTTTGAGCAGGGCGGTGCGGTTGAGCAGGCCGGTCAGGCCGTCGACATCAGCGGCAACCCGCAGGTCGTACACCAGACGCTGTGACAGCATCAGGGTGAAGCCCGTGCTGAGGAGGAAGGTGCACAGGATCCCGAACAGATAGTTCGACGTGGTCAGCAGCGATGAAAGTTCAGGGGACTCAATCTCAGGGTGGAGTGAGATAAAGCCCCGGGCGACATAGAAAAGGATGTCGATCATGAAGACCAGCGCCGTGAACACGCTGCCGGCACGGAGCTCACGAGGTGCCCTGAGCAGGAAAAAGATCATCCAGCCATCCCAGAGGACGCTCTTGAGCCCGAACACCGCACTTTCCAGTGGCTGGCTGGGCGGCCAGGCAAGAAAGGCCACCTGGATCATGAGGAAGAGGGCGATCACGAGGACTGGCCATAGCCAGCGCAGGGGACGGCGCAGGTGGATAGCGATGCCGACCAGCATGGCGGCATTGGCCAGGGCGATGAGGGCGCTGCCAATGATGGCGGAAAGGAAGCTGCCATTTTCCTCGTAACCTTCGGCCAGGCCCGCGAAGGTAAGCAGCCAGAAGGCGGCCGCCCAGACGTGCAGGGCCGGCATGCCGCGGAGCACGAGGCTCATCAGCGAAAAGCTCAGCGCGATTGCGATGCCCACGGCCAGGCCGATGATGCCTAGCGTGTGGACATCCAGTCCGGTAACCCCGTCCATCCGTCCGAATCCCCCCGATCGGTCATGGCGCCATTCTAGGGGCATTAACGCGCCACGTGGCGCGGCGTTACACCGTTTGCCGGGGGTGGGGCGAACTTGCGCGTAGGAGGGGATTTGCGATAGAATTCCTGAATCTTAAGCGCCGTTAACCATCGATCGCATATCGCGGAGATCGTCGCTTCAGGACCTTTCTTTTTACAAGAAAGCCTCCTCGTGAGGCTTTTTTGTTGGGCGCAGGGAGCGCGTCCAGCGATATCCACGGGTGCCGCAAGGCTTTCCGGGGCGCAGGAAGGAAGTATCGGGATACATCGGCGACGAAAGGAATGGGCCGTTCGAGCCCTTTTTTTGTTTCTGGCGCACAGAAAACCGTAGGTAACGTGGACACCAACGCACTAACACAACGCTTCTCGGAGATCGTGGCCGACCTCGGTCTCGAGGTGCTGGGTATCGAATTCCTGCCGGCCGGCGGCGGGCAGAGCACTTTGCGCGTCTTCCTGGATGTCCCGGAAGCGCTGCGCGAGGGCCGTGAGTCGCCGGAAGTCACCGTGGACGACTGCGAATCCGCCAGCCGTGAGTTCTCGGCCTGGCTGGATGTTGAAGATCCGATCCCCGGCAACTATGTACTGGAGGTCTCCTCCCCGGGTATCGATCGGCCGATCTTCAGCGCCGAGCAGTTCGCGCGCGTCCTGGGCCAGGAAGTGAAGGTACTGCTGAAGGCCCCGATCGAGGGCCGTCGCCGCCTCAAGGGCAACGTCGTTGAAGTAAACGGCGAGCACATTGTGGTGGAAGGCGAGGCCGGTAAGTTCGAATTCGAGCATGCGGACGTCGAAAGCGCCCGCGTGGTGCCCGACTGGGTGGCGCTGGGCTATGCCCCGCAGCCGAAGCCCAAGCCGGGCGAGAGCAAGAAATCCAAATAACGACACGACGGGATGCCGCGGGGCATCCTCACTGGGAGTAGCGGCAATGAGCAAAGAACTTTTGCTGGTAGTCGACGCGGTCGCCAACGAAAAGGGCGTGCCGCGCGATGTCATTTTTGAAGCCATGGAAGCGGCGCTCGCCTCTGCCGCCAAGAAGCGCTACCCCGAAGAGGACCCGGACATCAGCGTCGAGATCGATTCCGACTCGGGCGATTACAAGACGTTCCGTCGTTGGGAAGTCATTGCGGACGATGGCGAGATGGAGGATCCGTCCTTCCAGATTCGCCAGATGGACGTCGAAGACGAAGTGGCTGACGGCGGCGAGCTGATCGAGACCGCCGACGAAGGCCGTCTCTTCATCATGCGCCAGATCGAGAACGCCGAATTCGGCCGCATCGCCGCCCAGGCCGCCAAGCAGGTGATCGTGCAGCGTGTGCGCGAAGCAGAGCGCCAGCAGGTCGTCGATGCCTTCATCGACCGCGTCGGCGAGCTGGTCACGGGTATCGTCAAGCGCGTTGAGCGCGGCAATGTCTACCTCGATCTCGGCAGCAATGCCGAGGCGTTCATCCCGCGCGACAAGACGATTCCCCGCGAATCGCACCGTGTCGGCGACCGCGTCCGCGGTTACCTGTACGAAGTGAAGTCGGAAATCCGTGGCCCGCAGCTGTTCGTTTCGCGCAGCGCCCCGGAATTCATGATGGAGCTGTTCAAGCTCGAAGTGCCGGAAGTCGGCCAGGGCCTCGTCGAGATCAAGGGCTGCGCCCGCGATCCGGGCGACCGCGCCAAGATCGCCGTGGTCGCGCACGATACCCGCACCGATCCCATCGGCGCGTGCATCGGCATGCGTGGTTCGCGCGTGCAGGCCGTGTCGAACGAGCTCAATGGCGAGCGCGTCGACATCATCCTGTGGCACGAAAACCAGGCCCAGTACGTCATCAACGCGATGGCGCCGGCGGAAGTGCAGTCGATCATCATGGATGAAGAGAAGCACTCCATGGACATCGCGGTGGCCGAGGACAAGCTGTCCCAGGCGATCGGCCGCGGTGGCCAGAACGTGCGCCTTGCCAGCAAGCTCACCGGCTGGCAGCTCAACGTGATGACGCAGGACCAGGTCACCGCCAAGAGCGAAGCCGAGCAGAACGCTGCGCTCGAGCTGTTCCAGGAAAAGCTCGAGGTCGACGCGGAAATCGCCGGCATCCTCGTGCAGGAAGGCTTCTCGTCGGTCGAAGAAATCGCCTACGTGCCGAGCGCTGAACTGCTCGCCATCGAAGGATTCGACGAAGACATCGTTGAAGAGCTCCGCGCCCGCGCTCGCGACGCGCTGCTCACCCAGGCGCTGGCGGTCGAAGAGAATGTGGAAGGCCCGGACCAGGAGCTCCTGGATCTGGACGGTATGGATGAAAACACGGCTTATGCGCTCGTCGAGCGCGGCATCCGTACGCTGGACGACCTGGGTGACCTGGCCGTCGACGAACTCATCGATATCGAAGGCATGACCGAGGAGCGCGCTTCGCAGCTGATCATGGCTGCGCGCGCCCCGATGATCGCCCGACTGGAGAAGGGCGGCTAAGCGCGTCACCGGAAGCGCCCCGGAGGGGCGCCCCGAGGGAGGCCACACGGCCTCCTACCAGGGACGGAGGCAGCCTGAGATCGCATCAATGGCACGGGTAACGCGCGGGAACGGCGGAGAATGAAGAACGATGTCGGACGTCACTATTAAACAACTCGCCCAGGTACTGGGTATGCCGGTCGACAAGCTGCTTGGGCAGCTTGGCGAGGCCGGAATGAATTTCTCCACGGCGGAGCAGATCATCAGCAGCACCGAGAAGGTGAAGCTGCTGGGCTTCCTGCGCCGTACGCATGGCAAGAACGAGCCGGCTCCGGAAGCCGAAGACAGCTCGCCTCGCCAGATCACGCTCAAGCGCCGCACCGTAGGCGAGCTGAAGGTCAGCTCGGGCTCGGGGCGTGGTGCCGGCCCGGCGAAGACCGTGAACGTGGAAGTGCGCGCCAAGCGTACCTACGTGAAGCGCGGCGCGATCGGCGACGACGCACCGGTCGACAACGAGCGTGAAGAGGCTGCGCGCAAGCTGGCCGAATCGCAGGCCCAGCGCGAGCACGAAGAGAACGAACGCCGCGAAGAAGCCGAGCGTCGTGAGCAGGCTGAAACCGAGCGTCGCGAAGCGGAAGCTGAAGCACGTCGCCAGGAAGAGGCTGCTGTCGAAGCTCGCCGCCAGGCCGAGGCTGCTGCCGCGGCTGAACGCGCACGCGCCGAAGAAGCCTCGCGCGCCGCCGCTGCCGCTGCCGCGGAACAGCCTGCTGCATCGCAGCCGGTTGCGCCGCAGGCTGCCGAGCCTGCCGCTCCTGCTGCTGCCCCGGAGGCCGCGCCGGCCGCTGCGGGCGACGACCAGCTGGGCCACCAGACGGCCAAGCTCGACACGCGCTCGCTCGGCATGATCCTGCCGCGCATCCACGAGCCGCGTAAGCGTGAGCGCATTGTTTCCAAGCCGACACCGCCGCCGGCTCCGGCACCCGCGCCCGTCGCGGCACGCCCGGCCGCGCCTGCCGCTCGTCCGGCCGCGCCGGCCGCCGGTGCCGCGCGTCCGTCGCCCGGTGCTGTCGCCGCTGCCAACGATACCCGTGGCAACGCGCGTCCGAAGCATGGCGGTGGTGGTGGCGCCGGTGCAGGTGCTGGCAACGGCCGCGGTGGTGATCGCGATGCCGGTGGCAAGCGCTTCGCCGGTGGCGAAATGCATCTGTCCGATGCCGACCGTGCCCGCCGTTCCAGTGGCAAGGGTGGTCGTGGCAAGCCGGGTCGTGGTGGCCGTTCCGAGCCGTCGCGCGGTTCCGCCGCGTCCAGCGGTCCGCACGGCTTCACGCGTCCGACCGCTGCCGTCGTCCGCGACGTGTCCATCGGTGAGAACAACCTCGTCGCCGATCTCGCCCAGAAGATGGCCGTGAAGGGCGCCGAGGTAGTGAAGGCGCTGTTCAAGATGGGCGTCATGGCGACCATCAACCAGACGATCGACCACGACACCGCGGCACTCGTCATTGAAGAGCTGGGCCATAACCCGGTGCGTGCGACCGACAACGACGCGGAAGCGGCGCTGGTCCTGCACACCACGGCCGAGCTCGAGGGCGACAAGGTCACGCGTCCGCCGGTCGTCACGATCATGGGTCACGTCGACCACGGCAAGACCTCGCTGCTCGACTACATCCGTCGCACCAAGGTCGCGTCGGGCGAAGCCGGTGGCATCACGCAGCACATCGGCGCATACCACGTCGAAACCAGCCGCGGCGTCATCACGTTCCTGGATACCCCGGGCCACGCGGCGTTTACCGCCATGCGTGCGCGCGGTGCGCAGTCCACCGATATCGTGGTGCTGGTCGTGGCCGGCGATGACGGTGTCATGCCGCAGACGGTCGAAGCCGTGAAGCATGCGCGCGCCGCCAAGGTGCCGCTCATCGTCGCGCTCACCAAGATGGACAAGTCGGACACCAACGTCGACCACGTCAAGCAGGGCCTCGGTAACCTCGAGGTCATCCCGGAAGAGTGGGGTGGCGATACGCCGTTCGTGCCGGTGTCCGCGAAGACGGGCATGGGCATCGACGACCTTCTCGACGCGATCTCGATCCAGGCCGAAGTCATGGAACTCAAGGCTGTAGCCGATGGCCGCGCCTCGGGTGTCGTGATCGAATCCAGCCTCGATCGTGGCCGCGGCCCGGTCGCGACGGTACTGGTCCAGCAGGGCACGCTGAAGAAGGGCGATTTCGTCGTCTGCGGCGTGGAATACGGCCGCATGCGCGCGCTGATCGACGAAACCGGCAAGCAGGTCAACGAAGCCGGTCCGTCCATCCCCGTGCAGGTGCTGGGTCTGTCGGGCGTGCCGGAATCGGGTGACGACTTCGTCGCTGTCGAAGACGAGCGCCTGGCTCGCCAGGTGGCCGCCGAGCGTCAGCAGAAGCGTCGCGAGACCCGCCTGGTGACCAAGTCGAACCGCCTGGAAGACATCATGGCCCAGATGGGCCAGGGCGAAGGCCAGCAGACCCTCAACATCCTGGTCAAGGCCGATGTGCAGGGTTCGGTCGAAGCACTGCGCGATTCGCTCACCCAGATCGGCAACGATCGCGTCAAGGTGAACGTCATCTCGTCGGGCGTCGGTGGCATCACCGAATCCGAAGCCCAGCTGGCTGCCGCCTCGAAGGCGCTGGTCATCGGCTTCAACGTCCGTGCCGATGCCTCGGCACGCAAGGTGATCGATACGGCGGGCCTCGATGTCCGTTACTTCTCGATCATCTACGACGTCATCGACCAGGTGAAGCAGGCTGCTTCGGGTCTCCTCGGCATGGAAGTGCGCGAAGAGATCATCGGTATCGCGCAGGTTCGCGACGTGTTCCGTTCGTCGAAGTTCGGCGCGGTCGCTGGCTGCATGATCATCGAAGGCATCGTCAAGCGCTCCAAGCCGATCCGCGTCCTGCGCGACAACGTCGTGGTATTCCAGGGTGAACTGGAATCGCTGCGCCGCTTCAAGGAGCTGGTGGACGAAGTCCGCAACGGCACCGAGTGCGGTATCGCGGTGAAGCAGTACAACGACGTGAAGGTGGGCGACCAGATCGAGTGCTTCGAGCGCATCGAAGTGCCCCGCACGCTGTAATTGGAAGACCCTGCCTCCCCGGTTCGCCGGGGAGGCTTTTCTCGTTTATAGGAGGCGGATATGCCGTCCCGTGATTTCAAGCGAACCGACCGCGTCTCTGCCGAGCTGCGCCGCGAAATCGGCCTGTTGGTGCATGCCGCCGTGCGCGACCACGCGCTACCGTCGGTCAGCGTTTCCGATGTGGAAACCACTAAGGATCTCGATGTCGCGACCGTCTGGGTCACGGCGTTGATGCCTGAAAAGTCGGCCGAAGCCGTGAAGGCGCTCAAGGAGCTGGCGAAAGAATTCCGTCGTGAACTCTCGCGCTCCATGCGCCTGCGCCGCGTGCCCGAACTGCGCTTCAAGTACGACGAATCCGTCGACCGCGGCGAGCGCATCGAAACGCTGCTGCGCGAAAACCCGGTGCCCCCGGCCCCGGCCGACGACGAAGCCGAATAAATCCGTAGGAGCCCACCCTGTGGGCGACATCTTTCGCGGTGGCGCTGCAGGGCCTGTGGCTCATCGGCGAAAGGCGTCGCCCACAGGGTGGGCTCCTACAAGTTGCGCTCTCCCTATTTATGAACCGTCGTTCCTTCCGTGATATCCACGGCATCCTCCTGCTCGACAAGCCGCTCGGCCTGAGTTCCAACCAGGCCCTGCAGACGGCACGTCGTCTCGTGGGTGCCGCCAAGGGTGGCCATACCGGCAGCCTCGACCCTCTCGCCACCGGCCTGCTGCCGCTGTGTTTCGGCGAAGCCACCAAGATCGCCGGCTGGCTGCTGGGCTCCCGGAAGGCCTACGAGGCCGAGGTAAAGCTCGGCGCGACCACGACCACGGCCGATCTTGAGGGTGAGATCGTCGAGACCCGGCCCGTGCCGGCTCTCGACGACGCGCTCGTCGAGGCTGCGCTGGCGCCGCTGCGTGGCCGGATTACCCAGATTCCCCCGGCGTATTCCGCCATCAAGCAGGACGGCGTCCCGCTCTACGTGCGCGCCCGGCGCGGCGAAGTGGTCGATGTGCCCTCGCGCGAGGTGGATGTCTACCGCCTGGACGTGATCGAGCGGGCAGGGGATACCCTCAGGCTTCACGTCGAGTGCGGTTCAGGTACGTATGTGCGTAGCCTCGCGGTGGATCTCGGTGCGAACCTGGGTTGCGGGGCTCACCTGACGGGTCTGCGCCGCCTGTGGGTCGAACCGTTCATGGCGCCCGCCATGGTCACGCTCGATGAGCTTCGCGAAGCGGCGGAATCCGGCCCGGATCCGCTCGACGCCTGCCTGCTACCCGTCGATGCTGGGTTGGCACATATTCCCCGGGTGGAACTCGATCCAGAGCAGACCCGGGTGCTCGGCTTCGGCCAGCCCGTGCCGCTTGGTGCAGCCGCGATCGCGGGCCGTTGTGGCGTCTGGGGTGCCGATGGCCGCCTGATGGCCCTGGGAGAAACCGGCGAAGACGGTATTTTGAGGGTTCTCAGGGGCTTCAACCTGCCGGCGGTCTGACCGGGCTTGTTGCCGCTACGCGCAGGACGTTACAATTACGTGCTCGTTTAATAGCTTTCATCAAAGCGAGGCTTGCGCAACTTCATCGGTGGCCGTTGAGGTTGCGCAAGTCTCGCATCCGCTTTTTTAAGGAATCGATACACATGTCGCTCACCGTCGAACAGACCAGCCAGATCATCAAGGACTACGGTCGCAAGGATAACGACACCGGCTCGACCGAAGTCCAGGTCGCGCTGCTGTCCGCGAACATCACCGCGCTGCAGGATCACTTCCAGGCGCACAAGCAGGACCACCACTCGCGTCGCGGTCTGCTGAAGATGGTCAACAAGCGCAAGACGCTGCTGGCCTACCTCAAGAAGAGCGATCTCGCTCGCTACCAGACCCTTATCGAACGCCTCGGCCTGCGCCGCTAAATCACCGGATCAGGACGAGGAGACAACGAAGTGGCGAAAGTAACCAAGTCATTCCAGTACGGTAGTCACGAAGTCACGCTGGAGACGGGCGAAATCGCCCGCCAGGCGTCCGGTGCGGTCATGGTCAGCATGGGCGGCACTGTCGTCCTGGTGACCGTTGTCGCCGCTCCGAAGGCCCGCGAAGGCCAGGACTTCTTCCCGCTCACGGTCGACTACATGGAGAAGTTCTACTCCGCGGGTCGCATCCCGGGTGGCTTCTTCAAGCGCGAAGGCCGCCCGACCGAGAAGGAGACGCTCACCTCGCGTCTTATCGATCGTCCGCTCCGTCCGCTGTTCCCGGAAGAGTTCCGCAACGAAATCCAGGTCATCGCACAGGTTGTGTCGCTGAACCCGGAAGTCGACGGTGACATCCCGGCGCTCATCGGTGCCTCGGCTGCCATGTCGCTCGCCGGCGTGCCCTTCAAGGGCCCGATCGGTGCCGCGCGCGTTGGTTACGCCAACGGCCAGTACATCCTGAACCCGACCGCTTCGCAGCTGAAGACCTCGGACCTCGACCTCGTCGTGGCCGGTACCTCCAGCGCCGTGATGATGGTGGAGTCGGAAGCCAAGCTCCTCAGCGAAGACGTCATGCTCGGCTCGGTGGTCTTCGGCCACCAGCAGATGCAGGTCGCGATCGACACGATCAACGCCTTCGTCGCCGAAGCCGGTGCCAAGTCGTTCAAGTGGGAAGCCCCGGCGCCGAAGACGGCCCTGTACGACGCGGTCAAGGCCGCCGTCGGCAACCGCTTCGCCGAAGCCTTCCAGATCCGCGACAAGCTGGCTCGCCGCGACGTCATCAGCGCGCTCAAGGGCGACGTGAAGACGGCCATCGCCGCCGACGCCGAAGTCAATGGCTGGACCGATGGCGACATCGGCAACGCTTTCGGCGAAGTCGAGTACCGCACCCTGCGTGACGGCGTGCTCAGCACGAAGGTCCGCATCGACGGTCGCCAGCTCGATGACGTCCGCCCGATCACCGTCCGCGTCGGCGTGCTGCCGCGCACCCACGGCTCGGCGCTCTTCACCCGCGGTGAGACGCAGGCGCTGGTCGTTGCCACGCTCGGCACCACCCGCGATTCGCAGATCATCGACGCGCCGGAAGGCGAGTGGAAGGATACGTTCCTGTTCCACTACAACTTCCCTCCGTTCTCGGTGGGCGAAACCGGCCGCGTCGGCAGCCCGAAGCGTCGCGAAGTCGGTCACGGCCGTCTCGCCAAGCGCGGCGTGCAGGCCGTCAAGCCGACGATCGAAGAGTTCCCGTACGTCGTCCGCGTCGTCTCGGAAATCACCGAGTCGAACGGTTCCTCGTCGATGGCTTCGGTCTGCGGTTCGTCGCTGGCCATGATGGATGCGGGCGTCCCGCTGAAGTCGCCGGTCGCCGGTATCGCCATGGGCCTGGTGAAGGAAGGCAACGACTTCGTCGTGCTCTCCGACATCCTGGGTGATGAAGATCACCTCGGCGACATGGACTTCAAGGTGGCCGGTACCGCCGATGGCGTGTCCGCGCTGCAGATGGACATCAAGGTCGACGGCATCACCGAAGAGATCATGCGCACGGCGCTGGCCCAGGCCAAGCGCGGTCGCCTGCACATCCTCGGCGAAATGGCCAAGTGCATCACCGAAGCCCGTTCGGAAATGAGCGAGTACGCCCCGCGCCTGCTCACCATCAAGATCCATCCGGACAAGATCCGCGAAGTCATCGGCAAGGGCGGCGCCACCATCCGCTCGATCACCGAAGAGACCGGCACTACCATCGACATCACGGACGACGGCAACGTCGTGATCGCCTCGGTCAATCGTGAGGCAGCCGAAGCCGCCCGTAAGCGCATCGAGCAGATCGTCTCCGACGTCGAGCCGGGCCGCATCTACGAAGGCAAGGTTGCGAAGCTGATGGACTTCGGCGCATTCGTCACCATCATGCCGGGCAAGGACGGTCTCGTGCACGTCTCGCAGATTTCGAGCGAGCGCGTCGAGAAGGTCTCCGACAAGCTGAAGGAAGGCGACATCGTCAAGGTCAAGGTCCTCGAAGTCGACAAGCAGGGCCGCATCCGCCTGTCGATGAAGGCTGTCACCGAAGAAGAAAACGCCGCGGGCTGATCACCGCCCCGGTAACAACAAAAAGCCCGGCGCAGCGATGCGCCGGGCTTTTTGTTTGCGTAACGAAAAAAGGGCAGCGGGTGCTTAGACGGCGACGGAGCCGCCATCGACAAACAACTCCGCGCCCGCGATGTAGCGGCTTTCGTCCGAGGCAAGGAACAACACGGCGCTCGCCACTTCATCCGGCTCACCCAGTCGCGCCAGCGGCACTAGTTGCTGCAGCATGTCTTCCACTCCCGGGCGCTCATCCAGGAAGTTGCGCATCATCTTGGTCTCGGTGCCGCCGGGCGCCACCACGTTCACCCGAATGCCGCGGGGCGCGAGGTCGGCGGTCCAGCTTCGCGCAAACGAGCGCACGGCCGCCTTGGTCGCGTTGTACAGCGACTGGCCGGGAAAGCCCTTGCTGCCGGCGACCGAGCCGTTGAGAACGATTGCGCCACCGTCGCTCAGCAGGGGCAGGGCCTTCTGTACGGAGAACAGCAGGCCGCGAACGTTCAGGCCGAACAGGCGATCGAAGGCTTCTTCATCGATCTCGCCGAGTGGTCGCGGGTTGACCTCAGCGGTACCTGCGTTGGCAAACACCACATCCACCTTGCCGTGGTCGGCGCGGACGCGATCGTAGAGGGAGTCCAGGTCGGCCACGCTCGATGCATCACCCTGGATGCCGATGGCGCCATGCCCGATCGCCTTGGTGGCCGTATCCAGGGCCTCCTGCCGCCGCCCGGTGATGTAGACGTGCGCGCCCTCGGTGGCAAACCGCTTGGCGGTCGCCAGACCAATGCCCTCGCTTCCGCCGGTGACCACGACAACCTTGCCTTCAAAACGCTTGCTCACGGGAGATCCTTTGATAAGTGGAGAATTGCTCCACTTAGAATATGGAGGCATCATCCACTTTACAAGTGAGCCCGCCGATGACGACCCCACAGCCCCCGACAGACGATCCGCCGCTGCGCGCCGACGCTGCGCGCAACCGCGAGCGCATCCTTGCCGCGGCTGAGGAGGTCTTTGGTGAGCGGGGTGCGGATGCCTCGCTGGATGACGTGGCCAAGCGAGCCAAGGTCGGTATCGGCACGCTGTATCGCCGTTTCCCTACGCGCGAAGCGTTGCTGGCGGCGTTGAGCGACGCCCGTCTGCTTGCCCTGGCCGATGCCAGCCGGGCGCGAGATGCCACTCATGAGCCGCTCGAAGCGATACGTGCTTTCGTCATTGCCCTGGTTCACCACGCCAGTCACTACCGCGGCCTCGCGACGTCGCTCGGCGCCGTGCTTCACAGTGGTACGCCCGGCTGCCACGCCAGTGGCGCGGAAGGCCAGCGTCTGCTGCTGCGCGCTCAGCAGTCCGGAGCGGTACGCCAGGATGTGACGTTCGACGACATTGTCTGCGTCGTCACCGCCGTGTCGCTCGCCGTGGAGCAGGGCGGCTCGCCCGCCGCGCGTATTCCCCACCTGGTCGGCATCTTCCTGGGCGGCATAGCGACTCTGTAGGAGAGCGCCGTGCCGTACCATAGGCCCATGGCTGACAAACCGAACGATTTCATCGACCAGTACCAGGCTTTCGTGCGTCAGGGCGTGGAGGCGTGGGCCAAGCAATTCGATCCTGGCGCGGCGCCCACGGAGGCGCCGTCGGCCGATATCGTCGGGCGGCTGTTCGCCGGCCTTGGCGGCTTCGGCGACTGGATGCGCGCTTTCACCAGTGGTGAATCGCCTGCAACACCCTTTGCCCACGGCACGCCTCCCTTCGGCCAGCCCGGCCCGGCTGAAGGCTTCGCGCCGTTTGGCTACGGCCCGCCGCCGGGTGCGGCACCGGGTTCCGATGGCTTCGACGAGTGGGCACGCGTGGCGAGGGAAACCCTTTCCATGCCCGCACTTGGCCTGACGCGCGAGCAGCAGGAAGAGCAGCAGGCTCTGTTGCGTGCGTGGATCGATTACGCCCAGCAATATGCGCGCTACCAGGCGCTGCTCCAGCGCGTGCAGGATCGGGCGGGCGACACCATGCGTTCGCAGGGCATGCCCACCGATGCGGACAGCCTCCGCACCGTCTACGACCGCTGGGTGAACTTCTCCGAAGAGAGCTACGCCCAGGCGGCGATGTCGGAAGAATTTCGCGAGGTGTATGCCGCGCTGGTGAACGCGCAGATGCACCTGAAAGTGCTGCAACAGCGCCAGGTTGAGCGTTTCGCCGTGCAGGCCGGGCTGCCGACGCGTCGTGAAGTCGATAGCCTGGGTGAGCGCCTGCAGGCGGTGCGTCGTGAATTGCGGCAGATGCAGGGGCTGGCCACCGAGGTGGAGGTCTTGAGGGCTGAGGTCGCCGCGCTGCGCGGCGCGCCGGGTGCCGCGGAAAGGCGCTCTGGCGCATCGCGAAAAGATGTCGGCGCCAAGGCCGCTCCTGCAAGGGCTGCGGTGAAGAAGGTTTCGGCCAGGAAGGTCGCGACGAAGAGTGGCGCAACGAAGAAAAGCGCGGTGGCCAAGAACGCTGCGGGCAAGAAAGCTGCCGCGAAGAAGGTTGCCCCAAAAAAGGTGGCACGAGGTAAGACGCGATGAGCGCCAATCCGTTCCATATCGATCCCGAGCGCGCGCGTGCGGAAGTCGAGGCATTCCGCCGCAAGGTGGAAGCGGGGATGGAAACGTTGAAGAACGTTGGCCCGATTGAGTTGGGTACGACGCCGCGCGAGGCCGTCTATACGGAAGATAAGCTCACGCTCTGGCACTTCAAAGGCACGAAGAAGCCCTCTGCGAAAGTGCCGTTGTTGATCTGCTATGCACTGGTCAATACGCCCTGGATGGTCGATCTTCAGGAAGACCGCTCGATGGTGCGTAACCTGCTGGAGCAGGGCGAGGATGTGTACCTCATCGATTGGGGTTACCCCGATGGTGCTGATCGCTGGCTCACGCTCGAAGACTACATTGATGGTTACCTCGACCGTTGCGTCGATGTGATCCGCCGCCGTCACGCGCTGGACGCGATCAACCTGCTCGGCATCTGCCAGGGCGGTGTGTTTTCGCTGTGCTACGCAGCGCTGCACGGCGACAAGGTCAAGAACCTGATCACCATGGTGACGCCGGTGGATTTCCACACGCCGGACAACATGCTTTCCCACTGGGCGCGTAACGTCGATATCGACCTGTTCGTCGACACGATCGGCAACGTGCCGGCTGACCTGATGAACTTCGCCTACCTCACGCTGAAGCCGCTGCGGCTTAACCAGCAGAAGTACGTGGCGATGGTCGACATCCTGGACAACCCGAAGGAAGTGGAAAACTTCCTTCGTATGGAGAAGTGGATCTTCGATTCACCCGACCAGGCCGGCGAAACCTTCCGTCAGTTCACCCGTGATTTTTTCCAGAAGAACCTGTTGATCCAGGGCAAGGCCACCGTGGGCGGCAAGGTCATCGACCTTGGCACGATCACCCAGCCCGTGCTGAATATCTACGCCGAGCAGGATCACCTGGTGCCGCCAGCGGCTTCCCTGCCGTTGAAGGACGTGGTCGGTAGCAAGGACTACACAGTATTGCCGTTTCCCGGTGGCCACATTGGCATCTATGTTTCCGGTCGTGCGCAAAAGCTGGTCCCGCCCGCGATCCATGAGTGGCTCGCCGCACGATGATCGTGCGCATGGCCAAGCTGGCCATGGTGTTGGCGCTGGCCGCTTTTGCGCTCGTGGTGGCGGTCGATAACCTGATCGACTATGGGTCGAACTTCAGCTTCGTCCAGCACGTCCTCTCGATGGACACCACGTTCCCGGGTAATGCACTCATGGGGCGTGCCATTCATGCACCGTGGGCATGGCACGCGGGCTATCTGATGATCATCGCAGGGGAGGGCGCGACGGCTGTGCTTCTCCTGCTGGGTGGCTATGAGCTCTGGCATTCGCGCCGGCTACCGGGTCCGGTGTTTCAGGCTGCAAAGCGCTTCGTGGCTGCGGGGTGCGCCATCGGCTTCCTGGTCTGGTTTTTCGGGTTCATGGTGGTCGGTGGCGAATGGTTCGCCATGTGGCAATCGAAGACCTGGAACGGCCAGGAAGGTGCGTTCCGCTTTTACATGGCCCTGTTGGGCGTCCTCATCTTCGTCAACCAGCCCGATGCCGACCTGTAGGAGCGCGCTTGCACGCGATCCGGATTGCGACGGCGCCGGAATCATTTGAACTGAGGCCAACCCCATCGCGCGCAAGCGCGCTCCTACAGGGGTCCGTATAATCACCGGTATGAATATGACCACTTCCCACGACTCCATCCGCGCCGTGCAATGGCTCGGCGACCGCCTCCGCCTGCTCGACCAGCGCCGTCTTCCGGCGGAAGAAATCTGGTTCGATAGCGTGAACTCGGATGACGTCACCCGGGCCATTCGTGACCTGGCGGTGCGTGGTGCGCCCGCCATTGGCATCGCGGCCGCGTGGGGTGTGGTGCTGGCAGCGAAGGGTGGGGAAGATCTCGCAAAGGCGATGGCGACGCTGCGTGCCGCCCGCCCAACGGCGGTCAATCTCATGTGGGCACTGGATCGCATGAAGGCGCGCGTCGACGCGGGTGCCGATGCGGCGGCGCTCGAGGCCGAGGCGCAGGCGATCCAGGATGAAGATCTCGCTGCCAACCGTCACATGGGCGAACTGGGCGCTGCCCTGATCGAGGCGGGCTCGCATGTCATGACCCACTGCAATACCGGTTCGCTCGCTACGGCCGGTTACGGCACGGCGCTTGGCGTGATTCGCGCCGGCGTGGAAGCTGGCCGCATCGAGCAGGTGTTCGCGGGTGAAACCCGTCCCTGGCAGCAGGGTGCGCGCCTCACCATGTGGGAGCTGGTCCGTGACGGCATCCCGGCCAAGCTCATCGCTGATTCCGCTGCCTCGCACCTCATGAAGGATGGCAAGGTGAAGTGGGTCATCGTCGGCGCTGACCGCATCGCCGCCAATGGCGATACGGCCAACAAGATCGGTACCTACCAGCTGGCCATTGCCGCGCGCCACCATGGCGTGAAGTTCATGGTCGTGGCACCGTCCACCACGGTGGATATGGCCACAGCCTCCGGCGACGATATCGAGATCGAATTGCGCGACGCCACCGAGCTGCTTTCGGTGAGCGGCACCCGTACGGTGATCGAGGGTGCAGAAGCCTGGAACCCCGTTTTCGACGTCACCCCGGCCGACCTGATCGATGCCATCGTGACCGAGCGCGGCGTCATCCTGAAGCCCGATGAAGAACAGATGCGGATCATGTTTCCGTGACCGCCAAAACACCCCTGTAAGCCATTGATTTTACGGCTTTTTTAGCTGTCATTTCGACACCCGTTGTGTTATCATCGAGGGGTTGAGCCGACCGTGCCGCCCTGAGGGCGGAAACCATGGTCGGCGGGGGCATTCACACGGACACCCAGGAAGCCGATTGATGGCAGAACTCGCCAAAGAAGTCATCCGCGTCAACATCGAAGACGAGATGCGCCAGAGCTATCTCGACTACGCGATGAGCGTCATCGTCGGGCGCGCACTGCCCGATGTACGCGATGGCCTGAAGCCCGTGCACCGCCGCGTCCTGTTCGCCATGAACGAACTGGGCAACTCGTGGAACAAGGCATACAAGAAATCCGCGCGCGTCGTCGGTGACGTCATCGGTAAATACCATCCGCATGGTGATGCGTCGGTTTACGACACCATCGTCCGCATGGCCCAGCCGTTCTCGCTGCGCTACATGCTGGTCGACGGCCAGGGTAACTTCGGTTCGGTCGATGGCGATAACGCCGCGGCCATGCGATACACCGAAGTGCGCATGGCGAAGCTCACCCATGAGCTGCTCGCCGATATCGATAAGGAAACGGTCGATTTCGGGCCGAACTACGACGAAAGCGAAAGCGAGCCGCTGGTGTTGCCCACCCGCGTGCCGAACCTGCTCGTCAACGGTTCCGCGGGCATTGCGGTGGGTATGGCCACCAATATCCCGCCGCACAACATGACCGAGGTCATCAACGCCGTGCTGGCGCTGATCGAAGAACCCTCGCTCGGCGTCGATGAACTCATGACGCACATCCCGGGTCCGGATTTCCCGACCGCGGGCATCATCAATGGCTCGTCCGGCATCATCGAGGCGTACCGCACCGGCCGTGGCCGCATCCTGGTCCGCGCGCGTGCCGAGATCGAAACCGAAGCCAACGGCCGCGAGACGATCATCGTCCACGAGCTGCCGTACCAGGTGAACAAGGCTCGCCTGATCGAGAAGATCGCCGAGCTGGTCAAGGAAAAGAAGCTCGAGGGCATCTCGGAGCTGCGCGACGAGTCCGACAAGGACGGCATGCGCGTGGTCATCGAGATCCGCCGCGATGCCATGGCCGACGTGGTGCTGAACAACCTGTTCCAGCAGACTCAGCTGCAGGTCACCTTCGGTATCAACATGGTGGCCCTGCTCGATGGCCAGCCGAAGCTGCTGAACCTCAAGGACATCCTTGAAGCGTTCATCCGTCATCGTCGCGAAGTCGTCACCCGCCGTACCATTTTCGAACTGCGCAAGGCCCGTTCGCGCGCCCACATCCTCGAAGGCCTCACGGTCGCGCTGGCCAACATCGACGAGATGATTGAGCTGATCCGCACCTCGTCGTCGTCGCAGGAAGCCCGCGAGCGCATGGTCGCCCGCAAGTGGGAGCCGGGCATGGTCCAGGCGCTGCTCTCGGCCTCTGGTGCCGAGGCGTCGCGTCCGGAAGACATGGATCCGCGCGATGGCCTGCGCCCCGACGGCTACCAGCTGTCGGAGATCCAGGCCACCGAAATCCTGCAGATGCGCCTGCACCGCCTCACCGGCCTGGAGCAGGACAAGCTCAGCGACGAGTACCGCGATATCCTCGAGACCATCCGTGGCCTCATCGAGATCCTGGAAAACCCGGCGGTGCTGCTTGAGGTCATCCGCGGCGAGCTGGAGCAGGTCCGTGCCGATTACGGTGATGAGCGTCGTACGGAAATCCAGCATTCGCAGGAAGACCTGAACGTCCTCGACCTGATCGCGCCGGAAGACGTCGTGGTCACGCTCTCGCACACGGGTTACATCAAGCGCCAGGCCGCCAGCCTGTACCGCGCGCAGAAGCGTGGCGGCAAGGGCCGTTCGGCGTCGGCACTGAAGGACGAAGACGTCGTGCAGCAGCTGTGGGTGGTGAACACCCACGACACGCTGCTCACCTTCACCAGCACCGGTCGTGTTTACTGGCTCAAGGTGTACCAGATGCCGGAAGCCGGCCCGGGGGCGCGTGGCAAGCCCATCGTGAACCTGCTGCCGCTGGGTGAGGGCGAGAAGGTCCAGGCCGTGCTGCCGATCCGCGATTACGACCCGAACTGCTTCGTGTTCTTCGCCACCCGCAAGGGCACCGTGAAGAAGACCCCGCTCACCGAGTTCGCGTTCCAGCTGCAGAAGGGCAAGGCCGCCATCAACCTCGACGAGGGCGATGCGCTGGTCGACGTGGCCATGACCAACGGCGAAAGCGACGTGCTGCTGTTTGCTTCGAACGGCAAGGTCGTGCGCTTCGACGAGAACAAGGTGCGCTCCATGGGCCGCACCGCGACCGGCGTGCGCGGCATGCTGCTCGCCGACGATGCCACGGTGGTGTCGCTTATCGTGGCCCACGGCGACGGTGACATCCTCACCGCCACGGCGCGTGGCTTCGGCAAGCGCACCGTGCTCGAGGATTTCCCGAAGAAGGGTCGCGGTACGCAGGGCGTCATCGGTATCCAGTGCTCCGAGCGTAACGGCAACCTCGTTGCTGCCACGCAGGTCACCGAAACCCAGCAGCTGATGCTCATCTCCGACCAGGGCACGCTCGTGCGCACCCGCGTGTCGGAAGTGGCTCAGGTTGGCCGTAACACCCAGGGCGTCACGCTGATCAAGCTGCCGAAGGACGAGACCCTCATTGGTGTCGTCCGCCTCGAAGCCGAGGAAGAAACCGAGGTGGAAGGCGAGGGCGAAATCACCAGCGGTGATGTGCCCGCCGGCGAGATCACGAGCGGGGAAGCCGCGGCAGATCTGCCGCCGGTGGAATCCGGCCCGGTCGACGGCGATAACGAGTAAAAGAAAAAACCCGCCGAAAGGCGGGTTTTTTTTAGCTGCGGCCCCGGATGCGCGCTCCTACAAAGGGGGTGTTCACGGCACCGTCGGGTGCCTGCGATTATCAGCCGTCGATCGCTTCGAGCATGGCTTCCGCGGCCGAAACCTTGAACTCACCCGGCGCCTCGACGTTCAGCACCTTCACGACGCCATCTTCCAGGTACATGGCAAAGCGCTTGGCGCGGATGCCCATGCCGTTCTTCGTGCCATCGAGCTCAAGACCCAGTGCCTTGGTAAAGGCCGCATTGCCATCAGCGAGCAGGTGCAGGTTCGCCGGGATGCCGCGCTCCTTGCCCCAGGCATCCATGACGAAGGCATCGTTCACCGAGACGCAGAACACCTTCACGCCGCGCTGGCTGAAATCATCCATGTGCTGGATGTAGCCCGGCAGATGCTTGTTCGAACACGTGGGCGTGAATGCGCCAGGTACCGCGAACAGCACGACCTTGCCGGTGCCCATGAGGTCGAGCGTGGAGGCGGTCTGGATGCCGTCCTGGAAGTAGGTGACGGTGGACTCGGGGATCTTGTCGCCGACAGCGATGGTCATAGGGGCCTGCCTCGTGTGGTGGGAATTCCCCGAGTGTAACGGCCCGGCTCCCCTTACGCCCCGGTAGGAGCCCACCCTGTGGGCGACGCCGTTCGCGGTAACGCCACAGGACATGGGGCGCAGGGCCTGGGCGGTGGGGCGAAAGATGTCGCCCACAGGGTGGACTCCTGCATGGCTTCGTTATAGGCCCCTTGAATCGGTCGCGGGCGCACCTATCTTTCATTCCAGACGGCCGCGGGGCCGAAAAACCTTATTGGAGTCAGACAGATGAACCAGGTTCGTCATGTAGCGTTTCGCCGTGCGCCGGTGTTTGGGAATGAACTGCGCCATGTGTTCGATCACTTCTTCGCGGGCGATGCCGCCGCGCCGGTCGCTGCCAGCGAGAATGCGTGGGCGCCGCGCGTCGATATCCGTGAAGAGGCCGGCCGCTTCCTGATCCTTGCCGATGTCCCGGGCGTGGCCCTGGATAGCATCGAGATCCAGATGGACAAGAACGTCCTTTCCATCAAGGGCGAGCGCACGGCCTACGCCAGCGAGGCCGAAGGCAAGTACGCCCGCGTTGAGCGCGTGGCAGGCACCTTCAAGCGCAGCTTCACGCTGCCCGAGAGTGCCGATGCCGAGGGCATCACGGCCTCCGGTGCCAACGGCGTGCTGGAAATCAGCATTCCGAAGAAGGCGGAAAGCGCACCGCGCCGCATCGCGATCAACGCCGCGGGCTGATTCGGTCTAAGCTTGGCTGCATGGCCCGCGGTGGTTTGGACCACCGCGGGCCTTTTCCATTTCATATTCAGACACAAGCCCGGCGGGAGAGCCTGTGGAGTTCAAGGATTACTACGAGATTCTTGGGGTAAAACCCGAAGCCACCGACGCCGAGATCAAGGCGGCGTATCGGAAGCTGGCGCGCAAGTACCACCCGGACAAGAACAAGGAAGCGGGTGCGGAAGAGAAGTTCAAAGCGGTGAATGAGGCCAACGAGGCCCTCAAGGATCCGGAGAAGCGTCGCCAGTACGATCAGTTCCGCGCTGGCGGCTACCGCCAGGGCGAGCAGTTCCGGCCGCCGCCGGGCTGGGGTCAGGGCGGCGGTGGCGGTTTCGATTTTGGCGACATGGGCGGTGGTGCCGGCCGCGGCGATTTCAGCGACTTTTTCGAAAGCCTGTTCGGCGGTGGCGGTGCCCGTGGCCGCTCGCAGCAGGCCCAGGCGCGCCGTGGGCGCGATATCAACGCGAAGATCGAGACCGACCTGCAGACGGCCTACAACGGCGGCAAGACGCGCGTGGTGCTGAACGATTCGTCGGGCGGCGAGCGCGTGCTCGAAGTGAAGATCCCGGCCGGCATCAGCAGTGGCCAGACCATCCGCCTTGGCGGGCAGGGGCATCCGGGTAGCGGCGGCGGTCCGTCGGGCGACCTGCTGCTGGAAATCGCCATTCGTGACGACGCGCGGTTCCGCCTCGATGGCCGTACCGTGACGCACACCCTGCCGATTTCGCCGTGGGAGGCCGCACTGGGCGCGACCGTGGCTGTGCCGACCCTGGGTGGAGCGGTGGACCTGCGTATCCCTGCCGGAACGCAATCCGGCCGCAAGCTGCGTCTGAAGGGGCGTGGCCTGCCGGGTAGTGAGCCGGGCGACCAGATCGTGGTGCTGGAAATTCGGGTCCCTGTGCCGGAAACCCATGAAGAACAAGCGGCTTACGCGGAATTCAAAGACGCATTCAAGGATTTCGATCCGCGCCGCTGATGGGGCTCGATGGGTGGCCCACGGCGGAGGAGCTCTGCCGTAGGAGCCCACCCTGTGGGCGACATCTTTCGCCTCACCGCCCAGGTCCTGCGGCGTTAACGCGAACGGCGTCGCCCACAGGGTGGGCTCCTACAGCGTTACGGCGAACGGCGTCGCCCACAGGGTGGGCTCCTACAGCGTTACGGCGAACGGTGTCGCCCACGGGGTGGGCTCCTGCGGCGAGCGTGCGTTCGGGAGAGGGGTCAGGCGGGCAGGTGGGTCTTGAGCGCTTTGACCAGCTCTTCTTCCTTGATCGGCTTGACCACGTAATCCCTCGCGCCCTGGCGGAGGCCCCATACCTTGTCGGTGTCCTGGTCCTTGGTGGTCACCAGGATGATGGGGATGTGCTTGGTGGTTTCTTCCTTGCTGATGGTGCGGGTGGCCTGGAACCCGTTGAGGTTCGGCATGACCACGTCCATCAGGATCAGGTCGGGAAGTTCGCGCTTGGCGGCTTCGACGCCGGCGGCGCCGTCTTCAGCCGTGAGCGCCTCATGGCCCAGCTTTTCAACGATGCGCTTGATGCCCAGGAGCTGCGACGGCGAATCGTCGACGATCAGGATACGAGCCATTAAGTGATTCCCCCGGGCTTTGCCCGATGATGTTCCTTTGATGCGGCCGCATTCCAGCGGCCGCCGCGTGTCTTTCGGCGACGTTAAACCGTCGCGCGTGTAGCCTTTGGCGATGGCCCATTCTACCGGCCCTCCGCCCTGTATCAATGGTGTGACGCCCGAAACCTGTCTGCGCAGGCACTTATCCGGCGATCTTCACCAGGGTTCGGCCGAAGGAGCCGCCGGAAAGCATGGTATCGAAGACGCTGGCGACATCGGCCAGGGCCACTTCCTTCGTGCAGATCGTGTCCAGGTGGCGCGGCTTCCAGTCACCACCCAGGCGGCGCCATACCTCATCGCGGATGTCGCGGGCCGTGCCGGCCGAAGCCACGCCCAGCACGCTGACGCCACGGATGATGAAGGGCATGACGGTAGTGGGCAGCTCAGGGCTGCCCGCCAGCCCGCAGATGGCGGCGTTGCCGTAAGGCGCGATGAGCGGGAGGAACCCGGCCAGCATGTTGCCGCCGACGTTATCCAGCATGCCGCCGTACTTCGCCGACTCCATGGGCTTGCCGCTGAAGGCGAGCTGGTGGCGATCGATGCATTCGGCCGCGCCGATGCCGCGCAGGACATCGAAGTGATCCGGTTTGCCGCTCACGGCGTGCACGGTGAAACCGGCGCGCGTGAAGATGTCGATGCCCAGCATGCCCACGCCGCCCGTGGCACCGGTGATGGCGATCGGGCCCATCTCCGGGCGTTGGCGGTTATCCAGCATGCGCAGCAGGGCCAGCGCTGCGGTGAAGCCCGCCGTGCCCAGGATCATCGCCTCGCGCGTGCTCAGCGTGGCGGGCAGGGGGATGGTGAGGGCGGCTGGCAGGAGGGCGTATTCCGCGTAGCCGCCATCGCGCGTCTCTGAGAGGCCGCTGCCGGTCGCCAGCACCTTATCGCCTTCGCGGAACGCCGGGTCGGCTGAGGCGACCACGGTGCCAGCCACGTCGATGCCACCGTTAAGCGGGTACTGGCGGAGAATCTTGCCCTTGCCGGTGCCGGCCAGCGCATCCTTGTAGTTCACCGAGGAGTACTCGGCCTTGACCAGGATCTCGCCGGGCGAAAGGGCGTCGGTGTCCATGGTTTCGATGGCGCCGCGGTAGCCGGCGTCGTCGTTGTGGATTCGGAAAGCCTTCATGGATGGCATCGGCTGCTTCTCCCGCCAGTTGCTGAGTTGTAGGAGCCCACCCTGTGGGCGACATCTTTCGCGATACCGTTGCAGGCCCTGTAGCACTGCCGCGAACGGCGTCGCCCACAGGGTGGGCTCCTACGGTGGGGCGTGCTTTATACCGACTCTTTGGTGATCCACTTGGGGGTGTAGGTGGATTCGTAGGTCTTCATCCAGTCGAAGACGGCGTCGATGCTGTCGCCGAACCAGACCTGGTCACGCTGCACGGACTTCACGAAGCCCTCGGCCACCATGTGGTCCATGCTCGCGGCCAGACCCTTGTAGAAGCCGAGCACGTCGAGGAAGGCGCAAGGGTAGGTGTGCAGGCCGAGCTGGGCCCAGGTGAGCATCTCGAACATTTCGTCCATGGTGCCGAAGCCGCCGGGCAGGGCGACGAAGGCATCGGAGAGTTCGTACATGCGCGTCTTGCGTTCGTGCATGGTCTCGACGACGTGCAGCTCGGACAGGCCGACGTGGGCCACTTCCTTCTCGACCAGCTGGCGCGGGATCACGCCGATGACCTTGCCGCCCGCGGCGATGACCGCATCGGCTACCGTCCCCATCAGGCCGACCTTGCCGCCGCCGTAGACGAGGGCGATGTTTTCCTTTGCGAGGCGGGTGCCGAAGGCTTTTGCCGCTTCGGTGTATTCCGGCCGTCCGCCGCTGCTCGAGCCGCAGTAGACGCAAAGGGCTTTGATATCACGCATGGTGCATTCTCCGATGTGCTTGTAGGAGCTCACCCTGTGAGCGACGCCGTACGCGAAAGAGCCGCAGGGCCTGCCGCGTCGTCGCGAGAGATGTCGCTCACAGGGTGAGCTCCTACAAAAACACCGTGCTAGAAACGAAAAAGCCCGCCCATGCTACTCGCATGGGCGGGCTTTGTTCACGCAGGCTTAGTTGCCCTTGTGGATGGCGCGCTTGTCGACCGAGAGGGCCGCTTCGTGCACCACTTCCGACAGCGCCGGGTGGGCGTGGACGATGCGGGCCAGATCTTCCGACGAGCCCTTGAACTCCATCGCCACGACGCACTCGTGGATCAGCTCGGAGACGACCGGACCAACCATGTGCACGCCAAGGATGCGGTCGGTTTCGGCGTGGGCGATCATCTTCACCTGGCCGATGCCTTCGTTCATGGCGACGGCGCGACCGTTGGCAGCGAACGGGAAGGCACCCGTCTTGTAGGGGATGCCTTCTTCCTTGAGCTGCTCTTCGGTCTTGCCAACCCAGGCGATTTCCGGCTCGGTGTAGATGACCCACGGCACGGTATCGAGGTTGACGTGGCCCGGCTTGCCGGCGATGAGCTCGGCCACCATGACGCCTTCTTCCGAACCCTTGTGGGCGAGCATCGGGCCGCGGACGGCATCGCCGATCGCCCAGACGCCATCGACGCCGGTGTGGTTGTGCTCGTCGACCACGATGCGGCCGCGCTCGTCGAGCTTCACGCCCGTGTCGTCGGCCAGCAGGCCGGCGGTGTAGGCGCGGCGGCCCACGGCCACCAGCAGCTTGTCGACGACCATGGACTGCGCGGCGCCGTCCTTGTCGGTGTAGCCGACGTGGACTTCATCGCCCTTCACTTCGGCCGAGGTGACCTTGGCGTTGACCTTGATATCGAGGCCCTGCTTGGCGAACTCGCGTGCGGCCATCTTGGCGATGTCCTGGTCGGCGACCTGCAGGAACTTCGGCAGGGCTTCGAGCACGGTGACTTCGGCGCCGAGGCGCTTCCACACGCTGCCCAGCTCCAGGCCGATGACGCCCGCGCCGATCACGCCCATGCGCTTCGGCACGGCGGTGAGATCAAGCGCGCCGGCGTTGTCGATGATGTGCTTGCCATCGAACTTGGCGAACGGCAGTTCGATGGGCACCGAGCCCGAGGCGAGGATGACGTTGGTCGCGGAGATCGTCTGCACCGAGCCATCGTTGCCGGTGACTTCGACGTTGTTGCCCTTCAGCAGCTTGCCCTTGCCGAAGAACGAGGTGATCTTGTTCGCCTTGAACAGCATCGTCACGCCGCCGGTGAACTGCTTGACGATCTTGTCCTTGCGGCCGATGAACGTGTCGATATCGATCTTCGGATTATCGACCGTGATGCCGTGATCCTTGAAGTTATGCGTCAGGTTGTGGAACTGCTTGGACGAATCCAGCAGCGCCTTCGACGGGATGCAACCGACGTTGAGGCAGGTGCCGCCGAGGGCTGCCTTGCCGTCCTTGCCGACGAAGGCGTCGACCACGGCGGTCTTCAGGCCCAGCTGCGCGGCGCGGATCGCGGCCACATAGCCCGCGGGGCCGGCACCGATGACGATGACGTCGAACTTCTCGCTCATAGCTCTTGCTCCGGATGTTGCTGGCGGTAGTTTTGCTACCACCCAATATGGGGTCGCTACATGAAAACGGGAGTCTTTCGACTCCCGCCTTCACATCTGGCGTTTAACCGGCCATCAGAGGCCGAGCAGCATCCGCTGCGGGTTTTCCAGCTGGTTCTTGATATCGACCAGGAACAGCACCGCGTCCTTGCCATCGATGATGCGATGGTCGTACGACAGGGCGAGGTACATCATCGGGGCGGCGATGACCTGGCCGTTCTCGACGATGGGGCGCTCCTTGATCGTGTGCATGCCCAGGATGGCGCTCTGCGGCGGGTTCACGATCGGGGTGGAGAGCAGCGAACCGAAGGTGCCGCCGTTGGTGATGGTGAAGGTGCCGCCCTGGAGGTCGTCCAGGCCAAGCTTGCCGTCACGCGCCTTCTTGGCGTAACCGATGATGCCCTTCTCGACATCCGCGAACGACATGTCCTGCACGTCGCGCAGCACCGGGGTCACGAGGCCCTTCTCGGTCGACACGGCGATCGAGATGTCCTGGTAGCCGTGGTAGATGATGTCCGAACCATCGACCGAGGCGTTGATGACCGGGTAGCGCTTCAGCGCTTCGGTCGCGGCCTTCACGAAGAAGCTCATGAAGCCCAGCTTCACGCCGTTGGCCTTTTCGAACTGCTCGCCCAGGGCCTTGCGCAGCTTCACCACCTCGGCGAGGTTCACTTCGTTGAACGAGGTGAGCATCGCGATCGAGTTCTTCGACTGCATCAGGCGCTCGGCGATGCGGGTGCGGATGCGGGTCATCGGCACGCGCTCTTCCGGACGCGAACCCGGGGTCGGCTTGGCAGCCGGGGCCGAAGCGGCGGCTGCCGGGGCGCTACCGCCCTTGCCGGCGTTGACCAGGTCTTCCTTGGTCACGCGGCCATCGCGGCCGGTACCTGCGACCTTGGACGGATCGATGTTTTCTTCGACGGCCACGCGGCGGCCGGCCGGCGAGAGCTCGTCCACGCCCTTCGGCGCGTCGGTCTTCTCGGCCTTGGGGGCTTCGGCAGCGGCAGCAGCCGGGGCAGCAGCCGGGGCAGCAGCGGCCGGGGCGGGCGCAGCAGCGGCGGCGCCTTCCTCGATCACGGCGATGACCTGGCTCGAGGTGACGGTGGAGCCTTCCTCGAACTTGATTTCCTTCAGCACGCCGTCGACCGGCGAGGGGACTTCGAGCACGACCTTGTCGGTTTCGAGGTCCAGCAGGTTTTCATCACGCTTGACCGCGTCGCCGGCCTTCTTGTGCCAGGTGGCGATGAGCGCGTCGGAGACCGACTCGGGCAGGACCGGGACTTTGACTTCGATGGACATGCTTGCCTTACTCCGCTGCGTGATCGGTGCCGACGGGCGCGACGAGCGCTTGCTCGACGAGGGCCGCCTGTTCGGCGAGGTAGGTATTGAGATGGCCCGGGGCCGGCGAGGGCGAGCGCGAGCGTCCAGCGTAGGACAGGCTCTGCTTCGACCCGATGCAGGCCTGCAGGTGGTGACGGATCTGGAACCATGCGCCCTGGTTCATCGGCTCTTCCTGGCACCAGACCACTTCCTTCGCGGAGGGGTACTTTTCCAGTTCGAGCGAGACTTCCGGACGCGGGAACGGGTACAGCTGCTCGACGCGCACGATGGCGACATCGGTGATGCCCTTCTTCTCGGCTTCTTCGAGCAGGTCGTAGTAGACCTTGCCCGAGCACAGCACGACGCGCTTGACCTTCTTGGCCTGCAGGTCGCGGTGCTCGCCGATCACCAGCTGGAACTTGCCGTTGGCCAGCTCATCCAGCGAGGACACGGCCAGCTTGTGGCGCAGCAGTGACTTCGGCGTCATGACGATCAGCGGCTTGCGTACCGGGCGCACCTGCTGGCGACGGATCATGTGGAACGCCTGCGCCGGCGTGGTCGGCACGCAGACCTGCATGTTGTCGAGCGCGCACAGCTGCAGGAAGCGCTCGAGGCGGGCGGAGGAATGCTCCGGGCCGGCGCCTTCCTGGCCGTGGGGCAGGAGCAGGGTGAGGCCGCAGAGGCGGTCCCACTTGGCTTCGCCCGAGCTGATGAACTGGTCGATCACGACCTGGGCGCCGTTGGCGAAATCGCCGAACTGGCCTTCCCAGATGGTGAGCTGGTCCGGCGAGGTGGTGGCTTCGCCGTACTCGAAGGCCATGACGGCTTCTTCGGAGAGCAGCGAATCGATCACGTCGACGCGGGCGTCCTTACGGACCGTGGCGAGCGGCATGTAGGTGTCATCGCTGTTCTGGTCGTGCAGCACCGCGTGGCGATGGAAGAACGTGCCGCGGCCGGCATCCTGGCCGACGATGCGCAGGTCGTTGCCTTCCTCGATCAGCGTGGCGTAGGCAAGGTTCTCGGCAAAGCCCCAGTCACCCGGGAGCTCGCCCGACGCCATCTTGCGGCGGTCGTCGTAGATCTTGGCGACACGGGCGTGCAGGGTGACGTTGGCCGGCACGTTGAGGATCGTGTCGAGCACCTTGGCGAGCTTCTCGCGCGGCACGCCGGTGTCCACGTCCATCGACAGCGAATTGCCGATGAAGCGGGTCCAGTCGACCGGGATGTCGCGGGTCGGGTTCGGATCGATCGAGATCAGCGAGGCGCCCTTTTCCAGGCGGCCACGGTAATCGTCGAGCATCTTCTGGCCGTCGTCGGCACTGATGGTCGAATCCTTCACGAGCGCCTGCGCGTAGAGATCACGCGTGGTCGGGCGCTTGCGGATGATCTGGTACATCAGCGGCTGCGTCGCTGCTGGCTCATCGGCCTCGTTGTGGCCGTGGCGGCGGTAGCAGACGAGGTCGATGACCACATCCTTTTTGAACTGCTTGCGGAACTCGTAGGCCAGGCGGGTGACCTGGATGACGGCTTCCGGATCGTCGCCGTTCACGTGGAACACCGGCGCGTTGACCATCTTGGCGAGGTCGGTGCAGTACAGGGTGGAGCGGGAGTCTTCACGCTTGGACGTCGTGAAGCCCACCTGGTTGTTCACCACCATGTGCAGTGTGCCGCCGATGGCGAAGCCACGGGCCTGCGACATCTGCAGCAGCTCCATGTTGACGCCCTGGCCCGCGAAGGCGGCGTCGCCGTGGATCAGCAGGGCCAGCGACTTCTCGAGCGCGGTATCGCGACGGCGGCCCTGGCGGGCGTGCACCGAGCCGGCGACCACCGGGTTGACGATTTCCAGGTGCGAAGGGTTGAACGCCAGCGCGACGTGCACGCCACCGTTCGGGGTTTTGACATCGGCCGAGAAGCCCATGTGGTACTTCACGTCGCCCGTGTGCATCGGGCTGTCGTCGTGCTCGAACTTGCCTTCGAACTCGTTGAAGAGCTGCGAGGGGGCCTTGCCGAGGATGTTGACGAGGACGTTCAGGCGGCCGCGATGGGCCATGCCGATGATGACTTCCTTGACGCCGTTGTCGCCGGCGGCGCGGACCACGTCATCCACCATGGGAATGAGGCTGTCGCCGCCTTCGAGCGAGAAGCGCTTCTGGCCGACGTACTTGGTGTGCAGGTAACGCTCGAGGCCTTCGGCCGCGGTGAGCGCTTCGAGCACGCGGACCTTCTCGCCCTTCTGCAGGCCCGGATTACCCGCAGCCTTTTCCAGGCGCGCGTAGATCCAGCTGCGCTGGTCGTAGTCGGAGATGTACATGAACTCGGCGCCGACGGTGCCGGTGTAGATCGCCTTGAGCTTCGCCCAGAAATCGCGCAGGGCCATGCGCTGGCCGCCACCGGCGAAGGTGCCGCAATCGAATTCGGTGTTCAGGTCGGCATCGGAAAGGCCGTGGAAGGCCAGGCCGAGATCGGGAGCGTCGACATCCGGGGCGGTGAGGCCGAGCGGGTCGAGCTTGGCGGCGAGGTGGCCGCGCGAGCGATAGGCGGTGAGCAGGCGGAGCACGCCGGCCTGCTTCTGCGCGTAAGCGTTGTCGGCCGGGGCGGCGACAGTGGCGCCAGCGGTGCGGCGCTGCTTCTGCGCGGCTTCGATGCGGGCAATGGCGCCGGAATGGGCGATATCACCGGCCTCGCGGCCCTTGAAGGATTTGAAATAGGCATCCCATTCGGCGGGAACGCTGCCGGAGTCGGAAAGCCACGCCTCGTAGATTTGCTCTACGTAATCGGCGTTGCCGCCGGCGAGTTGGGAAGATTCGGAAAACTCGCGGATCAGATTTGCGCTCACGTCACCACCGGCACACACGGAAAGGGCGGGCTGTCGCGGGTGGAGCGAAAGACGCGCCCGCGGCAAAGAATCCGTTAAGTATAGCCCCGTGACATTGCGCCGCGCCAAGCTTTTTGCCGTATGTCTGAGATATCAAATACCCAGTGGTCTTATCTCCCAGGCGGGCTCCGCGCGTTCCCAGACCTCATCAAAATAGGCCATTAATCGAGAGGTCTGGCCGAGGGCATCCAGGGACCCTTCGGCTTCGAACCGCGAAAACACGGGCCTGAACAGATAAGCCCCCGCGTCGTCGGCGGTGGTGAACGCCGAGCCGTAGTGGAGATGTGTCTCATCCGTTGGAACGCGGATCGATACGGCCGTGGGTAAACGCTGGCTGAGTGCGATCAGCCGGTGCCCGTCGCGGTGGGCCCGATTGGCATCATGGGTAAGGATGCGGATGCGGGCTGCCCGGCCACTGGTGGCCAGGCGGCGCAGTTCAGTGTGAACTTCGTCACTTTCCAGTACACCGGGGTCCATCACCGGCAGGTAGATCGACGCCCGGTAACGGGCGACCGAAAGGAGGCGGACATGGGCGGCGTCCAGACCGGCCCGGTCCTGCGCCACGAGAGCCATGTCCGCCGGGCCCGTCACCGGCGGCGGCCCTTGCGGATGCCGAGGTGGCCGTCGTTGACCAGGGCGAGCAGCACCGCCTTCGCAGCTGCCGGTGCCTTGTCGAAGGTCAGCTCGCGCTGGCCGGAGAGGGTTTCGGCCAGTTCGGTCGGGCACTCGTAAGCGGCGCCGCTCACATAAAGCGTGGCGTCCTTCTTGCCGCGGACCCAGGCAAGGCGGGCGAACGGATGGCGGACAAAGGTCGAACCGCCCTCGATCGCCTTATCCAGTGCCGCGGCCGTGGTCGCCTTCGGCGGCGGGACCGCGTCCTGGGCGTTGCGGTAGCGGGTGATGAAGCGGCCGAACCAGTCAGCGAGCAGGTCGCGGTCCAGCGCGGCCGCGAAGGGCAGGGCCGCACGCAGGCGGTTTAGCGCCGCCGAATCGATCTCGCCCGCGCGCTTGGCCGGGGCCAGGTCCGGGTCGGTGTAACGCAGTTCTTCCGGCATGCGCTCAGCCAGGAAGTCGGCGAGGTCACCGGTGAGCTCGGCCTGCGAGGGTGCGCGCATGCCCAGCGAAATCGTCATGCAATCGCCCAGGGCCACGCCGTCGTGCGGCACGCCCGGGGGCAGGTAAAGCATATCGCCCGGATCGAGCAGCCACTCATGGGTGGGCTCGAAGGTCTTCAGCTGCTTGAGTTCCACGTCATCGCGGAAATCCAGCGGGGCGTCCGGGTCGTTGCTGATCGCCCAGTGGCGCTGGCCGAGGCCCTGCAGCAGGAACACGTCGTACTGGTCGACGTGGGCGCCCACGCCGCCGCCGTCCTCGGCGTACGAGATCATGATGTCGTCAACGCGCCAGGTCGGCAGGAAGCTGAAGGTATCGAGCAGCGACGCCACGTCGGCATCCCACTTGTCGACGTCCTGGACCAGCAGGGTCCAGTCCCGCTTCGGGGTTTTGCCGAATTCGGCTTCAGTGAAGGGGCCGGTCTTCACCGTCCACTTGTCACGCTTCTCGTCATGAATGATGAGGCGAGCCAGCACGCCTTCCTCGCAGGCCAGGCCAGCCAGGTCGTTCGGCTCGATCGGCGCCTCGAAATTAGGGTAGGCATTGCGGATAAGTAGCGGCCGCTTCTGCCAGTAATCGCGCAGGAACTGCGTGGCACTCATGCCAAGGGGCTGCGAAGCCGAACCGCGGACTTCGATGGGGAAGGGCTTTTGGGTAGGGGTCTTGATGGCCATGGGCGGGATTGTAATCGCCCCGCGCTTGTAGCGTGCGACTCAAACGCCGCATCGCTATGACCTGCAGGGGCGCCGGGTGTGATCCCGGCGCCTTGTGGTCAGATCGCTTTTGCGAGCTTGTCGGCCAGGCCGATGTACGTTGCCGGGGTGAGCTCGGCGAGGGCCTTTTTCGCATCGGCCGGCATGTCCAGGCCGTCGATGAAGGCGCGCATCGAATCCTTCGTGATGCCCTGGCCGCGGGTGAGGGCCTTGAGCTGCTCGTACGGTTCCGGCAGGCCGTAACGGCGCATGACGGTCTGCACGGCTTCGGCGAGCACTTCCCAGCTGTTGTCGAGGTCGGCGGCGATGCGCTCGGCGTTGACGTTGAGTTTGCCCAGACCCTTGAGCAGCGATTCCAGTGCGACCAGCGAATGGCCGAACGCGGTGCCGAGGGCACGCAGCACGGTGGAGTCGGTGAGGTCACGCTGCCAGCGGCTGATCGGCAACTTCTCGGCGAAGTGGCCGAGCAGGGCGTTGGCGAGACCGAAGTTGCCTTCGGCGTTTTCGAAGTCGATCGGGTTGACCTTGTGCGGCATGGTCGAGGAGCCGACTTCACCGGCCTTCAGCGCCTGGCGGAAATAGCCGAGCGAGATGTAGCCCCAGATGTCGCGGGCGAGATCGATCAGGATGATGTTGATGCGACGAAGCACGTCAGCGAACTCGGCGATGCCGTCGTGCGGTTCGATCTGCGTGGTGTACGGGTTGAACGTGAGGCCCAGGCCTTCGACGAAGCCCGAGGCCAGCACCGGCCAGTCGACCGCCGGGTAGGAAATGACGTGCGCGTTGTAATTACCCACGGCGCCGTTGATCTTGCCCGGGATCTCGATGGCGACGAGCTGCTTGCGCTGGCGCTCCAGGCGCGCGACGACGTTGGCGAGTTCCTTGCCCATGGTGCTGGGCGAGGCGGTCTGGCCATGCGTGCGCGAGAGCAGCGAGAGGCCGGCATATTCATGCGCCTTGGCGCGCAGCACGCCGATGACCTGGTCGATGGCCGGGAGCAGCACGTCTTCGCGCGCATCACGCAACATCAGCGAGTAGGCGAGGTTGTTGATGTCTTCGCTGGTGCAGGCGAAGTGCACGAACTCCTTGGCCTGGGCCAGGGTCGGATCGTTGCCGATCTGTTCCTTGATGAAGTACTCGACGGCCTTGACGTCGTGATTGGTCGTGGCTTCGATCGCCTTGATCCGCTCACCGCCATCGACGGAGAAATCGTTGGCGATGGCTTCGAGCCGGGCGACCGACGCCGCCGGGAACTCAGGCAGCTCGACGATGCCCGGGTGGCGGGCCAGGGCCAGCAGCCAGTGGATTTCCACGTGCACGCGGCGGTGCATGAGGCCGAACTCGCTGAAGATGGGGCGCAGGGAGCCCGACTTGGAGGCGTAGCGGCCATCCAGCGGCGAAAGGGCGGTCAGCGTGGCGTGGGACATGGGCTTAGGTCCTGGGAAGCGAGAAGCGGGGCAGCCGATGATTATACCCGGGCGGGATGGATCCCGGCCGGCTGGCCCGAGGCGGGCTGGGGCGCGGTGACGAATGAACGGGAAAGGGTCTATCGTGAATGGGCTCCCACAACCCGGATTCCCCGCAATGACCAAGTTTCGTACCGAACGCGACAGCATGGGCGAGTTGAAGGTGCCCGCCAAAGCTCTTTACGGGGCGCAGACCCAGCGGGCCGTGGATAACTTCCCGGTCTCCGGCCTGACCATGCCGCGCGAGTTCATCCGGGCCCTGGGCCTGGTCAAGGCCGCAGCGGCCGAGGCCAATGTAAAGCTCGGCCAGCTCGACAAGGCCACCGCCAAGGCCATCCGCGCCGCGGCCGACAAGGTTGCCGCGGGCGAGGTGGATGAGCACTTCCCGATCGATGTGTTTCAGACCGGCTCGGGCACCAGCTCCAATATGAATGCCAACGAGGTGATCGCCCACCTCGCCGAGGCCGCTGGCGCCAAGGTGCATCCGAACGACCACGTCAACGCGGGCCAGAGCTCGAACGACGTGATCCCCACGGCAATCCTCGTCAGTGCCACCCTCGCCACCAGCGAGAAGCTGCTCCCGGCACTGAAGCACCTGCGCAAGACGATCGACACGCGCGCCAAGGAGCTGAAGAAGGTGGTGAAGACCGGCCGCACCCACCTGATGGATGCGATGCCGATCACCTTTGGCCAGGAGCTCTCGGGGTGGTCCGCGCAGATCCGCGATGCGGAGGAGCGCATCGGCGATACGCTCAAGCGCACCCGTCGCCTGCCGCAGGGTGGTAGCGCCGTCGGTACCGGCATCAACGCCGATCCGAAGTTCGGCCCGGCCGTCGCCACTGAGCTCGGCAAGCTCACCGGCGTGAAGTTCGAATCCTCGGACAACTACTTCTCCGGCATGGCTGCGCAGGATGCGCCCGTGGAACTTTCCGGCCAGCTCCGCGCCCTCGCGGTCGCGGTGATGAAGATCGCCAACGACCTGCGCTGGATGAACTCCGGCCCGCTCGCCGGTCTCGGTGAAATCGAACTGCCGGCGCTGCAGCCGGGCTCGTCGATCATGCCGGGCAAGGTGAATCCGGTGATTCCGGAAGCCGCCGCCATGGTCGCCGCGCAGGTGATCGGCAACGACGCCACCATCGCCATCGCCGGCCAGTCGGGCAACTTCCAGCTCAACGTCATGCTGCCGGTCATTGCGTACAACCTGCTGCAGTCGATCGAGATCCTGGCCAACGTCACTACGCTGCTCGCTGACAAGGCCATTGCGGGCTTCAAGGTCAACGAAGAGCACGTGCGCGAGGCGCTCGACAAGAACCCGATCCTGGTCACCGCGCTGAACCCGGTGATCGGCTACGAGAAGGGTGCCGCCACGGCCAAGCAGGCTTACAAGGAGAAGCGGCCGATCATGGAGGTGGCGCTGGAGACCACGGGTCTGTCGAAGGCGGAGCTGGCCAAGCTGCTGGATCCGGCCGCGCTCACGAAGGGCGGGATCCACGGTGGTGGCGGCGGCGGTGGCTGATCCGCTTCCGTAGGAGCGCGCACAATCTTACCTTGTGATTGCGAACGGTTCGCATTATCGTTCGTCGCGATTTTTCGCAATCCAGGGCTTACCCATGAAGGACCGTTTCGTCCGGCGGCAGCTTGCCGCCGCCACGATGCTTGCGCTTGCCGCGCACGCCGCCGCCGCGCAGGACAACGCCAGCGACGCTGCCCAGGACAAAGCTCGCAAGCTCGACACCATCATGGTTAGCGGCAGCGTCCTGGGTGCCTCCCGCGCTGACGATGTCAAAACCTATGCCGGCAGCCGCCAGGTTATCGACCGCGACGCGCTGGCTAAGGGTGCCAATCGCTCGCTTGACGATGCGCTCCAGCACGTCCCTGGGGTGAAGATCTTCGACGAAACCGGTACGGGGGTGCTGCCGCAGATCGCGTTGCGCGGCCTGTACGAAAGCCGCAGTGGCCGCGTGCAGGCGCTGCTCGACGGCATCCCGCTCTCGCTGGCGCCGTACGGACAGACCAGCCTCTCGCTGTTCCCCGTCACGATGAACCAGATCGACCGTATCGACATCGTGCGTGGTGGCGCGGCCGTGCAGTACGGCCCGAACAACGTAGGCGGCGTCATCAACTTCGTCAGCAAGCCCATCCCGGAGCAGTGGACCACCACGCTCGGCGAAAAGATCACCGCTTATGGCCGCGGGCAGATGCTGCGCGATACCTCGGTATCGACCGGCGGCTATCTCACGCCAAACTTCGGCATGCAGCTCGATGCGGATTACCTGAAGGGCGAGTACTTCCGCGACCACAGCGGCACTAACGTCAAGAACGTCCGCCTGCGCACCGAATGGTGGATCGCAGACGACAAGGTGCTCAAAGCCGATATCCAGCGTTACGTCGCGCACATGGACATGGCTGGCGCGCTCTCCGTGGCCGATTACCTCGACGACCCACGCCAGGCCACCCGCCCGCTGGATCACTTCCATGGCACGACCACGCGCGCCTCGCTCACCTACGAGCAGGATCTCGGTGCGTGGGCATGGTTCGATGCGTCCAAATTCAGCTGGTCGAACTTCAGCGCCGATAGCGAGCGCAACTTCATCGTCGGCATGCGCCGCTCATCGGCAGAAACGTGGCGCCCCGATCTTGCGCCGCAGCTGGAGCAGAGCGCGCCGCGCGGTTTCAAGGTGTATGGCACCCAGCCGCAGTTCAGCCTGGATATCGATGGCCCGGTGAGCCAGAAGTGGACCGTCGGTGCGCGCGCCGTGCGCGAGAACATTGATTTCCTCGTGGGTAATACCGGCCTCGACAATGGTGTCTACACGCTGGTCCGCGACTGGCAGTTCCGCGACCGCGCATGGGCCGGCTATGTGAGCGACGCCATCGGCTTCGCGGATGACCGTTTCGTCGTGACGCCGGGTGTGCGCTACGAGCACCTCGATGCCACGTACCGCAACCTCGCCAACGGCACCGCGTTCAACAACAACGTGCGCAACTGGCTGCCGGGCCTGACCCTGGGTTTCAAGGCCTCGGACAAGTGGTACATCTACGCCGATGCGCAACGCTCCCTGCGCGCGCCGCAGGTCACCCAGATCGTCTTTGGCGACAACCTGGAATCGGAGCTGGCGTGGAACTACGAGCTGGGCGCGCGCTTTCATCCGACCGCGCGTACGGAGATCCATGCCGACCTTTACCGCATCGACTTCGACAAGCAGATCCAGCTCGACAACACGACGCGCACCTACGGCAACATCGGCAAGACCGTGCACCAGGGTCTCGAGGCGAACATCGACTGGTCGCCGCTGGCCCTCGACGGTTTGAAGCTCAGCCTTGGCTACGCGTACCTCGATGCGGAGCAGCGCTCGGGCCAGTATGAAGGGCTGCGCGTGCCATATACCTCGCGCAACCAGGTGAATGTCGGGGCGTCGTTTACACGCGGCGACACGACCGTCGCGCTTTCCGGTTATTACTTCAGCAGCGCTTACAGCGATGCGGCGAATACGCGCCAGGAAAACGCGATCGCTTCCGTGGGCCGTCTGCCGTCGTACGCGGTGTGGAATGCGCAATGGACGCAGCAGCTCATGAAAAGCGGTACATCGGTGTTGACCGGCTCGCTGGCGGTGAACAATCTGTTCGACCGCAATTACTACTACCGCGGCGTCGATACGAGCCCGTGGGGCAGGCAGCCTGCGCCCAGCCGCAGCGTGACGCTGGGGCTGGAGCTCAGCTTCTGATAGCGGTGTGAGCCGTGGCGGCTAACGCCGCCGCGGCAGCCACAGTTCCAGGGTCGCGGCCTTACCCGTGCCCGGCGGCAGGGCCACCGCGCGTGCCTTCACGTGGGCCAGTTCGGGTAGCGTGGTGTTCGCCCACGTGACGAGCGCCGTGGCGCAAGCCGCTCCACTTGCCGGATAGAGCACGGTTGGTGCGCGCCATTCGAAGGGTGCGCGCGTGCCGTTGCGCGAGGCGCTGGTGCTGACGTTCTCGATACCTGGCACCACGACGCCCAGCGCCTGGATGCGTGCCAACACGGCCGTCGCAGCCGTGCGGCTCGCCTCGTCGTACACCTGCGTGTACAGCGTATACGGCTGGCCTGGCTGCCCGCAGGCCTGGGTGACCTGCACTGCAAGATCGGCGGTCGAAGGCTGCGGGGCCAGCTCCGCTGGCGGCGCCGCTGCCGCAGCCGTTTCGGTGATGGGGGCGGGCCGTTCCGTGGCCACGGCATGGCCTCGGTGTTCTCCGCCGCTGTCAGCAGCGGTGGGCGGTTCCGGCATGGCAGCGGCTTCGGGCGGCGGCGGAGGCGGAGGCTCCGCCATGGGCGGCGGTGGTGCGGGCGGTGGCGGTGTGGCAGCTGGCGTCTCGGTGCCCGTGTCCGCGAGGCTCGTGTCGATGGCCTGCGTCGGATCGCGCCAGCGGTCGTAATCGCGCATCGCCGATTGCCATGCCGTGGGTGGCACGCTGGTGCGCCATGCCAGCACGTTGGCGTAGTACTCGCAGCTGGCTTGTTGCTGCGCATCCACGGTGGCATCGCAGGCGTTCGACAGCGGCTGTACCAGGCCGGCAAGGCGTTCACGCAGGCGATCGGGCATCTGCACGGTGGCGAGGTCGTGCAGCAGGTCGTTAATCTTGCCGTCGAGCGTCCCGTCATAGGCCACGCCGGGTTGCAACGATCCGCCCAGCGCGACGGCCTTGGCGGTGATGTCCTGGGTCTTCTGCTGCGTGGCCGCTTCGGCGGCCGCATCCTGCTTGCGGGCCGTGTCGAACGCCTGCCAGCCGGCGAGCGCTGCGGTAAACAGCGCGCCCAGGCCGATCGACGTTCCCACCGTCGTCGCCATCTGCCGGAACCGGCTGGGTGGTGCGGTCGCGGCCGTGAGCGCCGTGGCCTGCGTGCCAACCACGGTCCCTTGCCATGCCCACGCATGCGCGTTGTCGAGGAGTTCCGCGGTCACGGAGCCGCCAAGACAGACGCCGAGCTGACAATAGCTCTCCCACTGCGATTCGCTGAAGAACTGCTGCGCCGTGCTCTGCTGCGGGAAGGTCGGCTCGCGATCGGCATAGCCCGCGACGTCCAGTGGCAGGCCCTCGGGTAGCCTGGGTTTCACGATCAGCAGCGTCCCCTGCGCGCCGCTGGCGTACGCGATACGTGCCAGCAGTAGATGCGCGGCGCCGGGATCCGAGGTCATTGTGTCGGGCGTGCCGAACAACGGGGCCGCAGGTCCTGCGATCTCGGCAAGCTGCAGCGGATCGACGAAGGCGATGCCAGCGTCGTAATCGATGCGCGCCTTACGCACCAGGTTCTCGACATCAGCGAAGCGGTAGTCGGGATCGGCGCCGCAATCCACCAGCACCACCAGTTGCAGTTCGCGCTTCAACAGCGTGTAAACGCCGGTGTTGTCGAAATGGCCGCCGTCGCTCAGGTACCAGTCCGCATCACGCAGGCCGGGGAAGCGCGCGAGCATCTCGCGCATCAACGCCTGGTACTTCGCGACGATGCCGCGTCGAGGCGGCGGTTCACTGGCGAGGTTGCGCTGCCAGTAACCCAGGCGCAGGCCGCTGAGGAAGAGCAGCGCAGCGGTGCCCGACTGGGTGAGCGAACCCATGCCGGAGCCGACCGCCGCGCCGGAGATGGCCACCCATTCGGCGAGCGTCGTCTTCGCGAGCGTGGGCAAGATCGATGCGTCCGGTCCGTGCGTGCCCGTTTCCACGCCGAGTGCACTCACCGAAAGGCTCACGCCTTTGCGATCCGCGTTATACGTGCCCGTGCGGTCGTCCACGGTCTGGTTGATGCAGCAGTTCACCAGGTGGATCGGTCCGCCATGGCGGTGCGGCGCGTAGTCCGTCAGCGCGACATCATCGCCGGGCAGCAGCTCGGTCACCTTGACGATGGCTTCGGTGGTATCGCGCGTCACGGGCGAAAGCATGGGCGAAGGGAAGCGCGTGCGCGCGGTGTTTCCCGGCGTGGGCGCATTCCCGACGGCGACGTAAGTGCGGGCGAGTCGCGAGCGATAGAACAGGTGCAGCGAGGATTGATTGAGCTGCCCCATCGAGCGGCCATTCATCAGCAGATACACCGTGACGACCAGCGCCGCGGCTAACCAACGCACCCACGCGTGCTGGAAGATGCCGCTGCCGCCCTGGTCGGGCGGGAACACGAGGAACTGGAAGATCGTGGTCCAGAACAGCACGATCAGGCCCAGGGTGAGCAGGCCGAGTATTTGCACGATCGTGCCGGTAGGCAGCTTCGTGCCCGATTTCCCGCCGTTGCCAGCCAGTGGCATGACGGCACGCACCACGGCAAGCAGCAAGGTCGCAAGGCCGGCGCTGGTGAACAGCCCAACGCCCGGATGCAGGCTGCCCAGGCGCGAGCGCACATACCAGCTGAGCAGGTCGATCGCGCCGAGTAACGCCACGAGGCCGAATAGCACGAGGAACCCGGCAAATGCGCGTGCATAGCGCACCCGGTTGGCCTCTTCACTGCGCAGCGCGGAGCTGATCCGCGCTGTGATCCACGCCAGCGGGGAGGGGCCGAAAAACAACGCGCACGCGGTCCACAGGCCCTGTTCCACGGGATCCTGCGCGGACCAGGCACGCCAGGCCAGCGCGACGCTGGCGAATCCCGCGGCGATCGCCGTCACGATCCCCGCGAGGGTGACTCGCCCTAGGAACCAGTATCCGTAGCAGGCGATGGCAGCCATGGCGGCGGGGATCGGCAGCAGCCACCACCACAGGCTGACGATCACGGGCAGCTCCCAGCGCCCTTCAGGCAAGGCGGTGTAGCCCAGGTGGGGAAGGGTGATCAGGCAGGCCAGGACGACGGCCAGTACGGCCACTTCGACCTGCGTGGCGAGAAAGCCCCGAAGTTGGGTGCTCCAGGTTTGGAACAGATCGCCGGCGCCCGCCGGTGCGAGGAAGCGGCCGTTGTTGCGAAGCCACCAGAGGAATGACGTGTCGTCCCGGGCAAGTCCTTCCTCGACGGCGTTGGCACCGCCGCCTTCGCCCGCATGGAATAGCCGTCCGAACGCCGAGCCGGCGTAGCCTCCACCGGACACCGTCGACAGGTAGTCGAAGCGATGCAGCAGCTTGTGCCGGGCAAAGGCACGCGCCACGCCAAGGCAGAAGGTCGCGCTGCGGATGCCCCCGCCGGAAAACGCCAGGCCGCTACGTGGAGCGTCGGAGGGAATGCCTGCCTGCGCGCGGCGCGCGGCCAGGGCCTCGTCTTCGAGCGTGGTCGCCATGCGCCTCTCCCCGGGCCGCGTACCAGCGGTCGGTTGTAGACCCGGGGGAGGGGCGGCCACAATCGGCCAGTTGGCTTACCCCTTCAGAGCGAACAGGCCGGATGGCGATCCGGGACGACCTTCTCGTTTTTCAGCCCGGGCTTGTCGTAGGGCAGGTAGCCCTCCCAATACCAGGGAAAGCAGGTCTTGCCGAGCGTGGCCTGCATCAAAGCCGGGAAAATCGACTCCGCATGGCTCGAGTTGCTCATGATGAGCACGCAGTCCTTCGATCGCTCCAGGCACACGAAGACGTTGTTGGTGCCATCATCGTGTCCTCCTTTGAAGAACGCTGGGCCGCGCGGTGAATTGAACGTCCCCACGCCCATGGCGTAGCCCAGCGAAATCGCATCGTTGTCGTTGCTGTCCGGCGTGCCGATGGTCGGGAACTGCTGCACCGACCGGATCCGCACCACCGGCTTCAGCCAGGTAGCGTACGCCGCCTTCGAGAGGCCGTCGCCGCGAACCATGGCGGCGACGAGGTTGGCGTAGTCGTGGATCGTTGTGTCCATGGAGCCCGCGGCGCGCACGGAGCCACGCTGGTTGTGCTTCACCGTCTTGCCGTCCATGTCGTAGCCGGTGGTGTTGTTGTCCGCGAAGTCATCCCGCCAGGTCATGCTGGTGCGGGTCATGCCGTAAGGCTTGAAAAGGCGATCCTGCATTAGCGTGCCGACATCGATGCCTTTGCCGTTCTCGATCACGAACTGCAGCAGGTTGATGCCTTCGCCGGAGTAGCCGTACTTCGTGCCCGGCGCCTGGTAGAACTTCAGTGGCGCGTTGGCGTCGTAATCCTTGCCTGGGGGCCAGAAGCGAAAGTTGGGAAGCCGGAGCGATGGCTGAGCAACAGCGCGGGCGTGAGTTTCCGCCAGCGTTCGTCGCCAGCGAGGTCCGCGTACTTGGGGTACTCGGGCAGCGGCTTCGGCAAATCGCCGGCGATGCTGGCATCGAGGTCGAGCTTCTTCTCGTCCACCAGGCCCATCAACGCGTAGGCGAACGCGGCCTTGGTCAGCGAGGCTGCGTACATCACCGTATCGGTGGTGAGCGGCAGCTTCTTTTCCGTGTCGCGATAGCCGTAGGCCTTCACCGAAACGACTTTGCCGTCGCGTATCACGGCGATGGCGAGGCCCGGTACGTCAGCGGCTTTCATCAGCCCCGGCACCGGATCTTCGGCGGCGAGGGCAGGGAAGGCGGTGGCCATGGCGGCCGTGAGCAGAAGGAAACGCAGCATCGCACCTCTCCTCATGAAGACGGCCTCCGAAGAGGCCGTCGCGTTGGGGTGGATCAGGAATCGTCGCGCCAGCGGCGGAACCATATCGCACCGGCGATCATCGCCACACCTGCCACGGCACCGATCCAGGTGGAGGGATTGGCCAGGGCGCTGTAGTGATACGCCAGGTCCAGGCTGTTCAGCACCGAGGCAGGATCGTCATGGCCATGCATGATGATCAGCTCGTTGTTCTGGCCGACCCAGCCACCCGGGACCAGGCTGCCCAGCATACGGCCCACCACATTCGTCCAGAACCAGGTGCTGCCGCGGTTGAACAGACCCATCAAACCGAACCAGCTGACTACGATGCCGGCGCCGACCGGGAGGGCGATCGCCCAGAGGAACGGCTTGCTGCGTGCCCAGGCAGAGCAGAGCATCAGCCAGCCCAGCGTGGGCAGTGCCCAGATGGCGTACAGCGGGAGCAGGGCCAGCAGGGTGAACACGACGCGGAACGGATGGGCTTCCATCAGCAGGCGCCAGGCCGGCACGCCGTGGAACGTAGCGAAAATGGACACCACGACCATCAGCAACAAGCCAGCGATCACGCCGGTGACCACCGCGATGGCCGGGGCCACCACCACCGCGCTTGCCGCCTTCGACAGCACCGTGTTCGTATCCGACAGCGGCAGCGACTTCCAGAACAGGATGCTGCGATCACGGCGGTCGTCGTACAGAGCGCCCAGGCAGTAGAAGAAGACCACGATGGCCATCACGCCCAGGATCAGGAAGGTGACGCCGTAGAGCGTCATGTCCAGCACGGCGCCGGCCTGCACGAGGTTGTCGGCATCGAAGGCGCGATCGAAGTTCGTGTTGAAGTGGTTGTCCGTTCCGGCCCAGCGGCGGCCCATCACCTCGGCGGTGATCAGCAGCATGACGTTGAGCACCAGCGCGATAAGCCCGGCCACGATGGGTGCCGTGATGAAGCCACCCTTGTGTTCCCAGAACTCGCGCCTCACCAGCCAGTAGAAGCTTTTCATGCGTAGGTACCCCTCATGGTGGCGACGAAGAGGTCGCCGATCGACGGGCGCCGCACCTCGCCCAGGTTCTCCAGCTCGCGGCGGCTGACGTTGTCGAACAGGAAGATGCTCTTGCCGAACACCTGGCGCTCATCCAGCGGCTTCAGCTCGCGGGCTGCCGCGGCCATCTCGGCATTCACCAGCACCTCGGCAAAACGCTCGCCCAGGCTGTCCATATCGGTGTCGAGCACGATCTTGCCGTCGCGGATGAACATCAGGTCGGTAAGGATGTGTTCGATCTCTTCCACCTGGTGGGTGGTGACGAGGATGGTCTTCTCCTCATCGAAGTAGTCTTCCAGCAGGGACTGGTAGAACTGCTTGCGGTAGAGGATATCCAGGCCCAGGGTCGGTTCATCCAGCACCAGCAGCTTCGCATCGATCGACATCACCAGGGCCAGGTGCAGCTGCACGATCATGCCCTTGGAAAGCTGCTTCACCTTCTGCCCCGGCTGCAGCTTGGTGCGGGCCAGGAAGGCATCGCACTTGGCGCGGTCGAAGCGGGGGTGGGTGTTGGCGACGAAATCCACGGCGTCGCGCACCTTCAGCCAGCGGGGCAGCACCGCCACATCGGCGATGAAGCACACCTGTTCCATCAGCTTGCCGCGATCCTTGCGCGGGTCCAGGCCCAGCACGCTCAGGTGCCCATCAAAGGTAGTGAGGCCGAGGATCGCCTTGAGGGCGGTCGTCTTGCCGGCACCGTTGGGGCCGATCAGGCCGACGATGCGGCCGGATTCGATCTGGAACGAAGCACCGTCCAGGGCGACCTGGTTCTTGAAGCGCTTGGTCAGGCCATTGGCGGTAACGACCGCTGTCATGACGGATCCTCCGTGGAGCCAGGGGCTTCACGCATCAGGGTTTTCAGGTCGAGGCCCATGCGCTGCAGGCGGGCGAACAAGGCCGGCCATTCCTCGCGCAGGAAGCGCTCCCTCTCACTCTTGAGCAGCGCATCGCGCGCTCCATCGATAACGAACATGCCAAGACCCCTCCGTTTCTCAACCAGTTGTTCGTCGACCAGCTCCTGGTACGCCTTGGATACGGTCAGCGGGTTGATCTGAAAATCCCCCGCGACCTGGCGCACCGACGGCAGCGGGTCGCCTTCATTCAAGGCGCCGTCCAGGATCATCGCCACGACGCGTTCGCGTAGTTGGCGATAAATCGGGACGCTGTCGTTCCAGGTGATGGACATGTAGTTATTCCTTAGCCGTGTGGCTCAATGCATTGCCAAACGAATAGTAGGGCATGGCGAGCTGCGCGCTGATAAGCGCTGCAGCGCGATCTTCCGCGCTGCGCCGCAGGGCGGCAGCTGCTGAATCCAGGGTGGCTTCGCTCAGGAGGGCGGCCTCGCGCACATCGGCGTCGGTGGGCCGCACTTCGAGTGCCGGCAGGTCGACGACACGGGTGCCGTTGACGAAGTGCGGTGCGGCGACCATCGCGGCAGCACGGTCATCGAAGGAGCGCAGGGCGAACACGCTGGTGCCGGCGATCAGGACGGAAGCGGTCAGGGCGATGAGGTTCGGCGCTTTCATGGGAATACTCCAACTCCGATGAGGTGCTGCGTGGTGCTGTGGGTTACAGGGACGCGACGTTGTCGCTGCTGTCGGCGTAAACGACGACCGGGGCGAGGTTCGTGACGTGGGTGCCGTTGATCTCAGTGAGCGGTGCGACGGCGACGGAGGTGCTGTGGAAGCCAACCAGTGCGGCGACGGCGATGGCGAACGAGGCGGCGAGGGCGGCGTAGTTCATGTTGTTGGTCGGGGTTTTCATGGTGCTCTCTCCTGTAGTGCTGTGGGTGACCGGTGTTGTAGTGAACTATAACACCTAATCAGAGGCCGTCAACTGAAATCTTCTGGATTTCCATATGACTTATGGCCTATGCCGGGTTTCGGGCTGTGCTGGTGCGGTAGCGAACCGGGCACCTCATCGGATGCGCCGACCCGCGAAATGGTTGCAATCCGGACATTGCCGGAACCTTGCGGCGTTTCGATACGGCTCGCCTTTGGCATCGCGTGGCTCGGCCTTTGGCCATCGCTTTGGCGCTCGGACGTGGTCGCAGGAGAGCCCTCGGCGCCCACCCTCGCTGCTCAGACAGGTCCTCGTCGTTCGAAAAGGAGTGCCGCTGACGCGGCAAATGTACTTATTGCCCTACGGGCGCGAACCGGTCGCCGGGCGGGGGTTTGAAACTCGCCATCCTGGCTCGGTTTCAAACGAGCGGCCCTCCATGGCCGCTCCCGCCTTCGGCGGCTGTTCCCGCCCGTCGCCCTCGCCTGCGAAACTCGCCTCGAGGGTGGGCGCCGAGGGCTCTCCGAGGCACTGAGGTTTCGTGAGAGGAAAGCCGGCAACGGGGCCGTCGCGGCATGCCTTCTCGCCAGAGGTACAAACCCACCCCCCGTAGGAGCCCACCCTGTGGGCGACGCCGTTCGCGGCAGACCCCGGATATTGCGGCGTTCGGCCCTTGATCGGTCGTGTCGTGCGACAGGGCCTGAGCGTTGAGGCGAAAGATGTCGCCCACAGGGTGGGCTCCTACTGTCGTTTGTCAGGTGTGGGGCGCCGCCAGGCCAGCCGTGCTGGCGGCGGTGGCTTTCCAACCGATCTGCCTCAGTGTGTCCGAGAGCCCTTGGCGCCCACCCTCGAGGCGAGTTGTCGGAGACGAGGCGGGCGGACGGGAACAGCCGCCACAGGCGGGGCCGGCCATGGATGGCCGGTCGTTTGAAACCGAGCCAGGGAAGGCGAGTTTCAAACCCCCGTCCGCACGCCGGTTCGCGGCCGTAGGCCAAATAGGTACACATGCCGCGGAGCGGCATTCCTTTTCGAACGTTGGAGACTTGTCTGAGCAGCGAGGGTGGGCGCCAAGGGCTCTTTCCGGAAACGTCCGAGCGCGAACGCGATGGCCAACGGCCGAGCCCCGCGAAGCCGAAGGCGAGCCGGATCGAGCCGCCAAAAAGAAAGGCCGCGATCTCTCGCGGCCTTTCCGGGAACAACGAAGCGAAGACGCTTACAGCTCGGCGCGGAACTCGATGCCGATGATGCGCGGGTCGTTCACGAACGCGGTCCGATTGTTGAAATCGATACCGCCCGTGATCACCTTCTTGTTCGTGATGTTGCGGCCGTACAGGGCCACCTCACGCTTGCCGAAGTCCCAGTTGTAACCGACGCGCATGCCACCTTCGAGGAACGGCTTGCTCTTGAACTCTTCCGAGTCGTACAGGAAGAAGTTCACTTCGCTGCGGTAGTTCCAGTCGGTGTAGATGAAGAACTCGCCGCTCTCGCCGTACGGGATGCCGTAGCGAGCCGTCCAGGTGCCGATCCACTTCGGCGCGTTCGGCAGCGGGTTGCCGTTGATCAGCGCATTGCCGTCGGCATTCAGCGGATCGATCACGGTGCAGCCACCGCCGCACGGAGCCACCGCCAGGTCGCGGTCCTTCAGCTCGGTGTGGTTGTAGCTGCCGCCAGCCGTCATGTAGAAGTTCGGGGTCAGGTAGGCCTCGAGATCGAACTCGGCGCCGTAGCCTTCCGTCTTCTTCGCATTGATCAGCTGGGTGACGTTGGTCGCACCGCCCACGGCCGTGAGCTGCTGGTTGTGCATGTTGTACTTGTAGACGTCCGCATTGAAACGGATCTTGTTGTCGTCCGAGGTCGACTTGTAGCCGATTTCATACGACGTGATCGTTTCCGGCTTCGCCGTCGAGATGCTGTTGGCGAAGTTGATACGGCCCTGCACGCTGGGCGCGCGGAAGCCATTGGCGACGCGGGCGTACACGTTGGAGTTCTTGGTGAGCTGCCAGGTGCCGGTCAGGTCGCCGCTCCAGCGCGAATCGGTCGGATCCGAGGTGAGCGGACCCACCGGGCCGGTGAAGCCCAGGGTGCGGTCGGCCTTGAAGTCACGCTTATCGTGCGACCAGCGTGCGCCGGCGCGGACATCGAACGTATCGGTGAAGTTGTAATCGGCCGAGCCGAACAGCGCGTACGCCTTCGTGCGCTGGGCCTGGTTCACCCAGCCGTTGAGCACGTGGTTGTTGAGCGTGTCGTACGAGAAGTTGGTGATCGCGATGTCTTCATCGAAGTAGTACGTACCGACCTGCCACTTCAGGCGCTCGGCCGTGTCGTTCGACAGACGGAACTCCTGGGTGATCTGGCGATCCTTCGGCAGCGCGTCGGCGGTTTCCGAGTAGAACGGGGTGGTGCGGTTCGTGTAGCTCGGCTTGGCCGGCGTTTCCGAGGCGTCGTAGCCGCCATCGACATCGCCGAGGCTGTACGTGGTCGCGCGCTCGAGGCCGGTGATCGACGCGAAGTTCAGGTCGCCGAAATGCCAGTTCAGGTGCAGGTTGCTGCCCCAGGTGAACAGGTGCTGCTTGTTGTTGCCATCCTGCGAGACCGAATCACGATCGAAGCCCGGCACGAACTGGTCGCCGCCCGGGGTGATCGAGTTGGCGCGGTTGACCATGGCGCTGCCATCGAGCCAGCGGGCGTGCACGTTGATCAGTGCATCGAACGCGTCGGTGGCCTTGTACAGGGCCTGCAGGCGCACGGCGCGGTCGTTGTAGCCGCCCAGGTCGTCCTTCTTGCCCTTGTAATCGTTATCGATCCAGCCGTCGCGGTGCTGGGCGAGGGCGGACACGCGACCGGCCCAGTTGCTGGCCAGCTTGCCGCCGAGCGCGGCTTCCGCGTTGGCGGTGCCGTACGAGCCGTACGAGACGCGCGCGTAGCCTTCGGTTTCCTGGGTGGGCTTGCGCGATTCGAACTTGATCACGCCGGCCGGCGAGTTACGGCCGAACAGGGTGCCCTGCGGGCCGCGCAGCACTTCGACCTGCTCGAGGTCGAACAGCGGGAAGCCCTTCAGGATCGGGTTCTCCTGCACGATATCGTCGTACACCATCGAGACCGGCTGCGAGGCGTTGAGATCGAAATCGCTGTTGCCGAGGCCGCGGATGTAGAAACGCGGGAACTCGCGGCCGTACGAGGTTTCGGCGTACACGCTGGGGGCGCGCGACGCGAGCTGCAGGACGCCATCACCGGCCTGGCCGAAGGCTTCGAGCTTTTCGCTCGTGAGCACGGTCATGGAGATGGGTACCTTCTGCAGGTCTTCCGTGCGCTTTTCAGCGGTAACGGTGACCGTTTCGAGGGTAGCGGTCTTCGCTTTGTTAGCGGGCGGCGTGGCCTGCGCGGTGTCCTGGGCGAACGCGGAACCGGCCGAAAGGACGGTGGCGATGCTCAGGGCAATAGCGAGGCGACGCGGCATGCGGCGCGTGCTTGCAAGGGACATGATGTTTTTTCCGCCTGGTGGGGGTACTGGGATGGAAACCGGCCCTCGCCAACGTACGAACCGACGTACGGTGCCAAAACCCCTGACGGGGGCCGAGCTTCGCAAATTATCCCCCGTGACGCGGTCATGACGGAAGTGTTGCGTTTACGTAACTTGCGAAATTCCGCGCTTATTTCCGGGTGTGTCATGGGAGTGACATACAGCCGCTCTAACGTGCCGCTCCGTTCGGCCTTCGAACACGATGCCGACAGAAGACGTCGGTATCGCCGACGTTTGAGTATTTTCTCAAACCTTTCGGAGCAGCTCCCCCATGAAGAGACTTCCCCTGGCCGCCGCCTTCTGGACGATGTGCGGAACCGCGGCCGCTGAGGGCGCCCCGCAGGCGGCCATTGAGTTGTACGTGGATACGGCAACCCGACAAATCTTTGCGGAGCCGGGCCCTGGCAGGCAGCGTCTGGGCAAGTTCGTGCAGGCCTCGGATGAGGCTCCCTCCGTCAGTGGCGCGGTCGTGGCGGCGCCGGCTCGGGCCGAAGCACCGGCGGCCGTGGCGGCCTCGTCGGGCGTGGCCAGTGCCACCGCCCCGGCGGGCGCGAGCGCCAAGCCGGGCGCTTCGGCGGCAGCGGCCAAGGCGTGGTACGAGAAGCTGTCGATTCGCGGCTACGTGCAGATGCGCCTCAACGAGGGCCTGGATGATGGGGCGAAGGACCTGAAGTCGCCGGGCGATCGCTTCACGGGCCGCGACCAGGGCTTCGGCATCCGTCGCGCCCGCGTGGTGATCAGTGGCGACGTGAGCGACAGGATGTCGATTTACCTCCAGCCCGACCTGGCCAGCACGCCGTCCGGCTCGACGACCACGCATTTCGCCCAGCTTCGCGACGCGTACGCCGACCTCTGGCTGGATAAGGCGAAGACCTGGCGTATCCGCGCGGGCCAGTCGAAAGTGCCGTATGGCTGGGAGGATCTCCAGTCGAGCCAGAACCGGATCGCGCTGGATCGTGCCGATGCGTTGAATTCGGGTGTTCGCGACGAGCGCGACCTGGGGCTGTTCGCCTACTGGTCGCCCGGCGCAGCGAAGGAGCGTTTCAGTTACCTGCAGAAATCCGGGCTGAAGGGCTCGGGCGACTACGGCATGTTCGGCATTGGCGTGTACAACGGGCAGGGCGCGAACCGTCCTGATCGCAACGACCAGCTGCATACCGTGGTGCACTTCTCCTACCCGTTCAAGTTCGACAACGGTCAGTACCTTGAAGTCGGTGCCGATGCGTATACGGGGCGCTATGTGGTGACGACGGGCTCGGCCACGATCAACGGTGCCACGTTCACCCCGCGTGTCGATGCGCCGGAAGAGGGCAGTGTGGATCGGCGCGTCGCCGCGCACGTCGTGTACTTCCCGCAGCCGTTTGGCTTCCAGGCCGAATGGACCGTGGGCAAGGGCCCTGAACTCGACGTGGCCCGTCGCATCATCCGCACCAAATCACTGCGAGGCGGTTACGCGCAGCTGATGTACAAGTTCGAAAGCAGCTACGGCCAGATGATGCCGTACGCGAAATGGCAGACCTATCGCGGTGCTTCCAAGTTCGACACCAATGCGCCGCATATGGAGGTCAACGAACTGGAAGCTGGTGTGGAATGGCAGCCGAGCAGCGCGGTGGAACTGGCCGTGGCGTTTGCCAACATGCATCGCACCGATGTGAGCACCGCGCCGTATGCCATGGTGAAGGGCAAACTGATGCGCGTGCAGCTGCAGGTGAACTACTAACCGCTGTTGTAGGAGCGCGCTTGCGCGCGATTGGGGCCTTGTCGCGAGCCCCGATCGCGCGCAAGCGCGCTCCTACAGGTCATTTCTTGCTTTTGGTGGCCAGGGATTTTTCGCGGGCGGCCTTGAACTCGCTGCCGTCCTTCCAGGTGGGCCATTCGTCGCTGTTCGCTAGCTTCTCACCCACCTTGTAGTACGCCATGACGTTTTGCATCACGCCGGTGAAGTCCCAGCGCAGGTCGTAGACGTCGGTGGGCTGGTGGTAGCGGTTCTTGTTGTAATCCTCGGCGGCCGCCTGGCCTGCTGCCTTGCCGCCGGTCACCATGTCGATGCCGCCGCCTGCTGCGAGCGCAGGCACGCCTGCTTTGGCGAAGTTGAAGTGATCCGAGCGGAAATAGTGGCCTTTCTCCGGCGTGGCATCGCCTGCCACCACACGGTTATCGCCCTTGAGTACGTCGGCCAGGGTGTCTTCCAGCGTGTTCTGGCCCAGGCCGGTGACGATCATGTCCTTTGTCGCGCCACCGATATCCAGGGCATCCATGTTGATGTCCGCGACGGTCTTGTTCAGCGGGAAGGGCGGGTGCGCCACGTAGTAAGCCGAGCCGAGCAGGCCCGATTCCTCCATGGTCACGGCGGCGAACACCACTGAGCGCTTCGGCTTGTCCTGACCGAACTTCGCCGCGATCTCCAGCATGGCCGCGATGCCCGTGCCGTTGTCGACGGCGCCGTTGTAAATCTGGTGGCCCTTCAGCGAGGGGTCGTGGCCCAGGTGGTCCCAGTGCGCCGTGTACACCACGGCCTCATCGGGCTTGTCGGTACCCTTGACCATGCCGATCACGTTGTTGCTCAGCGAATGCGTGATGTTGCTGTGCAGCTGGATGTTCGCCTTGGCATCGAGCGGAATAGCCTTGAAGCCGCGCACATCGGCCTGCTTCGCCAGTTCGTCGAAGTTCTTTCCGGCTTTTGCAAACAGGCGCTGCGCAGCCTCGTGGGTCAGCCAGCCTGCAACCGGCACGCGCGGTGCGGGGTCTTCGCTCTCCGGGAGGTCGAGTCGCGGCGTGGTCCAGCCGCTCTGCACGACGTTCCAGCCGTACGCGGCCGGCTCGGTCTGGTGCACGATGAAGACAGCGGCAGCGCCCTGGCGTGCGGCCTCTTCAAACTTGTACGTCCAGCGGCCGTAGTAGGTCATTTCCCGGCCCTTGAACAGCTTGGGGTCGTTGCCGTTCCAGCCGGGGTCGTTCACCAGCACGATCAGCGTTTTGCCCTTCACGTCGACGCCGTCGAAATCGTTCCACTGCGCCTCGGGCGCATCCACGCCATAGCCGGCGAAAACGATGTCGGAATCCTTGAGTTCCACGTCGGCCTTGGCCTGTAGCGTGCCGACGACCATGTCCTTGCCAAACGCGAACGCTTCGGTGCCGCCACCCTCGGCGACATCGAGCTTCAGGCTGTCCTGCCCGGTCAGCTCGGTGGAGACGGCGGGTACGGTCTGGACCCACTCGCCCTTATTGCCAGGCTGCAGGCCGGCGGCCTTGAAGGCGGCGATGATGTAGTTCGTGGTCAGGCGCTCGCCGAGCGTGGCTGGTTTGCGGCCGTCGTACTCGTCGGACGAGATCACACGCAGGTGCGCCGCGAAATCGGCCGCGGTGATATCCGGGGTGAAATCATGCTTTTCCGTCGCCACGGCCGGGAGTGGGGGGGGCGGCGAGGTCGACGGTTTGGCGGGCGCCGTGCTGGCGGCGGCCGGGGCGTTCTTGTCCTGGTCGTGGTTCTGGCAGGCGGCCAGGGCCAGGGCGGAGAAGCAGGCGAGGGCGATTCGGCGCATCGGTCGGGGATTCCCTATGGCGTCTGTGGCTCGGTTCCCGAGTGTAACGATATCCGTCCCGCTGTCGCCTGATACCAAGGCGAGTCATAATGGACGGTTTTCCCCGTCTGGAAAGTGCTTCTCCATGCGCATCGGCATCGACTTTGGTACCAGCTATTCCGCCGCCGCGGCCGTGGTGGACGGCCAGCTCCAGCTGGTTCGCTTTGGCGAGGAGCGCCAGTTTCGGACCGCCGTGTTCTTCCCCGAGGTCGTCCCTGACTTCGATGATTTCGTGCTGACCCCGGTACTGGAAGGCCAGGTCGACACCATCATCCGCGCCACCCGGGCCGACGAGCGCCGCACAGGGCGCACACCGCGCCCCGAGGGTGAGGTGCGCCGCGACGCGATCCGCGTGGTTCGCCGCCAGTGGATGGAAGAGCGGATTCGCGAGGCATCGGCGTCGTCGGTGGCCAGCTTCCAGGATGCCCTGTTCGGCCAGGAAGCGGTCCAGGCCTACCTGGAAGAGGGCACGGGCAACCTGATCGAATCGCCGAAATCCATGTTCGGCTACAAGCTTGACCCACGCGTCCGCAAGACGATCGTGAGCATCGCGGCACACATCCTTGAGCATGTGCGCCTGACGGCGACGCGCCAGTTCGGCGCACCGGTCCGCGAGGCCGTGATCGGCCGTCCGGTCGAATTCCGCAGCTCCATGGGGGCAGCGGGTGGCGAGCAGGCCCTGGGCATCTTGCGCGAGGCGGCCGGCGTGGCCGGCTTCGACAGCGTTTCGTTCCTGGAAGAGCCGGCGGCGGCGGCCATGCACTACCACCTGTCGCTGGCTGATCGCCAGCGCGCCCTCATCGTCGACATCGGCGGCGGTACGACCGACGTGGCCTACGCGGAGCTTGGCGCAGGCGAGGCACCGGTGATGCACCGCAGCTGGGGCTTGCCCCGCGGTGGTACCGACCTCGACGTCGGCATGAGCCTGCACAGCCTGATGCCGCTGTTCGGGCGGGATGATTCGGGCGTGCCTATCCACCACTTCGTGGAGGCCGCGAGCGTCCACAACCTGCCCAAGCAGCGCGAATTCCGTAAACAGGACTACCGCCGCATCGATGAGCCGTATGCCTCGCGACTGCGTGCCCTGCAGGGCACAGGTGCCACGACGCGGCTTAACCAGCAAGCTGAGCGAATGAAAATCGAGCTGTCCGGCGCGCCGCTGGCGATGGCTGACCTCGATTTCATCGAGCCGGGCCTTTCCAGCCAGGCCGTGAGCCAGGATTTCCAGGTGGCATCGGAGGATTTCCTTGACCGGATGGCCCGTTTGCTTACGGAAGCCCAGGGCGATATCGCCGAGCCGCCAGCCAGTATTTTCCTTACCGGCGGTACATCCCGCTCCCCGCAGGTACGTGAACGGGTGGCTGCGAGCTTCCCCGGCATTCCCGTGGTTCACGGTGATCCCTCTCTTGGTGTGGTTTCCGGACTCGCTCAGGCGGCACTTTTGCCAGATTCATCAAATGTTTCGGCGACCCTGTAAGCTAAATCGGCAGATTCACAAATCGCTGGCATTTCCTCCCTTACACGGTTAGTTATAGCGACCGGGCACTCGCTTTTTCGGCGAGTGTCAGGGTGCCGAGGGAGTAAAGTGCGGGCGTGGGCCCGCCTGGGTCAACGCGGGGGTGCGTATGGGACAGTGGAGTGGATCAATCGGAGGCGGTGGCATGAGGGGTGCCATTCATATCAACCACAGGACGCAGGAGGGGCTGGCATGACGCGCCCCATCGACGTGCAAGGTCTTGAGGATTTCGATCTCGTCACGCTGGGTGCCGCCATGGGCGTCTGCGAGGTCGACCTCCTGACGCTAAGTCCCGCGAGGCCGCGGGCGGCAATTTCGTCCCGATCATTCGACGGGGTCACGTATTTCACGGCGCATCTGGATTTTGATGTGCGTGGATCGCTGACCGTGCCGGACGACTCGTGCATCCTCATCTACATGCACGAAGCCGGTGAGCGCAGCTGGTGCCAGGGCGTAGGCATTGAATCGGAAATGGCGGTGACGCTGCTGCGTGGCACCCCGACCGATTTCATGTTCGAGCGTGGCACGCGTTTCACGCTGGTGGTCGCGCCCTACGCGCGCTTCCGCTCGCGCTTCATGGCATCGGACCATGCGGACGTGGATATGGCGGCGCAACGCCTTCGCCTGTTCGCGGTGACGTCCGATCCGTTGAAACGTGCGTGGCGGCAGATTCGTGACCGCGTGCGCGATAGCGAAGACGATGGCTTTGGGCCGATTGAGGATTTGCTCGACGAGCATATCCGCGTGGCTCTGTCGTCTTCCTCGGAAGATCGCCCCGTGGCGTCGCGAGGGCGCCGTGCCCACTATCAGGTCATGCGCCGCGCCGAACGCTTCATGCGGGCGAACCTGCGCCGGGACATTTATTCGCAGGAGCTTTGCCAGGCGGCAGGGGCTAGCGAGCGTGGCCTGCGCTACGCGTTCGACGACCTGCTTGGCATCCCGCCTAACCGCTACCTGGCCATGCTTCGCCTGTGCACGGCCCATCGCAGCCTGGTTACCGCGGAAGCGGGTCGCCGCTCGGTCAAGTCGGTGGCGCTCAGCTGCGGCATGTGGGATCTCTCGCGCTTTGCCGAGAAGTACCGCAGCGTGTTTGGCGAACAGCCGCGCGAGACGCTCACCCGTAGCGTGCCGGATGACCTCGCCCTTGAAGAGCTGGACGATCTGTAAATCGGTGCCCGGCACGCCGCTATGCCGTTTAGGCGTAGTGGCGTGCCGTCATTGATTACCTCGTTCATCCACGATCGCGTCTAATAGTCCCTTCAGTGCGCATCGGCGCACACAGGGGAAATCACGATTGTGAAGGCCAGGGCGACGGCGGGACAGGAGTCAGTCAACTTCGGGTTGCCTTTCTCGGGGCGTAGCGGTATTGGTAGCGCAAGTCCAAACTTGCATCACATGCCGAAACGACTTGATATCCGGCTTTTAGCCCCCTCCGGTTATGCGGAGGACCGTGCCGCCTGCCAGCGCGCCATCGAACGACTGCAAGCCGCCGGGCATACGGTGCTCGGCAGTGGGGTGGTAGATCGCGTGGCGTTGCGTTTCGCCGGCAGCGATGCCGAACGCGCGGCCGACATCAACCGCCTCGCTGACCCCGACCATCCCCTGCCGGATGTCGCCATGGCGATCTGCGGTGGTTATGGCGCCATCGCCTTACTTGATCGCCTCGATTACGACGGCCTGAGAGCGCGTTTCTCGGAAGGCCAGTGCGTGCTCGTGGGCCACGGTGATTTCACGGTCATCCAGTGCGCAATGCTTGCCCGCTGCGGCGTCGGGAGCTTGCATGGGCCCATGCTCGTGCAGGACTTCGGCGGCGGATACCTCCGTGAAAGCACCTGGCGGCAGTTCTGGCAGACCCTGCAAGGCCCGTCGATGGAAGTGGGTTGGGCGTGTTGCGAGCGCGATGCGCCGATGCGCCTGGAAGGCACCCTCTGGGGCGGCAACCTGTCGGCGCTGTGCAGCCTGGTGGGGACGCCCTACATGCCTACGGTCAAAGGCGGCATCCTGTACATCGAGGAGACCGGTGAGCAGGCGTACCGCATCGAACGGATGCTCTACGAGTTGCTCCTGGGCGGTGTGCTCAAGGACCAGCGCGCCATCCTGGTCGGTGGCCTGGGTGGCCAGCGGGTGAGTGAATACGATAACGGCTACGACATCGACCACGCGCTGGAGCGTTTCGGCCAGGCGTGCGGCTTACCGATGTTGCGTGGCCTGGCGTTTGGCCATGGGCCCGAGAAGTGGACTCTGCCGTTCGGCGCGCATGGCGTGCTCGAGGTACGCAACGGTAATGCCGTGCTTACCGCACACGATTACCGGCATGTCATGGCGGCCGCTGGCTCCTGAGCCAGCGGCCGGTCCGTCAGGCTGTGACTTGCGTGGCGCCGATGACGCCGATGAACACGATGGACAGCATCCAGAAACGTGCGGGATCGCGCCACACGCACACACCCAGGCAAACCACGCCGAGCGTGCAGGAAACGATGCCAGCGGCCGTGAGGCCGAGCGCAGCCAGTGAAGGATCGCCGCCCGAAGCGATAAGCATGGGCCGGAAGATCGCGTACCAGGCCAGGACGAGGCAGGCACCACCAACGATGCCGAGTAGCCAGTTGGATGGATGGTTCTTAGGAAGGAGCTGGACGCCAAGATAGATGGCAAGAACGACGACAGCGAAAACCATGAGCAGCAAAGCCATGCATTAACCCCTTTGTCGTGGCTCGCGGTCCCCACCGCTTGAGCCGTCCGACCGAGCATGGACCATGATGTGGCTCAGGTCATGCTGCGCCGCGCCACCCGAAGTTGCCCTCCATGCCCCGGTTTCGTCGCCCCTCGTGGCGTTTCGTCGGATAACCGGAGCCGCCGGGCGAGTGGCGAAGTATGCTCGCGGCCATCTTCAAGGAGTTCCACGCATGGCCAGCATTCGTTTCCTTGTTCGCTTGATCGCCGCCTGGGTGGCCGCCCTGTGCGTGCTCCTGGCGACGTGGAGCTCCCTGGATATCGATCGTGACTTTCCGACGATATTCACGCTCATGTGGTTCGTGGGCCTGCTGCTGGCGCTGGCGCGTGGCGTAAGCCATCTGTACCGCGTCCGCACGATCGCGGGGCGCATCGATGCGGAGACCATGGCGAACCGCCAGCGCCGCCGCGTGGAGGTGCCCTACGACAGCGAGGAAACGCTGGATATCGTGGAAACCGTGGTGCGCGGGGTGCCCGATATCCAGGATGTTTCAGCGGCCAGGGGCGGCCTCCAGGTCCGCGGTGTCATTCACCATATCGCCCAGGCAGCCACCGGCGTGCCCCTGCGGAAGCGCCGCCCGAGCGACCCGTTCCAGCGCAATACCCGGATCAGCGCATCGGTCGTACCCGCCGACGGTACCTGTACCGTCCTGTTCGTCTGCGAGCCGGATAGCGGTGCGTGGACCGACTGGTTCAATCCGGATGGTGGCGTGTCGCTCGAGTACGCCGAGATACTGGTACGTGCGCTGACGCAGCGGATCAACGAGCGCCGCCATCGCGAGCGCGCGGACGCAAGGCAAACCTCGATGGAAAAGGAGCTCACCGCGGCGCAGCTGAGCCTTCTGCAGGCGCAGGTTGAACCTCATTTCCTCTACAACACGCTGGCCAGTGCGCAGGAGCTCGTGCGTACCGATCCGGCCCGCGCCGACAAGATGCTGGGGCACCTCATCGATTACCTGCGCCGCTCCCTCCCGCGGATGGATGGCTCGCTGTCGACCGTGGGCCAGGAGCTGGAGCGTTCGACGGCCTGGCTGGAAATCATGCGGTTACGCATGGGTGAGCGGCTTTCCGTGCATGTGGACGTGCCGGAGTCCTGTCTCGCTTACGCCATGCCCTCGATGATGCTGCAGACGCTCGTCGAAAACGCGATCAAGCACGGGCTTGAGCCCAAGCCCGGTGGTGGTGGCATCTGGATTCGTGCCGCGTGCGATCCGGTCGGCCTCTCGCTTACGGTCGCGGACGACGGCATGGGCTTGCGCATAGACGGCAGCGGCAGCGGCATCGGCTTGAAGAACCTGCGCGAGCGCCTGCGCCTGACCTACGGAAACGCGGCATCCTTCACGATCGGGAACAACTTCCCCAGCGGCGTGGCTGCCACGATCACGCTGCCGGTCATGGAGGGTGCTCGTGCCTAAGTGCATCCTCGCCGAAGACGAAAAGCTGCTCTCCGCCGCCTTGCAGCGTGAGCTGGCGAAGGCGTGGCCTGACCTGGAGGTTGTGGCGGTCGCCGAAGACGGTGGCACGGCGCTCGATGCTATCGTCGAGCACGCGCCGGATGTCGCCTTCCTGGATATTCGCATGCCGGGTTTGACGGGCATGGAAGTGGCAGCCGCTGCCGCGGATGTGAGTCCGCGTACCCTGGTCGTATTCATCACCGCGTATGACCAGTACGCCGTCGATGCTTTCGAGCGTGGTGCGGTCGACTACCTGTTGAAACCCGTATCGGCGGACCGGCTTGCGCAAAGCGTGACACGCTTGCGCGCGCGTCTGGCCGAGGTCGAGAAGCACGCCGCCAGGGCAGGGCGCCTGGCGAAGGATATGCGCGACCAGTTCGATAACGCGCCGCCCGAGCCGCTCACATGGATCACGGCAAGCACAGGGCGCGCTACGCGATTGATCCTCGTCGAGGACGTGATCTATTTCCGTGCCGATAACAAATACACGCTCGTAGCGACCGTCGATGGTGATGCGCTCCTCAGCCGCCCCATTCGCGAACTGCTTGAGCAACTCGATCCGCGAACGTTCCGGCAGATCCATCGTTCGACCATCGTCAACCTGCGCCAGGTGGCGTCGGTGGAAAGGGACGACGGCGGCAGGGGCTGCCTGCATCTGCGCGGACGTCCCGAGACTCTCACGGTGAGCCAGCCGTTCATGGCCATCTTCCGGGCCATGTAAGGAAAGGAGACCCCCATGAGCTTCCTGCTAGCGATTGCGTACTGCTTCCTGAATTTATTTGGCTACCTGCACTGGCAACACGACGGCCGGATGGTCGCTTTCACGCCGGTATCGGCCTGCGTGGCGTCGCCAGCCCCGGGCGGCAGCCCGGGGCCGGCCCACGTCAGGGGTTACTGGCGGGGGACCACCGTGAAGGTGATCTTCGACGGGTGTTCGGCATCGTGGTGCACCACGTTGTGCGCGATGACGCCCTTGGTCTCGTCGTAGTTGTTCCCGCCCGTATTGAGGTTACGGTCGAAGCGCGGGAAGTTGCTGCTCGACACCGCCACGCGAAGCTTGTGGCCCGGGAAGAAGAAGTTGCTGGTATCGATCGGCTGGAAGGTGACCTTGTAGGTCTCGCCATCCTTCATCCACACCGGCGGCTTGTCGTAGCCCTCGCGGTAACGCATGCGCTGGATGTTCTCGGTGAGGTTGAACGCGCGGCCATCCGGGTAGACGTCCATCACCTTGAAGGTGAAGTCGGTGTCCTTCGCATCGGACGACACGTACAGCGTCACCGTGATCGGGCCGGACACTTCCGTGCCTTCCTTGAACGGCTCGGAGTCATACACCAGGATGTCGTTGCGGGCGAGCTGGGTGTTCTGGTCGAACGAGCCGAACTTCACCGCGTTGCCCTGGCAGCAGCCGCCACCACCGAACGTGGTCACCGGATTCATCGGGTCGTAGAGGAAGCTGTCCGGGTGGTCGGTGCCACCGGCTGCCGCGACGAGCTTGCCGTCGCCATACAAGGTGTTCGCCTTGCCGCCGCTCGTGAAGTACAGGTCGTGGGTGACCGCGCCCACCGGCGGCCAGGTCTGCGTGTTGTGCCACTTGTTCTCGCCCATCACGTAGTACATGACCTTGGGCTGCTTATCGACGACCGGGCTGTCGACACCCTTCAGCCACTTGTCGAACCAGCCGTAGACGAGCGCATCGACGTCGAACCGCGCATCGCCGACATCGAGGTCGCCGATCATGGTGTGCTCGGTGGCTCGCGAGTAGCCGCAGTGCAGTGATGGCGAGATCACCGCGTACTGCTGATCCGCGATGTCCTTGGGAGCCGTGGCGCGCACGTGGTTATACGCGGCGAGGTTCGGTGACACCGAAACGTCGAACCAGCTCATGAACCACAGGCCCGGCTTGTTGATCTTCATGTTGTCGTGCCACAGGCCGCCCTTGTACCAGGCCGGGCTGTTCGGCGTACGCGCGATCATGTTGCCGCCCGTGGGCACGTCCATCGCATCGGCGAAGATGCCCTTCGGGCCGCCGGCGTTCTTCATGATGTCCTTCTCGGGCAGCGTCCAGAAAGCCTTGTCCCAGTCGATCTCCGGCGGCTGCGAGTCGAGGTCGAACAGCTTGGACGCGGCGATGAGGTCGGCCTGCGAGGTGTTCGCCGGGAAGCTTGGGCGTACCTGGTTCTGTTCCTTGGTGAGCCAGGCGATGAACAGCATCTGCACCGCACCACCGCGGTACCAGTTGCCTTGCTCGAAGTAGGGCCCCACGCGGCCGACGCCGGCGCCGAAGCCCTGGACGTTGAACGTAGCGAGACCCGGGGTGTTCTGGGCCACCACGGCCATCTGCCATTCGGCGGTGGACGAGCAGCCGGTGGTGCCGACCTTGCCGTTAGACCACGGCTGGGCGGTGATCCAGTTCACGGCATCCACGCCGTCGGACAGCGGCGCGCCGAGGATCTCGTAGTTGCCTTCCGAGAAGTAGTGGCCGCGCTCGTTCATGTCGATATACGCGTAGCCGCGCTTCACCGCTTCGAGCTGGCGGGTCATGTCACGCGGTGCGCCGAGCTTCACATCCCAGAAATTGAAGTTGTACGGGGTGCGCACAAAGATCGTCGGAACCTTGCCGCTGGCGTTCTTCGGGCGGTACACGTCGGCGGCCATGCGCTTGCCGTCACGCATCTTCACCATCACCTTGCGGTCGATGACGGCGATGTCTTCAAGCTTTTGTTCGGTGTCGTTGCGCTTGGCGATCATCGCCTTCTGTTCGGGCGTGAGCACGGCCTGCGCAGCGACCGGGGCCGCGATAAGGGCAAGGGCGGTGGCGCCTAGTGCGACCGACAGCGCGGTCCTGGCGAAGTGGAGGGCAGGGCGCTTGGGTCGCATGGGCAGTGGCCTTTGGGCTCGGGACGATCATCCGAGTCTGGCAAACGCACCATGGCAGGTAAATCGTGACTTCCGGCAGGGTCAGGCTTCGGGCACCGGTATGCCGTAGCGAGCCAGGATGGCCGAGACCTCCGAGCTCACCCAGTCGAAGTATTCCGGCCCGGCGGCTTCGAGCACGGCATTGGATTGCGTCGCGAAGGTCGGCCAGAACGCGTCCGGATCCGGATTGTCGCGCAGCCCGGCGGCCACCTCGGTGTCGAGGCGCGTGAGCATGCTTTGCAGGTCGTCACGGTGGCTCATGGCGCACAGGGTAACGCGCGTATATGTCCGCAAGTCGTGTACAAACCTGCTTCACCTCAACTTTAGACGAAGCGTGCCAGTGTCGTCGTGACCAGCGCGTGGTCTTCGGCCGAGGGGAGACCGGATGCGGTGATGGCGCCGATGACCCCGAGCCCGCGCAGGCGCAGCGGATAGCCGCCGCCGTCGCTGGCATGGTCGGCTGGGGCCAGGCCGTAGCGCTCCTCGAGGCTCTGGTTCGCCTTTGCCAGCTTCATGCCCACGGCAAGCGTGCTGGTGCCCAGGGCGAGCACGGTGTTGCGCTTGCGGCTGATCCAGTTGCCGTGGGAAACATCCGTGCCGGGCAGTGCCGTGTGGAACAGCGGCCGGTCGCGCAGGCTGATATCGATGGCGATGGCGGCGCCCTGGGCTACCGCAGCCTCGCGGAGGGCGTTACCAAGCGCCCAGGCCAGCTCCAGCGTGAAGCGATCGAACTGGAGGGCCTGCTCCTCGGCGGCGAGCGATTCGAGCGTATGTTCAATCATGCAGCGATTGTATGCCGGTATGCTCCCCGGCACGTCCCATCATTCGTGCCGGCCATGTCATCGACCACGACCTTCGAGTTCGTCCTCATCCTGCTCGTGGCCATCGTGGCGCTGGAGCTCATTGCCCGGAAGCTGCGCCTGCCCACCGCCGCGGCACTGCTGGCCGGTGGGGCGGGGATCGCGTTCCTGCCGGGTGTGCCGGCAGTGAGTTTCGATCCGGAGCTGGTGCTGATCGTCTTCCTGCCCCCGCTTCTTATGGACGGCGCCTACTACACGGTGTGGTCGGATTTCCGCCGGTACCTGGGCGGGATCCTGTGGCTGGCGGTGGGGGCCGTGATCTTCACCACGCTGGTGGTGGGTGCGGCCGTGCACTGGATCGTGCCGTCCCTGCCGTGGGCCGCGTGCTTCGCGCTCGGTGCTGTCGTGTCGCCGCCGGATGCCGTGGCGGCAAAAGCGGTGCTGGGGAAGGTACGGCTGCCGCGCCGGCTGATGGTGTTGCTCGAGGGTGAGAGCCTGCTCAACGATGCGACGGGGCTGGTCCTGTTCCGCTTTGCCGTGGCCGCGGCGCTCACCGGGGCGTTCAGTGCGAGCGGTGCGTTGATGAGTTTCGCCGGCCTGGCGGTGGGTGGCATTGCCGTGGGCGCTATCGTCGGCGCACTGGTGGTGCTGGTCCTGCGCCGCATCGACGATGTGTTCCTGGCGATCACCGCCTCGTGCCTGGCGCCGTGGGCGGGCTACATCAGCGGCGAAGCGTTGCATGTGTCGGGCGTCATGGCGGTGGTGACCACGGGCATCATCTTCGGCTGGTTCCAGCACGAGGTGTTCTCCGCCAATGCGCGCGTCCGTGGCGGCTCGTTCTGGGCGGTGATGATCTTCATCCTTGAAGCATTGGTCTTCATCCTTATCGGCTTTTCGCTGCGCGGCGTCATCGAGCGCCTGGGTGGCGTCGGCAATACGATCGACCAGCTCGGCGTGCCGATCCTGGTGGTGGTGGGCGCCGTGGTCGTTTCACGCTTCGCTTGGGTGTATGCGACCGATTACCTGCGCGTGCCGGTGCTGCGAGCGTTCGGCAAGAAGCCTTCGCCGCCATCGCCGAAATCCTCGTTCCTGCTCGGTTGGGCGGGTATGCGCGGCGTGGTGACGCTGGCCATTGCCCTATCCCTGCCGGAAAACATGCCGGGCCGAGACCTGACCCTTGCCGCGGCATTCGCAACGATCCTTGTCACGGTGGTGGTGCAGGGCGGCACCATGGGGCCGGTTATTCGCTGGCTCGGTCTGGATCGCAACGTCCACGCCGAGGGTAATCACCTCAACGAGATGCAGGCCTATATGCATGTCGACGCGGCGCAGCTCGAGGCCGTGAAGGCCCATGCATACGATGCGGATGGCAAGCTAATCCACCCGCGTCTGCTGGAGCAATACACGTACCGCGCGGAAATCGCGCAGCGCGTGGTGGATGAAGCCCGCTCGATCACCGATGACCGCGAGGCGCATTACGACGTGGTGCTCGCGGCGCTGGCCGCAGGGCGCGTGGAACTGCTCCGCCTGCACCGCGCGGGGCATATCCACGACGACTTGCTGCACTATCTCGAGCGCGACATCGATTTCCAGCAGATCGCGGCCGAAAACGACCGCCAGGGCCCGGGGGACTAAGTCCCCTCAGGCGACCTTGTTGGGCCCGCGCCTTGGCTGGTCGCTGATCGAATCGACGAATTGCGCGGCGCGGCCCAGGGCCTGGGCCATCGCCTGCAGGCGGTCCATCGGCACGGAGACCACGGCGAGCTCTTCACGCTGCGGATGAATGTGTGGCTCGGCCCGCCCCCAGGCAAACTCCACCTCGTTCGGCGCGGTCGAGCGCGACGGCACGTCATCGTGCGTGATGCGCTGCGTTTCCCTGAAGAAATGCAGGTGGACGAAACCGTCGTCCGTTGGCCCGGTGATGGCAATGCCCGTGGCCACGCCGGACGTGAAATTCGGCGGCCGCACGTGCAGGATGTTCTTCTTTTTTTCGTCCATGGACTCCCCCTTGGGGGCGAGCATACGCAACCCCCGGTTGCCGGTCTATCGGCCAGAGGGGCGGGTCGCGGGCTTTGTGCGCCGGTCGACGGATTCCGGGTGGGTGAGGAGGGGTTAGCCGCCGTCCTGATCGATGGGGGCCAGTTCGTAACCGGTGCTGCGGCCACCGCCCTCGGTCCGGCGGAGCATCCCCAGGGTCACGAGCTCCGTGATGTCGCGCAGTGCGGTGTCCGTCGACGATTTGGCGATCGTCGCCCACTTGCCTGATGTGAGCTTGCCCTCGAAGCCGTTCAGAAGGCGATTCACCAGCTTCGTCTGGCGGGCATTCATCGGGAAGCTACCCCAGTGGCGCCAGAAACGCGCCTTATACAGCACGCGATCAAGGGTGGCCTGCGCAGCCGCAAGCGCGCCATGGAGTGTCATGAGAAACCAGGCTAGCCATTCATCGACCTCAAGCGAGCCTTTTTGCGTTCGCTCAAGGACATCGTAATAGGCGGATCGGTGCCGCTGGATTTCCGCGGAGAGACTGTAGAAGCGCTGCGGACTGCCGTCGGCACGGGCAAGGAACAGGTCGCCGACGGCGCGCGTCATGCGACCGTTGCCATCGTCGAAGGGGTGGAGGGTCACGAACCAGAGATGCGCGAGGGCCGCCTTGATCACCGGCGGTTCGCTGGTACGAGCATTCGCCCAGGCAAGGAACCGTTGCATCTCTTGCTCCAGGCTGTCAGCGGGCGGGGCCTCGAAATGCACGGTGTGCCGGTGCATGGGGCCGGAAACGACTTGCATGGGGCCTTTGGCGTCGTCACGCCAGGCGCCCACGCGGACGCGCGTCAGGTGGCTGTAGCCCGTCGGAAAGAGGGCGGTATGCCATGCGTGAAGGCGCGCGGTCGTAAGGGTTTCGTCGCTGTGCAACGTGGCGTCGAGGATCATGTCGACGACGCCCTCGACATGACGATCGACGGGCGCCAACGCGCCGATCTCCACGCCAAGATGGCGGGCGATGGATGACCTGACCGAGGCGACGTCCAGGTGCTCGCCCTCGATGGCACTGCTCTTGACGACGTCGTCGGTGAGGGCGGCGAGGCTTGCCTCGCTACGCAGGGCCATGCCGACATCGGCCAGCCGACCTAGCAGGCGGCCTTGGGCGAGGCTGACTTCGGCTAGGGGGCCGGCCAGCCGCGCCTGGTCGTACCGCCAGGTCGGCCAGTCGTCGCGCTGCCAGATATAGGTGTATTCACCGCTTCTCATGCGGCGAATATGGCCTGTATTCGCCGCTTGGTCAATTAATCACCGCATTTTGTGCGGCGATTAGATCCGCTATTCACCGCAAGCGGGCTCAGTAGGGCGCCTTGGCGGGTACGAAAGGCGAAACGGGGTCGCTCGCCGGGAAGGTCTCTTCCAGGGCCTGATCCTGGTTTTCGCTCTCGTGTGCCTTCCGCTCCTTCTTCTCCTGCGCGGATTCGGGCTTGCCCGGCGCGTGGTGGTCGGGGTGGTTGATGTCGTGGCGATCGTGATTCATGGCGGCCTCCCGTGGTGGTTCGCCACCGTCTTGGACCCGCAGGGGTGAATGGCGGGTGGTGGATGCGTCATGGGGCATGAGCGCTCTAGAATCGCGCGCATGCCGATACCCACAGCAGGACGCTCTCACTTCGCCGAGGTCTTCCACTGGTCCCGTGAAAGCCGGATTACGGGCAGGCGTGCACTGATCGGTGTGCTTGGCATGGCCGTGCCTGTCGCCGTGGGTGTCTGGCTGGGCAGGCCGGCACTGGGCTACGTGATCGGGCTCGGTACGATGTTGCTGGCCGGAGAGCAGGGTGATCGCGGCACTGGAAAGCACGGTTCGGTCTTGATGTCGCTGGTGCCGGTGGTGCTCGCTATCGCTGTCGCGCTCGGGCTGTCGTCGTTGCCGTTTGCGGATGTGCTGATGGTCGCGCTCGCCATGCTTGCGGCCACGCTGGTGAATTACAGCCGGCCTTTTGCAGTGGCAGGTATCCGGTTCATCGTCTTCCTTGTGCTGAACCTGGGGATCGTTGGCGCGCACGGGCCGAATGGTCGAGGTGCTGCGCTGCTTTTTGGCGTGGGTGCGGCCTGGCGTGTGTTATTGCGTACCGTTGCCCGCTTTACGTCTCGTAAGGCCGAGGCTGGCGATCACGTGCCTTCGCCCGCTACACGCGAGCCCACCCCGAGCCAGCGCCGCGCCCATATGAAGCGCGTTTTGCGCACCTTGCCCGGGTGGCAGTATCCGCTGCGCCTCGCTTTTGGCCTGGCGGTAGCGTGCCTGATGCGCGATGCATGGCCCGCGCATCACTTCGACTGGATGGTGTTGAGCATCGTGCTGCTTACGCCGCGTGCGCTGGAGCACTTTCCCGTGCATATCACCCAGCGCGCCGTCGGTACGTTGGCCGGCGTGGTGGTGGCAGGGATCATCATGGCCTGTGCGCCGGGGCACCTCGCGATCGCGGTGCTGGTTTGCCTCTTCGGCGCCGCGGCCCCGTTGGTGCGGCCTGGTAACTACGCGGCGTACTGCGTACTTGCTACTCCGCTCATTCTTTTGGCGATGGACGCCGGAACGGGCATCGCGCCGACGATGCTGGCCGATCGCCTGGTGGCGACGCTGGCAGGCTGCGCCATCGTGCTGGGCGCCAACGGGTTGATGGATTGCGTGTTGCGGTGGGCGTTACAGACCGAATAGATCTATTCACGAATCTATTCAAGACCTCGTGCAGATATACGGCAATGCATTGATATTGAATGCGTTCGGGGCGAGGAATCTATTCAAGAATCTATTCACGATGACGGCGTGGTCGCTTCTGGTGCGCCCACGTGCGACCAGAGTGGGCTCACCAATGCCCCGTCAGATAGTTGCCCTGCATAACCAGCGAAACCTCGCCGAGGCCGCCATCCTGCGCAGTGCTCCATGCGGCGATCGCAATCGTGTTCTTGCCCTGCGGGTTCAGTAGCCCGGCCGGCAGTTCGAAATCGGTTTGCGGGCCCACGTCACTGATGTAGCGGCCGATCTGCCAGCCGTTGATGAAGATGATCGCCCGATAGTGATGGGGTGCCGCATCGCGGATGCGTAGCGCGATCGGTACATCCTGGTTCTTTGGGATATCCAGCGTGAACGTGGTGCGGTACCAGTCGACGCCAGGCTTATCCGTGGCGTGGGGTAGGGTGGTTTTAGCCCACGCTGCGTCACTGAATCCAGGCAGGTGCCAGTCTTTCCGTTCGCCGTAAAGGCCACCGATGTTGAACGGGCCACGGACCGGGTCGGGCAGGTCTTCACCGCCGACGTTGCCCTGCAACTTCCAGGCGATGGGTGCCTGTGAGCCCTGCAACGTTGCGGACATGAGGCCGCGCATCTCGCGGAACGCGCCGTTATGTTCTTCCTGCAGGTGGCCGGTGTTTTCCACGAGCACGGCGACCACGTTGTCGCCACCTTTCTTCAGCCAGCTTGGGTCGATCGGGAACTGTTGCGAGCCGCTCGGGTTGTTACCCAGGAAGTGGCCATTGAGCCACGCAGTAAAGATACCGTGGTTGCCCAGATGCACGCCCATGCTCGCGGAAAGCCGGATCGAGGTTTCCTTCCCGGTGGCCTTGAAGTGCCCGCGATACCACACGTGGCCGTGATGGAATCCATAGTCATCGCTATCCAGGATGGGTAGCTGGTGTTCCCAGTACGGGTTAGGCGTGCTCGTCTTGTTGGCGGCCTGCCACGCGTGATCGTCGAACGTCGTCTCGATCTCGGGAGCGCTGTTGGCGATGTGCCAGTCATGCAGGGTGGGCAGTGTGACGGGCGCCGGACCGTCGAGCTTGCCGAGCAGCGTTGTCGAAGCGGTGCGCGAGGTCTGGATCGGCTTGCCGTTCCACGTGACAGTGCGGACATCCGGGGCCGCGAACACTTCCAGTTCGCTGGCTTTGTCGGTGTCACCGGTGAGTGCGAGGGTGTCACCGGACGGCGTGGCACTGCGCGCCAGGTACGGTCCGCGCAGCAGTACAGGGCCCGCGGCAGTATCGAGTTGCCAGAAGCGCGTCGCGGCTTCGTTATCACCTAGCAGGAGCAACAGGGAGTGCTCGCCTTGGGTGATCGTGACGCGCGAAAGGCCGTGGTGGCGGTAATTGAGTCGGAGCATGTGCGCCTTCTCATCCCAGGCGCTCGCTACCTGGCCATCGAGCACCTTCACCTCCGGCTGCCCGGCGTAACGCAGCACGGTCTCGCCGTCTTCGCCGTCGCGCCCGTAGAACACCGCGATATCCCTGCCTCCGGTATGCAGTTGTGTCAGTAGTTCCGAGGTGGAGTAGGCCAGGTCCTGCTGCCCGATGTGCGCGTCGGCCAGGAGTACCTTCGAGTCACGGCCATTGACGCGCAGGTCCGTGCCCGGTGCCTGGGGGATCCTGATGGCGCCTGCGTCGCGTAGCGTGATGGAGAGATGGGTTGCATCGTTCGTGGTATCCGCGGCTTCGGCGTGGCGCAGGATGTAGAAGCGTGTGCCGTCGTCGGGATTGATGCGCGCATTCACTCTCAACCGGCGATTCTCCGCGACCGCGCTGCCCACGGCATCTGTGCGCGCCAGCGACGGCGCGGCATGGATCATGTAGCCCAGCAACTTCTGCTGATCGTACTTCGACGTGAGCTGGCGGCTTGTCGTGATCGCTGCGCCGTAGTCGTACGAGGTATACACGCCGGGGGACGAGAGCCAGCCCCAGTTGATGCCGCCGTACGTCATGTAGAAGTTCTGCATGGTGGAGCCGGAGGCCATGGTCGCCTCGTAGAACACGCGCTCGAATTCGGGGCCGGTAAGCTTGCGGCAGGCTTCGTAGCCTGGGCCGCCCCAGACGTCGAATGCGCCACCCTGATACTCCGGGAAAAAGAGTGGCGTGTGTTTCAACCCCTCGCGTTCGCTGGCGAAATCGTAGACCGAGTTCCAGCGCTCCGGGCGCGTGCAGTCGAAATCCATGGGGTACGAGTCGTACCCGGGCATGTCGAGCTTGCCCACGCCATCGAAGAAGTTGGTGTTGTGGTTACCGAAGAGCGGCACCGTAATGCCGTCGGCGCGAGCCTTGTCTTCGAGGGCCTGCATATAGGCGCGGCCATCGTCAGAATCGTTGTAGAACTCGTTTTCAACCTGGTAGAGAAGGACCGTGCCGCGACCGTCAGTGACCTGGTGGCGTGCGAGGATCGCGTCGATCGCCGTCATCCACTCGCGGTAGGCGGCGGTGTACTCCGGTGCCGTCGAGCGAGGCTTGCCCGCCGTGTTGACCAGCCAGCCCGGGAATCCGCCCGCGTCCGTTTCGGCGTTGATGTAGGGGCCCGGCCGAGCGATCACGTAAATGCCCACATCGCGGGCCATGTCGAGCAGCCGGTCGACGTCGCGGATACCGGTGAAGTCGTAGACGCCGCGCTTGGGCGAGTGGTAACCCCAGTCAAAATAGATTTCGACGGCGTTGAAGCCGGCGGCTTTCATCTTCTGCAGCACATCCTTCCAAAGCTCGGGGCTGGGGAGGCGCCAGTAGTGGAAGGAGCCGGACCAGATGTAGGTCGGTTTGCCGTCGATGATCAGGGAGTGGCGGTCATACGTGACCGTGTGCGAGGCGGCTGGCGCGTCGGCTGCGGCTGCGGCTGTCGTCGCCATGGCCGCGGCGAGCAGGGTGAGCCCGGCATAGCGGACAGTACGGCGGCCCTGCGGCCGGTTGGAACGCGACATCCCCATCTCCCATGGTCTTCGGCATGCGACGTAGGCCGCCGCCGAAGCGTGGGGTAATTTGGGTATATTTGCAAATGTGTGCGTTTGTGACAGCGGCGTGGCAGGGCACCGCTGCCGCCGGGCTCAGTGGTCTTTCGGTGCGGGCTTGTACGGCACGAACGGTCCGAGGACCACGAAGCCGCGAAGACCGCCGCCGTACCGGTCCACCATCCTGATGGAGTCCAGTGCGCACAACTGGGCGCCGAAGGTCTTAGTCACCATCAGGTCGTCTGAATTCAGTGCTTCCGCGCCTGAGCGGGGCTGGTTGACGTAGTAAGTCGCACCGATCCGGTAGGCGATGGTCGTCTTGTCGATGACCTGGGTATTGCTCACCTGTGGCAGGTCGATGCATTGCTGCGCGGGGCCGGCCACGCGACCCTCGGTGATCTTCGCGAGTTGGGCGGCAGGATCGTCCTTGCGTGCCCAGGCGGGGCTGGTGGCGAGGGCGGCGATAGCCACCGAAAGCAGGAGGCGGGTGGGGGTCGACATGGCGGTCACCGAGGGGAGTGGGGACGCCATCATTGTAGGCCGATGGAATTGTGGTGATGCGCCTACGTGAGGACTAGTGGAGGGCCTACACGACCTTGGGCGAGCGCCGATGGAGCGCCTCGCGACCAGCGCATACGATCCTGTCTCCTGCCATATGCGGTGCAATGGTTGCACTGACGGGGCGTCATAAGTAGGATCCTGCATTGCCCGCCATCATGCGCTTTACCCGTTCCACGATTTGTATGTACGCCAACGACCATCCACCACCGCATTTCCACGTCAGGGGTAGCGACGGGCGCGAGGCCGTCGTGAAGCTCGCGGGCTTCACCATCCTGGCGGGTACGCTTTCCGCCCGAGACATCGTCGAGCCCCTGGCGTGGGCGAAGCGCAACGCACGCGAGTTGTTCGATACCTGGCAGGAGCTGAACTCATGACCCACATTCATCAACCACAATTCTTGCTTCGGTCCGTCGAGGCCATCGAGCCTGGTGTGCTTTCCCTAGGGTTCGGCGATGGCTACGAAGGCACCGTGGATCTCAACGCTGCGATGGGTCGCCTGCGTTCCCTCGCGCCTCTTCAGGATTGGGACCTCTTCCAGCGCGTGGCGCTCGACGAATGGTCGCGCGGTGTGATCTTCGGCGGTGATGACAGCCTCAGTCTCGCCAGCGATAACCTGCGTGCTAGCGCGATTGAGCAGGAAGGCGAGTTCTCCCACCAGCAAGTCATCGCATGGATGGACCGCCACGGTTTTACGCTGGACCGGGCGGCGCATGAGCTTGGGCTGAGCCGACGCATGCTCGCGTACTACCGCAGTGGCGAGAAGCCCGTACCGAGAACGGTAGGGTTGGCCTTGCTTGGCTGGGATGCCCTTCATGACACCATGCCCAACCGGGGGGGCGGGAGCCGTTCGGGCCCCCGCCCGCCGATGTCGCCGGAGCGGCCTTCGGTATCCGCCCGGCGCGTCCACGAGCGCTGACTTGCCTAGAAGTGCCGTTCCACTTCGAACATGATGCTCCGCGGCGTGCCCCAGGCGGTGCGGTCGCTCGATGCCGTGACGAAGTACTTCCTGTCGAAGAGGTTGCGCACGTTGACCTGTGCATCCCACGGGCCATGTGTGTAGTAAACCGCCGCGTCGAACAAGGTGTAGGGCTTGATCAGGAACGGCTTGCCGTAAATGGGATCGGTGGGCTCGTAGTTACTGGCCAGCTCGTTGCTCTGGTAGGTCACGCCACCGCCGACGCCCCAGCCAGCCAGCGCGCCGGCCTGCACCATGTATTTCGCCCACAGGTTTGCGTTGTGTCGCGGAATACCCGCCAGACGCACGCCCGTCGGCAGCGTGTTGTCCTTGGTAATCTGAGCCTTGGTCCACGCGTAGGCGAGGGTGATATCCAGGCCTGCCGTAGGGTGGATGCCACCTTCCAGTTCGAGACCCCGGCTGCGCTGCTCGCCGGTCACCACGTAGAAATTCGGGTGTTCGAAATCCTCGGTCGCCACGTTCTGGCGAGTGAGCTGGAACGCGGTGACCATGCCGTGCAGGCTGCCGTCGGAGGATTGCACCTTCAGGCCGGTCTCGATGTCACGGCCACGCTCCGGCGGCACATTGCCGCCGTCCCAACGCGGATAGCCGCCCTGCGGGTTGAATGACTTCGACCAGTTCGCGTACCACGCGGCGCTCTCACTGATCGCATAAGTGAGGCCGACGCGTGGGCTGATTGCCGTGTCGGAGACCTGGTCCTCGCCAGTGCCTGTCCGTGCCTTATCGATGCGCGCGCCGAACGTGGCTGTCCATTTGCCCCATTTGGCGTGGTCCTGCACGTACCAGCCCAGCTGCTTGGTGTCGCCGCGCGAGTGGGTGATGTCGAGATTCACGGGCGCCGGGACGATTCCGTATTGCGGCGCGTAGATATCGACCGGGTAGGGTCCGTAGTCGAAGTTATTGGACCAGCTGTTCATGCGCCGCGCGAAATCGACGCCGACCAGAACCTCATGCTCGATGGCACCTGTGCTGCCGGTCATCGTCAGGTTGTTGTCGATGCGCAGCGCGTGCCCATGTTCGTTGTAGGGGCCGTAGTAGAAGCGGTCGAGCGTCCGCATGTCGTCTTCATGAAGGCCGCTGGCAAATAGCCAGTGGTCCCATGTGTTGTGGAAATCCTCGTAGCGCACGCCTTGATGGAATGAAAGCCAGTCGTTAAGGCGCTGGTCGAGCTGCCAGCCGATGGCCTTCAGATCGCGCGCCTGCTCCGCCGGATAGTCCGTGTCGTTCACGGCGCGGCTGCGTGGGAGGCGGCCGTTCGGGTTGTACAGCAGCGTGCCGTAGGCGGTGGTGGGCGACCAGGGATGCATGCGATCGCGCTGGTACGTGCCGAGGAAGGTCCAGGTCGTGTCGGAGCTCGGTGCCCAGGTGAGGGCTGGCGCGATATACGTACGCTTGGCGTCCGAACCGTCGACGAAGTAGTCCTGCTCGCGGCGGATGATATTCAGGCGTCCGAGCCAATGGCCGTCCTTCGAGAGCGGGGTATTTGCGTCGACCCCCAGTTCGCGGAAATCGTCCGTGCCGACGGCCGCACGGACATCCACGAACGAGTCGTTGCGCGGCCGCTTGCTCATCAGGTTCACCAGCCCGGACAGCGGGCCCTGGCCGTACAGCCCGGAGGCCGGCCCCTTGACCACTTCGATCCGCTCGAGACCGCCCAGTTCCGTGCTGGCCATTTCATTGGTCAGCGCTAGCCCATCCAGGTACGTCGCCCCCTGCGAGGCATCAAAACCGCGGATATTGAAGCCGTCGAAGAAACCATAGACATCACTGCGCGACACGCCGGCGACATTGCGTAGCGCATCGGGCAGGCGGCGCACGCCCTGGTCATCGATCAGCTGGCGCGGGATCACCGAGACGGCCTGGGCGGTTTCAAGGTTCGGGATATCGATCTTGCTTCCCGACGACGTTGCATCGAATGTCGTTGCCTGCACGGCAACCTTGTCGAGGGTGGTCGTCTCGGAACGCTTCTTCTTCGCTTCGCTGTCGGCGTCCGCTGCGGCGGCGGCCGTATGCGCCAGGGCCAGTGCCAGGCCGAAGCAGAGGGCAGAAACGCGAGGCGCAAGCGAGCGCCTGGACAGTTGAGAGTCCATGGGTAGGGGCCTTGTGGTCGATGGCCGGCTACCCGGGCAGGGATGGCTTGGCGTTACGTGTGAGCCTGAGATTATCCTTAGAATGCGAACGATTCGCAAATAGATGCGAGGCCGGCCGTGCGTGTTCGCCGACCGGCCGCGCGATCAGAACCGGTACATCAGTGCCGCGGAGTAGCCAACCGTGCTGTCGCCGTGGACCATGGGGCTGTCACTGATCTCGTCAGCGAGGCGGCTGTAGCGGAACGTACCGACGGCCGACCAGCGCGCACCCAGTTTGATAAATGCCGATGCACCGGCGTATGGCGCGGATGACGAACCACTACGGTAGGCAGGAAGGCCGCTGCGCAGCGCTTCTTTCCGGCTCACGCCGTAGTAGTAGTCGTTGAGTGCGCTGCTCGTGTATGCCACGCCGACCATCGGGGTGATGACGACGGCGGAGCCGAAGGGCATGGCATACGAGTAATTGGCATCGAACACGTGGCCGCCGCCGTGGCCGGTGACCTCCTTCTGCGCGGCGAGCGCGACGCGGCCCCAGGTGCCTTTCGTCTGCCACTGCAGGCCGAGCTGCGCGGAGAGGTCGCGATCCTTGAGCTGGCGCAGCTGTGAGTTTCGGCTGTCCTCGTGCCGGAAGCGATTGCCGATGGGTGACAGTGCCACCGCCAGTTCGCTGGACGACGAGTTCCACAGCCGGGCGCCGAAGCTCGGCCCGCGAAGGAAGAAACGCTGGCCCTCGTAGCTGGCCACCGGGAGCGGCCACGCCTTGTTGTCATACGAGCGATACGGGCTCGGGCTCCATGCCACGCCCAGGCCAAGGCTGAGCTTGCCCTGCTCGCTGCGGTCCTGCGCGTGCGCCGTGAAGCACGACGCCATCGTGAGTACGGATACACCGCAGAGCATAAGTTTACGTGCCATCAACCAGGCTGCCTCTGTTTCGAAAGCGCCGCATGGTGATGGGTGAACATTGCCTCAACATTGCCTGTTCGCGGGCTTATCATGGAGCCCATTGATTGGCTTGCTCCTGGATTTCCCATGAAGGCTCTTGTGTTTCGCGAGTTTGGTGCCGCTGATGTACTGCAGTGGGAGGACATCGCTGATCCCGTGCCCGGCCCGGGCCAGGTGCTCGTGCGCATGCGCGCCGTGGGGTTGAATTTCGCCGACGTGTACCGTCGTAACGGTACGTACCATCTCGCGGGCGCGGCGCCGTGGATCCTTGGGTACGAAGGGGCTGGTGATGTCGTCTCCGAAGGTGGCCCGTTCCCACCGGGCACGCGCGTCGGTTTCGCCGACATGCCACATGCCAATGCGGGGAAGGTGGTTGTCGATGCAGACAAGCTGATTCCGCTGCCTGATCACATCACCTATGAAACAGCCGCCGCCGTCCTGTTGCAGGGTTTGACCGCGCAGTACCTGGTGACCGATAGCTCGCGCCCTGTGGCGGGGCAAGTGGCGCTCGTGCATGCGGCAGCGGGCGGTGTAGGGTTGCTATTGGTGCAGATGCTCCGGGCGAAAGGCGTCCGCGTTATCGGCGTGGCGTCATCGGACACCAAGCGCGCGGCGGCGCGCGATGCAGGCGCGGATGTCACGCTCGGCTACGACCACCTGGTCAAGCGCGTGCACGAAGCAACGGAAGGGTTGGGCGTGCACGTCGCCTATGATTCCGTCGGCCGTACGTTGGGTGAGAGCCTCGCCGCGACGCGAACCGGCGGTACCGTGGTGTTCTACGGCATGGCTGCAGGTGATCCGGACTTCGTCGACCCTCGTCTGTTGATGGACCGTTCGCTGACACTCACCGGCGGCGATCTGTGGAATGTGCTTACGAGTGCATCCATTCGCCGGGAGCGTGCGGCCGCGTTGTTCAAGCTGATCCGCGAGGGTGAGCTGACACCGACGCTGGCGGCGACATTCGCACTGCATGATGGCGCAGCGGCACATCGGTTCCTCGAAAGCCGTGGAGCCATCGGCAAGGTCGTCATGACTACCGATATTGCATAGTCCTGGCGGGCCGCGCGCCGGTCTCCCTATGCTACGGTCGATGACGCCGCGTAGGGCGGCCTACTAACTTCGGAGCGTTATCATGGAAAAGCGCGAACAGCCGATGCACGACGTCAACGTTTTTGGTGTCCAGATGGATGGTCCCATCCAGGCAAATACGATGGCCATGAAGTGGGCGCCGAAGATTGACGATGTGGGCGATATCGGTCGCATCGGTTCCACGCACAGCGGCGGCGATTGGGGCTGAGCCCCGGGGCCTTGCCCCATCCGCTGCAACGCCGAAGCCGCCTCGTTCCCGGGGCGGCTTTTTCATGAAAGGAGTTCGTTGGTGATCAAGGCCGAGATCGCATTATCCGATGTGGCGTTCGCGCCCACGTGGCATGAAGCAAGGCTGGCTATCGGAGCGAGCCGCATCACGCCGCATGCGCACCCGATGCTTGAGACGGTCGTTGTTCGGGCATCCGGCCGCTGGTTCATGGTGACCAGGGAGCGCCAGGCCGGTGCCACGTCGCGGGACTCCGCAAGCCCGCTCACTATCGTCGATGTACGCGACGACGGCGAGTTTCACGCGCTTCACCAGGCATGCCTGCTCTGGCCCCTGGACTACATCATGGTCGAAGGCGCCCAGGCAGGGCATCGTCTTCGCATCCGCGCGGGTGTGATTGGGTCGGCGCCGGTGTATTGCGCAGCGGTCGACGACCACGTCTCCATCTCGTGGGATTCCGCGGATTTCGCTGACCGCCCGGCGATGATCGATACGGAAGTGGCGAGCCACCAACTCGCCTTGCATACCAGCTACGCGGCAAGGCAGCTGTACACAGGCGTTGTCATGCTCACCGAGCGCGCGGCGATGGAGGTGGAGCCGGGCAGGGCACGGTTCCGTTACCCCGAGCCCATGGCAGATGGCGCGCCCACCGAGGACGACGGTGAGGATAGGTTGCCGCGCTTTGCTGAAGCGCTTGCGAGTGCCGTTTCGTCGCGTCCGTGGGCCGAAGGCAGTGTGTCCCTCGAACTCAGCGGCGGCATGGATTCGGCGACCGTTGCCGTCGCGCTTGCGCAGCTGCACGGAGATATCGATAGCAAGGGTATCCTTCTCGACGGCGAGGTACGCGGGCCGCAAGTGCAGAGGCGCAGGTTTATCGCGGAGCGCCTTGGCCTTGCCGACCATACGGTGGATATCTCGGCACTGCCGCCCGGCCTCGATCTGGATGCGCCGCACGAGACTTACGGGTTCTGCCGCGAGTTCTACCTCGAGGCCTGCTCGGCCTTGTGGGCATCCGCGCGCGACAAAGGCCGCCATACACTCTTCACGGGCATAGGTGGAGATGAGCTTTTCCCGGCGTACCTCGATGAAGTTTCCGCCGGCGCTGCCAAAGGGCCGCTATGGGCACGCGATGCCCGCAGCTATGCGGAGGGCTTGCTGACGCCACGCGCGCTGGCCGCGTCGCGTAGCCGCCCGCTTTTCGACGCGCCCGCCAGCCCGGTGCCGGTAACGTCGTTGCTTGCCAGCGCATGCCGCGCCCCCGACCTGCTCAAGCATGGCCAGTGGCCGGTCAACCCGCTGAGCGATCCGCGCCTCGCGTACCTGTGCCATCGCTTGCCACGGAGCAGCCGCGAGGGCAGGGAGGTGATGCGGCGTTACCTCGAAAGCCACCTTGGCGGCGATGTGTTTCCGAAGGGCTACCTCAAGGAGACCTTTGCCAACGTGCTGCCGCCGCTGATAGCGACCCACGCGCCCCGCCTTGCCGGCCAACTGCGTGAGTGCGCGCTGGCCGACCTGGGGCTGGTTGACCGGAGAGCGGTCCTTGCGCTCCTGGAAACGATCGCCGAGACGCGGTCGCACCCGGCCTCGTCGGCGTTTGCCTCGTTCCTGTCGCTGGAACGGTGCGCCCGGCAAGCGAGCGCCTGAGGTCTCGCGTTAGCGAATATCCAGCGGTGCGAAGCCCTTCACCAGATCGTCGATGGCCTTGATCTGCGCCAGGAACGGCTCGAGGGCATGGAGCGGCAGGGCGCTTGGGCCATCGCAGCGGGCGTTGTCCGGGTCGGCGTGGGCTTCCAGGAACAGGCCGCCGATACCGACGGCCATGCCGGCGCGGGCGAGTTCCAGCACCTGGCGACGGCGGCCGCCGCTGGCTTCGCTACCGGAATCACGGCGCTGCAGGCTGTGGGTCACGTCGAAGATGGCCGGGTAGCCACCCGTCGATTCGATCATCTCGCGGAAACCGAGCATGTCGACCACGAGATTGTCATAGCCGAACTGAGCGCCGCGCTCGCAAAGGATGATTCGCTCGTTGCCGGCTTCCTTGATCTTGCCCGTCACGTGCTTCATCTGCGTGGGGCTCATGAACTGCGGCTTCTTGATGTTGACGGCACGGCCGGTCTTCGCGATGGCTTCCACCAGATCGGTCTGGCGAGCCAGGAAGGCCGGGATCTGCAGCACATCCACTACCTCGGCGACGACCGGTGCCTGGAAGATTTCATGCACGTCGGTGATGACCGGGCAGCCGAATTCCGCCTTCACGCGCTCGAAGATGCGCATGCCTTCGTCGAGGCCCACGCCGCGGAAGGAGTGGATGGACGAGCGGTTGGCCTTGTCGAAGCTGGCCTTGAACACGTATGGGATGCCCAGCTTGCGGGTCACGTCGACGTAATGCGACGCCGCGTGCAAGGTGGAATCGAGGTCCTCCAGCACGTTGATGCCGCCAAAAAGCACGAAGGGCAGGCGGTTACCGACGTCTACGCCGGGTGCAATGGAAACGTTCATCTCGACTCCGAAAGGGGGCTGGGGCTAGCCCTCTATGGTACTGCGAGCGGGGTCTTCACGTTTCAGGGCTAAAGCGCCTAGCCGGATGGCCGTTAAGCCTCGGGAGACTCTAAATCCCCGAAGGACCGTGCCATGCCGCAGCAGCCCAACCCCTCGCGCGAACCGCGCGCCATCGCCCTCCACGCCCGCCGGGCCGATCTGATGGTGAAGAGCACCGTGCTCGCCGCCATCGCCTGGGGTATCGCGCACTACCTGCTGCAAGCGCTCTAAGGGGGCGGGCGTGCTGTTCTTTGCCTGGCGGGGCGCTGGCTGCCTCGCGCTCATCGTGCCCATCGCCGTCCTTATCGCGGCCCAGTTCTGTATCGACGGGGTCATGGGGCAGGGCTATTACTCTTCGCACCATGTCGTGCCTCCCCTTGCGTTGCTCGTCAGCGCCGTCATCGTGTGGCTGATCGGCCGCAAGGTGAACCGCAAGGAGGCGCTGTTCCACACCTACCCGGACACCGGCATGGTGGTGCAGAAGCGCGAACCGCATACCTTTCTCGGGATGCCGTTGGAGTGGTCCGCAGTGCTGCTGTTGCTGTATGCGGCCTATATGCTTTTGAAGTGATGCTGGAAAAAGTGACGTAGATCAACGACGTGGGGCGATATACCACGTCGATATTGCCGTTCGGTCGCGAGTGACACGCGTTTTCGGCAACGGAATGATTTCTGCGACTCTCGCAAGGTAGATGAGGGGACTTTTGGGGGCGCTTCTGCCACCCTTAGTGGACAACACAGGGATCGCTAAGGGGATGGCGTGAGCGCAAGCACGGAGCATTGGAGAGTTTGGGGCCAGCATCTGGCCGTTGCAGCCGTCTATGCGGCCGTCTATCGCGTGGCGTACCAGTTGAGTATTTCCCATTGGGAACTCACGGTCGGCTTGCGGCTGGGCTGTTTGTTGTTGGTGCCTATGCGGCTTTGGCCGGCGCTCGCGCTGGGCGAGCTTCTTCCTGTATTCGAGAGCGCCTTGTTGTGCATGGAGTCGTTTGGTCTGGCATGGCTGCTCGCCGCATCCGTGCCGCAGATCGTGATTTGCATGGCGGCCATGAAGCCGCTGCGCCTGTGGGGATCGGTTCGTGCGCCCGACGGCCAGGTCCGCATCGGTTACGTGTTGACGGCCGCCCTGTGTTGCGCACTATTGAGTGCACTTCGTGATACGGCGTCTCTATGGGTCGCATTGATGTCGTCGTCGCCCGACGGTGGTGTGAGTGCCACCTTGGCCACCGGATTCAGCACCTATCTGTTTGGCGGCTATCTAGGTGGCCTCACGGTCGTGCCGGCCATGCTCGCCGTCCAGGACCAGATGGGCAAGTTGCCGACATTCGGTGCACTCTGGCGTAGCTCGCTCTTTCGCGATAGTTGTTTGTGGTTGATACCTGTGCTCGCCATGCTCGTCTGGCAGGCGAACAATTCTGAGGTATCAGACGTCAGGCAATTGGCGCGTCTTGCCATGATGCTGCCCATGGCGGTTATGGCGTGGCGCTATCGTTGGCATGGCACCGCTATAGCTGGCTCCGCAGCGAGCGTTGCGCTCGCTCTGACCAGCCATGCAGTGCGCGACCCAGCGGTGATGTATTGCCAGGTCGCGCTGGCCCTTGCGATCTCGGCCGGGTTGATCATGGGCGGCAAGGCGAGCCTTGCCGCCCATGCTGTGCTCCAGAAGAGCTAGGTTTTAGGGGGCGCCCTTATTGCACTCGATCGGATCGCTCTTGCAATCCGTTGGTACCAGCATGAGCCTTGCCGTGCCATCGGCCTGCGGAGCCACGTAGGCCTGCACGCCATCGCCGCTGTAAACCTGCACGGACGCACGGCTTGCTGGTGCGGGCAGCGGCTCGTCCGGCGTGGAGAGGTTTCCGGCATCCGTGCCGATCGGCAAGCCCACCAGGCTGTACGGGGTGCGCGCAAACGCACCACGCACTACGCCTTGCGCGTCGTTGATCTGGATGTACCGCGTGCTTCCACGCGCAAACACATACACATGCCAATTCGGATTGGCGCTCACATCGGTGGTGTTAGGCCAGGCCTGGCCGAGCCCATTGGCCGCCGGTGCGGCGGCGAGGGCGGGCCCTGCGAGAAGCGCGGCGAGCAGGGCAAGGGACGGCAGGGTGCGACGGACGTGCACGTGCATAGGACCTCCATGGTCGTAATGGTCCGCCTAGCGTAACGCGTGTAACTAACTCACGTATATGAAGTCAGGCCGTTTTCCGGCCGAGAATTACGAGCCGACTCGACGCCATACCACCTCGCCATGCGCGCCTTCCGCGGCGCCGCTTGACGGCTTCGCCACGGTATAGGTCAGCTCATCGTTCTTAATTGTGTAGGCGGTGTCGCCGCCTTTGCCATCCCAGTTGGGAAACGATGCCCGCACGATCTGGCTATGCATCATGTTTGCGTCAGCGCTTACATGTCCGTAATGCGCATTGAAGCCCATCGATGCCGCCTTGTATTCCTCCGGCGTGCCTTTTGACTTGTCGTTCACGGCAAACGGCATCCGCTTTGAGCTCACGATCTGCATCATGTAATCGCCGTGTGCATCGATAAGCCACATGCCTTCGGGCGATGGCCCGTAGAGTTCGACCCGGTGGCCGTCGGGGTAGACGTTGTCACAACGGACGAGTGTCCACGCGCCGACCAGTTCCTTGGGGACCGGCATCGTGCCCTTCATCATCGTGGTGTCGGTGGACGCTGCCGGGGCGGCAGATGCCAGCGGGGCGACGAGCGCCAGGGCGAGTGCGGAAGCGAGCAGGGAAGTGTTGAAACGCGACATGGCGGTGCCTCGGGCTGGGTGGTGGCCAGATCCTCTCTCGCGCAGCGGATTTTGATAATGAGTCCCTATCTTGATTGACCTTCAAGCAGGATTTGAAGATGATCCGGCCAAACGGCCGTCCCGGAGGATGGATCCATGAACCGCCTGAGCGATATGCAGCTGCTCGTCGACGCCGCCGACCTCGGCAGCCTCTCATCGGCCGGACGCCGCGCCGGCCTTTCGCCAGCGGCGGCCAGTGCCTGCGTGCAACGGATCGAGGCCGCACTGGGTGCGCGCCTGTTCGAACGCACCACGCGCCAGCTTCGGCTCACCGATGAGGGACGCATCTACGTCGCTTCCTGTCGCGTGGCGATTGAAACCATGCGCGAGGCCGAGCGCGTCGTTCGTAGCGGCACGGAGCAGGTGAGCGGCACCTTGCGCGTCTCTGCGCCATCGGACCTTGGGCGCAACCTCCTGGTACATATTCTGGACCGGTTCATGGCGCGGTATCCGGAGGTGCGAATCGTGCTGACGCTTTCGGATTCGCTATCGCGCTTCGTGCCGGATGATGTCGACGTGGCCGTGCGCGTTGGCGCGCTCGAAGACACGGATCTCGTCGCACGCCGCCTCGCTTCCAGTTGGCGTGTGGTCTGCGCATCGCCCGCATGCATCGCCGCACATGGCATGCCGGAGCAGCCGAGTGATTTGTCCGAGCTGCCTACGCTTGTCATTACCACTAACGCGGGGCCACGGAATGAATGGCGCATCGGCGATACGGTAGTACGCGTTCGTCGTTATCACGAATGCACCGATAGTGAAGTCATCCGCACCTGGGCGGTGCTGGGCAGGGGATTTGCCTACCGGCAACTCTGGGCCGTAGCGAATGACGTTCGCGAAGGGCGGCTGGTCCTCGTCCATCCCGATACCTGGTCGGCGCCGGCGCCGATCCATGCGATGTACCACGCCAATACCTTCCAGCCGCCGAGGGTACGGCGGTTCGTGGACTTCCTGCAGGAAGAGATGGCGGCAGCGTTGCCGGGCGAGGCACTCGATGGCCTGTCCGTTCCGGGCCATGCCCGGGAGGCATGATGGGCTGCCAACAAAGTCTTTCCTGTGCTGGCTTTTCCAGGCCTAACCTTTGTCCATTCCTCCTTACGGACAAAGGCAAACGCCATGTCATCGCATAACCACAACACCGCTCCGACCCAGTATGTCGAAGCCAACGGTATCCGCTTCGCCTATCGCCGTTTCGGTAAGGCCGGCGGCGTGCCCATCGTGTTCAACCAGCACTACACGGGCACCATGGATTACTGGGACCCCGCTGTGACGGATGGGCTGGCCAGGGATCGCGAAGTCATCCTGTTCAACAATGCTGGCGTTTCCAGCTCATCGGGCGAGACCCCGGATAACTTCCAGGCCATGGGCGCCAACGCCATCGCGTTCATTCGCGCCCTTGGCCTGACCCAGGTCGACGTCCTCGGCATTTCGATCGGTGGCTTCGTTGCGCAGGAAATAGCGCTGCAGGGAGGGGATCTGGTCCGCAAGATCATCCTCGTGGGTACGGGGCACCGTGGCCAGGACATGACGGCCAGCCGTTCCAATGAGTTTTTCTCGGCCACGTACGATCCGCCGGAGCACCTGTGGTTGGACGTGCACTTCAAACCGACTGATAGCAGCCGCAAGGCCGGGCTAGCCTTCCTCGAGCGGAAGTGGCTGCGCACGGATCGCGATCCGGAAGTCAGTGAACAGACGATTGCCGCCCAGGGCGAAGCGGTCGGCAAGTGGATTGCACCGGCGGATGACGTGCTGGCCTACCTGAAAAGCATCACGCAGCCCACGCTGGTGGTACAGGGCAGCGACGACGCGATCATCCCCACCGTGCATTCGCTGACGCTCCAGCACGAGATGCCGAACGCGCAGCTCATCGTCTATCCGGATTCGGGCCACGGTTCGATCTACCAGTACCCCGACCTTTTCGTGACCCACGCGACGATCTTCCTCACCGCGTGACCTGCGGCCGCGTGGCTGCACTTTCTTCTTCTATCAGGAACACTCATGAACTCGCTTAACGGCAAGACCGCCCTCGTTACGGGCGGCTCGCGCGGCATTGGCCGCGCTATCGCTCTCGGCCTGGCTAAGGCCGGTGCCCAGGTACTGGTCCACTACAGCGCATCGCCCAAGGATGCCGATGACGTGGTCTCCGCGATCACGCAGGCAGGTGGTCGGGCTACGGCCGTCGGCGCCGATCTCGGTGCATCGGATGGTGCGCACAAGCTGGCATCGGCGGTGCGCAAGATCGTCGGCGAGCGGTTAGATATCCTCGTGAACAATGCGGGCGTGTCGTCGGCCGCGACGATTGAAGAGCAGACCATCGAGGACTTTGATCGCCAGTTCGCCGTGAATGTCCGCGGCCCGTATTTTCTCGTCCAGCAGTTGCTGCCGATCCTGGGCAAGGGTAGTTCGGTGATTTTCACCACCTCACTCGCGGCACGTTCGGCGGTGGGCAATCTCTCGGCTTACGCAGCGACCAAGGGTGCGACGGAAACCCTGGTAAAGCACTTCGCCGCGGCACTCGGCAAGCGCGATATCCGCGTGAACGCGGTGGCTCCGGGCGTGGTGGAGACCGACATGTCGAAGTTTGCACGGACCGACGAAGGGCGGGACTTTACGCTCGGTATGCAGGCGCTCCAGCGCGTTGCGCAGCCGGATGACATCGTCGGCCCGGTGGTTTTCCTTGCTTCGAATGATTCGGGCTGGGTGAACGGTGAGGTGATCGCGGTGGATGGTGGTTCGAAGCTCTAAGGCGCTTCGAACGCGAGAGCTAGCACCGCCGGTGGCTTCCCGTCACCGGTGGTGCGCGAAAAGGTCGCCTGTTCGCGCGGGTTCTGTTGCAGAGGCCGGCGTGAATGAACCCTCCAGCGTCAGTAACCACGTTTTTGCTGCGATACCGCCAGCGAAGCCGGTCAGGCTGCCGTTCGTGCCGATGATGCGATGGCATGGGGCGATGATTGAGATCGGGTTACGGCCGTTTGCCGCGCCGACAGCACGTGAGGCCGTTGGCCGGCCGATGGCTTCCGCGATTTGCGCGTAGGAACGGGTTTCACCGAAGGGCACGCGGAGCAGTTCGGCCCACACTTCTTTCTGGAACGCCGTGCCGTGGAAATCGAGCGGCAGGTTAAACACCTTGCGTTTGCCCGCGAAGTATTCGTTGAGTTGGCGCGCCGCTTCGTCCAGCACTGGGTGCTGGCTGGCTTCTTCGGCTACCGGGAGGACGACACGCCTGGGCGAGTCGTTCTCCCAAAGGATCGCAGCCAGCCCCTGGTCGCTGGCGATCAGTTTCAGCTGACCTACGGGGGAGGGAATAAGCTTATAAGCGTATGGCATGGTCGTGAGAGCTTAGCTGTTTTTGTCTTCAGGCCATTCACGAAAGATCACGCAGACAGTCGTCTTGTCCAGCATGGCGAACTCGCGGGAACCCCAGGGCTTGAGTTGGGGCCTGTTACCGTTGGGATGCAGGAGGTGCGGAACGCGTTGGGACAGCTCCTGGAAGATCCCGTCGAGATCGTCTGTGTCGATACTCAGTTCCGGACGATCCTTCGCTGCAAATTCCGGGCTTTCGACCAGATAGGCCTTTGCGCCATCACGGGCGATCACGGCCATGTCGTCGTCGCGGTACAGGACCGCAAAGCCGAGGCCGTCGACGAAGAATTCAATGCCTTCCTGCAAATGATCGTAGAAGACCTTGGGGATGAGGTTCTTGAACATGGCAGGCGGCCAGGGCGATGAAGTCATTGAGGCTACGCTCGGTCGGGCGGCCTAACAAGGCGGTGTGTGCCTTTGCTCGTGCCATACGAGCGGGACATAGAATTCACTTCCGGCTGTTAGCCTTCGTGCCTACTCAGAAGGGAGCACGCCATGCGATTGACGTTAAGCGCTCTTGGCCTCGCGATTCTCTCGTGTGCGACCGGAACGGCGGGCGCACAACAGGCCGACACGGCGTTACCGCAGCAGCAGATCACGATCCAGCCGATGACATCCGTCGACGTCAGTAGCGGCAAAGGCTATTTCCAGGATCCGTATCCCATACACACGACCTCGCCCGAGGCATCGCGTGGGTTGCCCGTCTTTGCCGGAACGAACCAGAAGCTCTTGTCGTGTACGGGAGAGATCCGGCCTGACTGCTTTGCAGCGAGCCCGGTGAAGCTTGATCCCGGCTCGTTCGCCGACAAGGTGACAGCCGCAGGTGCACACCTCAATAACTTCGAAAACCTGAACATCTTCCAGGATGACACCGGCGCCTGGCAGATGGCGGTGACGGCACACCTAAAGAAAATCGGTGGCACGGGCTCTGGCTGGAATGTGATCCTGCATGCCCATCCGACGAGTGAGGGCGCAGGGGTGCCTACGGCCTGGCAAGTCGACGACGTGCTGGTCGGAGGCGTCGAGAAACCCGCGCCGGATAACTATGACGGAAAGTACTTCGAAGACAACGGCACGCTCTATCTGGTCTACAACAGGAAGATCGGGGAAGGGCAGGATGCGGTGGTGGCGCAAGCGATGAAGTCGCCTTCCCAGAAGGCCGGCGTACCTCCCGTGCCGTTACTCGGGCCGGAGATGGCAGACGGTGGTTACAACTCCGAGCTAGCCTTCGGTTTGAACCAACCGAAGACTGTACAGCTGATCGAGACCGGCAACATCACGAAGATCGACGGGAAGTATGTGATGACCTATTCGGTTGGCACATACAACCGCCCGGACTACAAAGCCGGCATCGCGTGGTCCGATCATTTCCTGCCGACCGCCGGCACGTACTATCGTCGCGTACAGATGCCCGACAAGGCCGGCATCTGGGGGCAGATCAACCACCCGGAAGTGAAGTACCTCCTGCAGGCGCAAAAGCCGGCGTGGCCCAATTACGTGGGCCAGCAGGTGCTGGCGCCGGGCGTGCCGGCCATCATCAGGACGGCGGATCAGCAGTATTACCTGACCTTCGCAGGTTACGACCCCTCGGATGCACCGACCGACGAGAAGCATTTGTACAAGGGTGCGCATCGGCGCCCGTATTACGTGCGGCTGAAGGTGGACGTACCCGCCGGTAAGACCGTCGATGGCGCGTCGGCGGCAGAGCTGGCGAGGTGGGTCGAGCCAGCACGCGGCATCTGATGCCCGATGCGCTCAGCCGCGTTGCGCGGCTGAGCGTCGATCATGCGGGCTTGCGGTGGTGTCCGGGGTAAGCGTCACGGCGTCGCCCCGCCGGAGCGAGACATCCGTCGCCCATCCGCCGAAGCGTACGCGCGTCTGCTTGCCGCCCACGCTGTGCACCGTCACCGACGTGACCTTGCCTTGTTTCCAGGCTAGATCAACCCGAAACCCGCCGCGCGCACCCATGCCTGTCACGCTCCCCGATGCCGCCCACGCGTCGGGCAGGGCGGGCAGAAGCACGATTTCGCCAGGCCGCGAAGACATCAACATCTCGAGCATGGCCGTAGGCGTGCCGAAGTTGGCGTCGATCTGGAACGCCTCGGATGTGGCATCCAGCTGATACATGTCGAACAGGTTCTTCGCGGTGCCGTTGGTCAGGTGCTCCGAGGGCGACAGGTTGGTGAGGATGAGCCGGTAGGCTTTCGCCGCATCGCCCAGACGCGCCCAGCACATCGCACGCCATGCGCACGCCCATCCGTACCCGCCCGTGCCCCGCGCCTCGAGAAGGCGCTTCACGCCCTCGATCAGTGCCGGTGGGCTGGTGTCGGTCCGGATCCGGTCGCCGGGGAAGAAACCGACCAGGGGCGACAGGTGCCGGTGCTCGTGCTCGCCGAGATCGTCCGGTGTCATCCACTCTTCCAGCCAGCCGGTCTTGGGGCTCACCACGGGCAAGTAGAGCCGCGCGTGCAGTTGCGCAATCCTTGTGGCGTAACCGGCGTCCTTGCCGAGGATCGCCGCTGCCTGGCGATAGTTGGCGAACAGATCCCATACCCATTCCTGCGAATACGTATTCCCCCTGGCGTCCGTGGGGCCGTGTTCGGGCGACCAGTCGGCATCATCGATCAGCACCTCGCGCATCTCGCCTGTCGCGGGGTCTTTGATGCGAGTGGTCAGCAGGCGTGCCTCCCAGAACTCGCAGGCACCCTTCAGCAAAGGATAGATGCGCGCGAGATAGGCGCGATCCTGCGTGTACTGGTAGTGCTGCCACAGGTTGTTGCAGAGCCACGCGTTGCCGGCGGGGTGCCAGCGCCAACCGCCGCCGCCGTAGATGTTGGTGGAGATACCGACGGTCCAGCCAGCGACCTTGCCTGAGCTGTTGCGGTAGCTGTTCCTCGGGTCGTTGAAATGCTGCCGCGTCACGGTCGCCCAGGCATCCACCTGGCTCAGGCAGTAGTCGGTGAAGGGGGCGAAGCACGACGGCAAGCCCGCGCGGTCGGGCAGCCAGTAGTTCATCTGGATATTGATGTCGTTGTGGTAGTCGGCCATCCACGGCGACACGTTGCTGTCGAGCCAGAGACCTTGCAGGCCGGTGGGCAAGCCACCCCGCGAGCCGGCGATCGTCAGGTAGCGACCGTATTGCAGGTAGGTTGCTTCGAGCTCCGGGTCGGCATGTGCTCCGGCGCTGGCCCGCGCCCTGAGCCGGGTCCACGTGTCCATGCCGCGCTGTGCTTCTGTGGAAGCCCCCAGATCGACGTGCATGGCATCGAACAGGGAGCGGTAGTCAGCGACATGGGTACGTAGCAGCGCATCCCACGGCTGCGACGCGGCGGCCTCGGTCTTCTGGATTGCGCGCTTCAGCGGGTACAGCGACGCATCCATGTAGTTCGATGCCAGTTCCGGCGTGTAGTTGGTGCCGCCGCAGACCATGACGGAAAGTGTGCTGCAGTTCGCAAAATGAAGGCCCGAGGCATCCGCGCTGACCGTGCCGGAGCCGGCCGTGGCCACGACATGCGCCGCATAGCGCAGGCCGTTCTCCAGGGTACCCTGGAAGTGGCACGTAGCCGCTGGTGAGGCGCCCGGTACGCTCGTCGCTTCGGTCGTGTCGCCGTGCATGCCCTGTAGCGCAATGGAACCACTGCAGGCGCCACCACCGCCTTGCGACAGATGGATGGCGATCATGTCGTCCGGGTGGCTGGCGATGACATCCCACGCGTATGCAACGCCGTCCTTGCGGTACGAAATCCTCAAATAGCCTTGTTCGAGGTCCAGCTCACGGCGGTAGTCGGTGATGTGGCCCATGTCGTGGCCATGCACCGACAGACGCAGCTTTGCCAGCATCACCAGGCTGCCGAAATGTTCCGTGGTGTAGTCGAACTGGCCATCGTCACCCAGCACGACATCGCGTTTGCCCAGCCACATCGAGGCATCGGTGAGGTACAGGAAGGACGAGGCCGGGTCGCCGCCGACCAGCGCGCCGAGGCGTCCGTTACCGATGGGTAACGCCTCGCGCAGCACGTGGGCCTCTGCAGCGGGGGTGTCGTACCAGAGGACGTGTTTGCCGAGAGCCCGCCGCATGGGGCCCAGAGGGCGCGAAACGGGCTTTGCTTCAGCAAAACGGGGCAGGGCAAGCCACGGCAGCAGGGCCGCCGTGGTGCAGGTCATCTTGAGGAAGCGCCGCCGGCCGAGCCGATCCCCGCCTGGATCTCCGCTACCTGCCATCGCGTGCCCATACCCCTCGACGAATAAATTGTAAGACAAATCAATCTAGGCGGTTAAATCACGCTTGTCATGTTGCGCCGCAGCTTGTTGAAGGAGCGGAAACTGGGCAACGATTAAAAAGTACTACAAATGCGCGGTAGACGCTGGCGGCTCGGTCAGGCGGTAGGGATGACCCGGGCTCTCCAAGCTTCGTGGTGCCACCAATGGGGGGTGGTGCCGGTGAGCGTAGGGCGGCAATCCGTGTGTGCTCATGGGGTTTCCACAACGTCGGGGAGAGTAAGCATGCAGCTAACGAAACTAGCGGTCGCTGTGCGGCGGTCGCTCGTGGCAACGGGTGTCGCCTGGATGGTGGGCTATGGCGTACCGGGCTATGCACAGACAGCGGCCGCGCCAGATACGGCGCCGGCTGGAACGCAAACATCAGCGCCTCAGGCCAAGCCGGCCAAGCCGGCGAAGACGACCAAACCCGCGGCTGACGCCGGGGACGATAAGAAGGTGACCGAACTGGGTGCCGTGGCTGTCACCGGCCAGCTGGCCGCGCTGCAGCGTGCGCAGGCGATCAAGCAGGACGCGGTCAACGTCGTCGATTCCATCTCCGCCGAAGAGGCGGGCAAGTTTCCTGACCCCAACGTGGCCGACGCGCTCCAGCGCGTACCGGGCGTTTCGGTGAACCGCAGTGGCGGTGAATCCAGCCAGATCGCCGTGCGCGGCTTCGGCCCGGACTTCGTGGCCGTCACGATCAACGGGCGCCCCATGGCCACGGCCTCGGGCTCGCGTGCCTTCAATTTCGACGTGCTGCCGTCCGAGATCATCAGCGTTGCCCAGGTCAACAAGACCTCGTCGGCCGATATTCCCGAGGTGGATATCGGCGGCGTGGTGAATATCCAGACCGCGCGGCCGCTCGACTTCACCGGTTTCCACGGCGCGTGGAGCGGGGCGGGGGTGAACAGCAACCTGACCGGTGACTGGGAAGGCAAGACCACGCCCAAGGCCTCGGGTCTGCTGGGCTGGACCAACTCGGACCACACCTTCGGCTGGATGGCCTCGGCGTCGTACTACAAGCGCAAGGACACCCAGCTCAACACCCAGGCCAGTTCCTGGTATGCCAATCAGGACATCAAGACCCAGCCAGACCAGACCGTGCCGACGTACACCGGCGTGGCGGTTCCGGAAACGCTGGCCACGAACGTGCTGGACGAGACCCGCACCCGCAAGGGCGTTAGCGGCGCCATCGACTGGAAGCCGATCGACCAACTGACGGTGCAGTTCGATACCTTGTACTCGAGCTACAAGGTCGATGGCCTGGAGCATGAGTTCGGCGAGTACGGCAACACCGGCGATATCCAGTCGATGACGCTCGACCCGAACGGCACCGCGCTCAACTTCGTGCGCAATAGCTCCGGCCCCAACGTCATGGCGAACGACTACGTCATGTCCTATGCGCCGAGCTATGAAAAGAGCTACCAGAACGGCCTGAACCTCGGTTTCGATATCGACCAGGACACCAAACTGAGCCTGGATGTGTCCAGCTCCAAGGCGTGGAACAAGGAAAGCCCGAACGGCTACTTCCTCGTGATCGGTGCCAAGAACTTCGGTACCAACCCCACCTGGACCAACGGTGGCAACAGCGAGCCGCCGAGCTACTCGAACATCCTGTCGACCACCGACATGTCCAACCTCGCGGCGCACTGCTGCAACGCGGGCTCGGGCAACAACGTGACCAACAAGGTCAACAACTACCAGCTAACGCTCGACAAAGCCTTCGACGGCGTGTTCTCGCGGTTGCAGGCGGGCGTGCAGTACTCCAAGCAGTACGTGAAGTCGGATAGCTGGGGTACGCCCAACGGCATCCTCTGCAACGCCTACTGCGGCTATTCCCTCAATGTGCCGCCGGATGCCGTCGGCGCCTATGTGTACGATGCGCCGTCGAAGATCCATGGCGTGTCATCGCCGGGTGCGCCGTCGCAGTGGATCCAGTACGACCCGCGCGCCTACCTGGCCTGGCTGGCGTCGCCGGCAGCCTACAACCAGCTTCCGGACGACAAGCGCAACGCCTTGCTGGCCGGTCTGGCAGCGAACGGTGGCACCCTCGATGCCGCGCCCAACCCCGGTAGCTACAACAACGTGGCCGAGAACCAGAAGGCGTTCTTCGCCAAGGGTATTTTCGAAGGCACCGCCTGGAACATGCCCTGGGCGCTCGACGTGGGCGTGCGGTATCTCAACATCGTCTCGACCTCGACGGCGGTGAACCAGCCGCCGGTGACGTACTACGTCGACCCCAACGACACCAGCAATGCCCAGGTGACGTATGGCCCGCTGGCGCCGCAGTCGGCGGAGGGCGGCTATCACAAGTGGCTGCCGTCGATGAACTTCAAGTGGACCTTGCTGGATAACCTGGTCTACCGATTCTCGCTCTCCAAGACGCTGACGCCGCCGCAGCTCAGCAACCTCTACTACAACACCAGCTACGGCGTGCGCCCGAACTCGCTGACCATCTCGCGCGGTAACCCGCAGCTCCAGCCGTATTCCTCGCGGAACTACGACATGGGCCTGGAGTGGTACATCGACGACGCCAGCTACATCGCGCTGGAAGGCTTCTACAAGAAGGTCAGCAACTTCAGCACGCTGGTGAGCTCGCCGGTGCAGTTCCTGACCGACCAGAACAGCGGGCAGCCCCTGACCTGGTCGCTCACCCAGCCGGTCAACCTGAATTCGTCGAACATCTACGGCGAAGAGCTGACCTTCAACTACCAGTTCAAGAACCTGTTGCCCGACCCGTTCGATGGCCTGGGCATGGCGCTGAACTACACGCATGTGAAGAGCAGCACCTCGCTGAGCCCGGGTGTGATCGCTTCCGCCGGCAAATTCGCTGTGCCGGGTATCGGCGATTCGGCCAACGCGAGCTTGTATTACGAGAAGGGCCCCGTGCAGGTACGTGTCGCGTACAACTGGCGTGGCAAGTACCTGGAGAGCATCTCCTACGGCGGCGGCGCCCAGCCGGCCACGCGTAGCGCTTACGGCCAGGTGGACTTGAGCGCGAGCTACGCCATCAACAAGCATCTCTCGGCCTTCGTCTCCGGCACCAACCTGACCCACGAGCACTTGTACGACTACTCCGTCTACCGCAATCGCTTCCTGTATGCCGAAGCGGACGGCACCATCTACACGGTGGGCTTGCGGGGCACGTTCTGATGGTGCGGCAGTTCTTTTCACCGATACGAGGTAAGACGATGAACCCTACGCTGGCAAACATCCTTCGGGGCACGGCCCTTGGCACGCTCATGTGCGCGGCGGGTATCGCCACCGCACCGGCCAAGGCCGCCGACACCGCGGACCTCCTGCCGCAGATGGGTTTCAACAACTGGAACTCCACCCACTGCCGCGCCGAGTTCGACGAAGCCATGATTCGTGGCATCGCCGACAAGTTCATCAGCCTGGGGCTGAAGGACGCCGGCTACCGTTACGTGAACGTGGACGACTGCTGGGCGAACTGGCAGCGCGACAAGGACGGGCACCTTCAGCCCAACCCGAAGCGCTTCCCGAGCGGTATTGCCGCGCTGGCCGACTACATCCACCAGCGCGGGTTGAAGTTCGGTGTCTACTCCAGTGCGGGAACGTCGACCTGCGAACCGTTGCAGGAGGATCGTGGGTTCCCGGGCGGCCTGGGCCATGAGGTGGATGATGCAAAGACCATCGCCTCGTGGCACGTCGACTACCTCAAATACGACAACTGCAACAACCAGAAGCTCGATGCGCACAAGCGCTACACCGACATGGCCAATGCGCTACGCAACAGTGGCCGGCAGATCTTCTTCAGCATGTGCGAGTGGGGCGAGAACAAGCCGTGGCTGTGGGCGAGCAAGGCGCCGGTGAACGCAGGGTCGTGGCGTACCACGGGCGATATCACGGACACCTACGCGTCGATGCTGAAGATCTTCAAGGAAAACGTGGTGCTCGATAAGTACGCGAGCCTCGGGCACTGGAATGATCCGGATATGCTTGAGGTCGGCAATGGCGGCATGACGGATGTGGAGTACCGAAGCCACTTCAGCCTCTGGTCGATCATGGCCTCGCCGCTGCTGATCGGTACTGATTTGCGGACGATCAAGCCGGATGCGTTGCAGATTCTGCTTAACAAGGATGTGATCGCGATCGACCAGGACCCGCTGGGCGTCCAGGGGCATCAGGTGCGCGATGCCGATGGCATCCATGTGATCGTGAAGCCGCTGAAGGATGGTGGTAAGGCCGTGGCGGTGTTCAACGAAGGGGATTCGGCCAAGGATGTGTCCGTGGCGCCTTCGGAGATCGGGCTGAAGGCCGGCGGGAGCCATACCGTGCGGGATCTTTGGGCGCATACCGACGCCAAGGGCGACGGCGCGATCAAGGTGAAGCTGGAGCCGCATGCTACGGTGATGTATCGCATCAGCAAGTAACGCCTCGCGAACCTGTCGTTAATCCAAAACGGCAGGTTTGCTGTAATCGCAGCGGTAGCTCACACATTCATTACCTGCCGCCTGAGAGCCTGCACCTTGTCCCGTGGCACCTCACCCCGCCACGACGACCCGGCCGCTCCTGCATCCTCAGCAGGAGCGGCCTCCTTCATTGTGACTCCTCGCAGGAGAGTTACCGTGCAGATGCAGATGCATATCACCGATGAGCGTGGTCGCCGGAGAAGGGCGACCGTTAGCTACGATGCGTTTGACCACCAGGTGGCGTGGGTTGCCGAGGTTGAGGGCGAGGGCATGGATGTGCCTTTGTCTGGAATGGCGGCGGATGAGGATAGCGTTGCGCCAGCCGTGCAGGTGGCGGCGTTGCGGTGGGGGATTGCGTCGCGACGGTGACGCTCACTTCTGCCGGCAGTTCGGCCCATACCAGGCGTTGTTCACGGTATCGAGGTTCGCATCCATCATGGCTGCGCTGCAGATGGGGAATCGGGTGTCGCCGTTGCGCTTGATGCTTAGGGCCTTCATGCGGGCGTCGTCGTCTTTGGCGTCCGCGGCCGCATTTTCGCGCTTCTCATCGAGCTTCATCATGCACTCGGCGAATTTATCTGTGCCGGGTTGGAAGCCGTAGCCTGCGCACTTCTTTTGGTCGTCGGCCTGCTTGTGGTCGGCGAGGGCGGTCTGGCAGCCAGTCGCTGCGGTCAGACAGATGAGAAGCGGTAACCAGACCTGGGTGCGCATGGCATTTTCCCGTTTGCTGTTTGAGCCCCTGAATCAGGATGGCTTTTAGCGCCTTTTTTGCGCGCGGGCAAATGGGGTGGGCTGCCGGGGTTAACGGCAGCCCTTGCTTCATTAGCTCAATGGGTGGTTTTCAATCATCGACGTCGGCCGAGTAGGCGAGTGCCTTCTGCGCCGTGAGGTCGTCCAGCCGGGCGTGCAGGGACTTGTAGATGTTCTCGAACGCGGTGCTGCCAAGCGCGACGCGCAGGCGCGGCTGGCGTTGGTCGGCGATCTGGATGATCGCGTCGACGGTGCGTCCGGCGTCGCCCTTGATCTTGAACGAGCCGTTCGCGATGCCGCGGCGCACGTCCCCGGCCGGAGTAGCGTCATACACCGGCGTCTCCGGCGCGCGGTCGAGGCCGCTGCCGAATTCCGTGGCCGTAGGGCCGGGCTCCGCAATGACGACATGGATACCGAACGGCGCCACTTCCTGGGCGACGGCTTCGAGGAAGCCTTCGATGCCCCATTTCGTGGCGTGGTACAGGCTGAAGTTGGGGTAGGCCACCTGGCCGCCTTCGGACGAAACCTGCACGATGCGGCCGCCGCCCTGTGCGCGGAGGTGGGGTAGGACGGCGCGCACGAGCTGGATCGAGCTGGTCAGGTTGGTCGCGAGCTGCCGATCGATCTGTTCGTCACCGACCTCCTCAGCGGCACCGAACAGGCCGTAGCCGGCGTTACTCACCACGACATCGATGCGGCCGAAGGCGGCGAAGGCGTTTTCTACCTCGCGGCGCAGCGCTGCGGTGTCTGTCAGGTCGAAGCGCGCGATGCGCAGGCGGTCGCCTGCCTGGGCGGCCAGCGGTTCCAGCCTTTCGCTGCGGCGGCCGCAGGCCACCACGCGATCGCCGCGGGCCAGGAGCTTGCGTGTCATATCGAGGCCCAGGCCTGAGGAGGCGCCAGTGATTAGCCAGGTCTTCATGGGGGTTCTCCGGTAAAGGTGTTCCCTCAAGATAGGCGCCGACCACTGGACTGATAAGATGCACCAATGTGCATGGGCTAGTGGGAGATTTTCACCAATGCCGGACATCACCCTGACGGACCTGAAGGCGTTTATCCAGGTCGCGCGGCATCGCAGCTTCCAGCGCGCTGCGGACACCCTTGGGGTGTCACGGTCGTCCCTGAGCCATGCCGTGAAGGGGCTCGAGGATCGCCTTGGGGTGCGCCTCCTGCACCGTACGACCCGAAGCGTTGCCGTGACCGAAGCCGGCGAGAAGCTACTCCAGCGCGCCGCGCCCTTGCTTCAGGATCTGGACGACACGCTCGACGACCTGAGCCACGGTGAAGGCGAAATCGTCGGTACGCTGCGGATCAACGCGAATAAGGGCGGTGCGCGCTGGTTGCTGGACAACGCGATACCTCTGTTCCTTCAACGTCACCCGCAGGTCGAACTCGACCTCGTCACTGAAGGCCGCCTCGTCGATATCGTGGCCGAGGGATTCGACGTCGGCGTTCGTCTGGATGAGGCGGTGCCAGGCGACATGGTTGCCGTGCGCTTTGGTGAGCCCGTGCGGTTCATTGCCGTGGCGTCGCCTGAGTACATCAAGCGTGCAGGCACGCCGCGCAAGCCGCAGGATCTGATGCAGCACAGCTGCATTCGGCAGCGCCTACCGAGTGGCAAGCGTTACCGCTGGGAGTTCGGCAAGGGCAAGCAGGAAGTGCAGGTGGATGTGCCTGGGGCGCTTAGCCTGGATGACAATGATTTGATGGTCGCGGCGGCTGTCGCGGGGATGGGCGTTGCGTTTGTGCCGGAGCCGTTTGCTCGTGGTGCTCTGGCTGAGGGCGCGCTTGTGTTGCTTCTTGCGGAGTGGTCACCACAGGCGCCGGCACTTTGTCTCTACTATGCGAGCTATCGACAGGTGCCTGCGCCGTTGCGGGCGTTTATTGATGTTGTGCGGGAGGTTGATGCGGGGTTGCAGGGTGTGAGGCAGCCGTGACACCAGGTAGTCGAAGCTCGTCCATCGCTGTGCTGTTGGCGGGACACGCGGGCTGTTCGTCACTCCCATCGGGGCCCTTGCTCAGCGTGCCGCTCGTTCAATGGAGCCTCCTCTTCTAGGGCATCACTACGTTGCGGCACTTGAATTCTGAATGGCAAGATGGTTCGTCGAATGCCGCAAGGCAGAGTACGAAAACCGATACTTGCTAGGTGGCACCTGCAGGTCGCCTGGCATCATTGAATCGTTGACCAAGAGCACGTAGCGCGCGCATGGTACTTTGGGATGTTGCGGAGTATGCGCGCCATGACGTGGACGCACTATGCTCTTGGCAGCTCTATTGGCGAAGGCACTTCCCTAGGCAGCCGTAGGTAGTCACAGTGCAGCGTATGCGGCTTATGGTCGCGTTTAACTTCTCTAACACCCTTGGGATTGGTTGTCTTTTCGAGGTCTACGATGCGTTATATCTATCTTGACTGGGTGGTTCTTCAGCACATGAAGCACCTGACGATCAGTGACGGCGTGCACGGCCCCGATTTCGTGAGCCGAGTTGAGGCACTCTCGGTACAGTACGTTTTTCCGATTTCGCAAGCGCATATCAGTGAGATGCTCTCTCCGAAGGCAACACTAAGCGACGACCGAGCGAAAGACATTGCCCTTCTGAAGGCGGTGTCTAACGGTGCCGTTGTTCAGATTCGATGCGGAATTCCTTCGGTCGAGCCGGTTCCCTTGGATGCGTTTATTAACGCAGTCGAAGCGTTGCCCAACGAGGAGTCGATGCCTCCGGTCTCATTTGAGCGATTTCAGGCGAGTGTGGACACTGCGACGATGGACAAGAACCATCCGTTCCTGCGGCCGCTTGTGGAAGCCGGAGGCAATCTCGATGAGGCGTTGCTTGAGCAGATGGTCCAAGACCTCATGACGGCAAGCGATGAGCCGGCGTCGTACAAAGCATTTCGGCAGCAGGTGGCGAAAGCGCCTTCCGTGATCCGGAAGGGGCGTCCAACCGTGGTCGATAAGCGTTCCGAAGGCTTCCGGCGCGTGCTGCCCGTCTTCGACTTCTTGGCGGCGAGAGCCATCGCCGATGTCGAAGCTCAGCTCGTGCCTGCCGCCAAAGCGTTGGCCGAAATGGGGGGGTCGGACTGGAACGCCTTCCCGCGTGACTGTCGCATTGAGTTGGCTTTGGGGCTTCTAGATTTCCATGCGGACTTCCACGACAAAACGAGGACCGATAACCCGCCTCGCAACATGCAGCGAGATGCAGAGCACTTCTGTTTTGCGAGCGAAGCGGCATGGTTCGTGACTGAGGACCGCGGACTGCTCAAGAAGGCTCGAGTCGTCGGCAAGGCGTTCGACTTGGCGGTCAAGGTGGTGTTAATGGCGGATTTTCTCGCGGATGGCCCGGCGGCCGGCGTCGATGGTGTGGGCCAGTCGACCGAGGCGCGATAGAGGCGCCAGCTGTTGGAACGAATGGGTGATCGTGTGAGTGCCAAAACTTGGAAGCGCAGGACACCGAGCATGAAGAAGGCGAGATAGCTCCAGTCGTCCAGCTTGGTGCGGGGATGATACCGGTGCGGTCTCAGCGCGGCGTCGACGAAGAGTGCGACGTCCATGTGCGGGCTTACTCATCAGTTAGCAGAGTGATTAGTGAATGGCCGTCATATGGCGCGTTGCTGTCACCACTGCGCCACCCCAAACCATTGCTCACCCGCTCCCGACACCTGCCCCGGATGTAGTAGAAGTCGATCGCTATGCTGCTTTTCGTAGCTGCTCGGACGCCATTTGTCCGTCCACCCATTTCTCGTACCCCTCGGTGTCAATCAGCACACGCCCATCGGGCGCGTGCTTCCAGACATTGCCCTCCAGCCACACGCTGTTTTTGATCTTCGCCCGCACCGCATTCTCGCTATAGCCAGACTCGGCGGCGAACTTGCCAATGGTGACGTAGCGGATCACGGAGACCCTCCGGGCGGCGGAACAACACAAGGTTCGTCCAGGACGATAGTCACCGGCGCTCCGCCGACGCCAAGGTAGCCCGAGGTGATTGCGTTATGCCCGCGCACGCAGTGCGCATCGCCGGGCGGTGTCATGGTCGGGCCCTTGAGGTCGGGGCGGGCGCGGAATTCGCCGCAGGCGGTGAGGGCGAACAAGGCGGAGAGCAGGGCAGCGATTGCAAGCTTCATGACTTTGGGAGCCTTTCCGTAGGCCAGGAAGGCGAGCCTGATACGGCGTAAAACGTTGTCAAGTTCGTCGTCTTGCTCGCTCGAAAAAATGCGCGCACCATCCCGATCGACATTCATCACTCGGGAACGGACATGCTCAAGCGGGTTGGGAAGCATTGGGTTCAGTACAGCGCCGAATCGTTCGGGGCTGGGCGAGAAAGCTGGAATGGCGTGTACGCGATCTTCGATCACGAGCCCAAGGCTGATAGCGAGCCACTGGAGACAGGAGAAGCGGGGAACGGCAGCGATGAAGCCAATCCTGCCATCGACGCAGCTTATGCGGCTGGTGTCGCGCGAGCCAAGGAACTCGACGCTGCAAGTGGTTGAGAGGCTCACGCTATACCCGCCCTGGCGCGGCGCGGCGCATGCTCGCCACCTGGCCCTTTCGCGGGCGCATGTGCTGGCAGTCGACCGTTCGCTGGCCGAGGTCATTGATCTCGGCACACGAGCAAGGTACGTCAGTGTCGCGGCGCGAGACCTGCTCAGGCGCCTCGGCGAGCGTGTAACGGTGCGCCTCGTCAAGGCGCGAGGTGTATCTGGCACCGATCTTTGCCCACCACTGACGCGGCGGACACGCTGGCTCTCGCGCAGGTCGCCCTCGATCTAGCCCTTGAGCGCGAACTTGCCCGCATCGGCGGTATAGACGCCGACGATCTCGTCCTCAATGGTCAGACACAGAACGGTGCCTTATCGAATCAAGTTGCCGGGATAACCGAATTCACGACGCGCCACCCGACGGCGACCGCGGCAACACCCGTAGCGCAACTCCGCGTGGATTTGCCCGCGCCATATTTGATGCGAACGCAAGGCCGTTCCGGTCTGCGCTGGCGCAAGCCGCATGATCGGGCCGTGCACCAAACAGGTGGTGACCGCGGTAGTCGTGACTCCGACTGGTCTACGGTTCGTCGGCACCAATTACGTCAGCAACCACCAGTCGGCCTGCCCTCGCGACGGCATGCCCTCCGGAGTGGTATACGAACTCTGCCATGACGTGTGTCAGCAGGTTGGCCATGCCGAGATCGTGGCGCTGGCCGAGTCAGGTGCGCATGCCTTCGGCGCGACGCTATATCTCGAGGGTCACACCTATGCATGCGATCCCTACCAGGCCGCGGAACGCGCCGCCGGCGTAGTAGAAATCGTCATTTCCGCGCCGCCGGAGCAAGCATCAACTCCCAGCTACTCAGCTTCTCGTCGCGCCTTAAAGCGCTCAACACGCTTGGGCAGAGTGAACATGTAGGTGAGGAACGTCTCAACGAAGTGCGCGGCGTCTTCAGCGTCCTCTTGCGAGATGTCATCAAGCTCATGCATGTCGTTTCCCACGACGCGCACCGTGTCGGCCCAGTCCATCATTGCCTTCGGGATGGAGAGGTTGGCGGCAAGTTTCTTCAAGCGAACGTCGAGCTTGAAGGGAAGTGCCTCGTCCGTGCCGAGATCAGCCCAAAGAATCTGTGTGGCTCGATCAAGGCTGGTACGGAAGGATCCCGCGGCAGGAGTCCATTTGCCGAGCGCGAGGATGTCCATGCCGTCGACATACGCATTTCCGATCTTTTCGGGAACATCCGCCGGCGCTGCGTTAACTACAGCCACGGGGAGGGTGCGAACGAACTCGATATTGACGTTCACCTCCGCGTTCCCGGTGCACGAGGTTTGTCCTGCGAGCGCCATTCCGCTCGGTGCTCGAAAGACGACGATGCTGTGCTGCTGGCAGTGCACACATCGGCCAAGTGTTTCTCGAAAGATGACAGGGCCGCCTGGCGTTGTTGGATCCGACCAAACGATGGTTAGAATCGATTTGTCGTGTCCGCAACGCGGGCACGGTCTCGAGACGGTGTACATGCGTTTCTCTCCCTGATTTGGGCACCGATCATACGGGGACTTTTCGGCCCCCGCAGCACCTGGATGATCCCAGGACGACCCAAAACCTCCAAGCCGCGCCGCGCTGCGCTACGCTGGGATGGGCGGTCCTTGGCTGTACCAGCTTTTCGATGCGACCCAGGAAACGGTCGATCTATCGACCCTCGCCGGGGAGGAGGTGCTGTTCCTCGACCGCTTCCTTTCCGACCAGCCGTCACGCGCCGTGCCCGAGATCGGCTTGACCTATCCGGCTTACAGCATGACCAACGGTAAGGCCTTGCTGGCCTGCTTGTCGGATTGCGACGTTCGCAGCCTATTCGGCAACGCGCAACTTCGTCAGCTAACGCCAAAGACCTTGCCCTGTGTCAGTGCGCTCCTGACGCAACTCGCCACGATTCGCGCCGGCGATTTCGCTTACGACATCGAAGAACACAAGATGGGGACGTGCGCGATCGGTATGCCGCTTCCGGCTCGGCAAGGGCAGCTGCTGTCGGTATCAATCGTCATGCCGGCGTCTCGCTTTGAGGAAAGTTGGGAGCATGTGGAGGCGACCCTGCGGGCGCTCAGGGTGGCCACGGCGGTGATTGATAGGAGTTGAGTTGCGCTTTGGGGGAGGGGTGGCTCGGGTGCCGGGTTCTTGTTGTGGAATAGACGGTGGATGTCGTTCGGAACTTCCAAAAAAACCCTCGCAAGCGGAGGGTTTTCTCGAGGCGGTGGATATGGTGGGAGTCGAACCCGCGGTTGTCATCCTACAATCAACGAGTTACGCAGGGGTCGGACCAAAAATGGGCCATTTTCTGGAGGAGCTTCTCATGCCGCCGGTGCGTCGTAGGCGGCATCTTGCTCGGCGGCTTCCTCAATGATTTGCTCCCAAGGCCATCGTACTGTGGCGTATTTTCGATAGAGAAAGAGTTGCTTGTCCACGACGCTCACAATCTCTTCCTCCGGGTCATACGCGAGCACCAAGCCTCGTCCCTGATCATCCACCTGCAGGCCGGGAAACTTAGAGAGTACCGCTTTCAGGTTTCCAATAAGAATACGGGGCTGCCGTGCATGGGCGATCGTGTGGATCGTTTTCACAGATAACCCAGTCGATAGATCCTCGTCGCTTGAGCCCATGATCGCGGCCATGGCATGGGCGTAAATCCCGGTAGCACGCGTCCGACTACGGATTCCATCAGACACACGGCGCGCAAACGTCTGGTAGACCTGATTGAGCTGATCTGCGACGTGCATCGCAGCGTGGTCAAGCGCGTCCCGATCATTTAGTACCTGCTCATTCCCCTCAGGCATTCCATTCTCAATGCCAAGCTCATCTAAGTATCGGAGGGCGAGTTTCTGCAGGAGCCCTGCACTTTCGTAGGCAATGGCTGCAAGGTGGTTTGCCACCGCATCCGTCGGTCGCAACCCGAGGGCTCGACATCCCTTTACGAATACTTGTTTCAGCTCCGCTGGCTGCCAAATAACGGACAGCTCGTCGATTCGTCCCGAGAGATCCGGGTTCAGTGCGATCAGCATATTCTGGCTGGACCAGACGCCGACGATCACGACCATGGTTTTATAGTCCCACAAAGTCTTGAGATCGAAAGCGAAGGCCGTTTGCTGGTCCACTGTCAGGTAATGGAAGTCCTCGATCACGAGCGTGCGTCCAGAAGCGCGGATCAGGGACGCTACGAACTCGAGGTCGGCATGGTCTTTTCCTACGGCAACTGTTTTCTCGCTCGACGCGTGCTCGATGCCCGCCTCCAGCTGTCCAGTTGCTTTTAATAGAAGCTTGACTCCGGCTTCGCCGGTGGCAGTAACCTTCCCCGTAAACTTCGTCTGGCTCTGTTGCTCCACTTGAAGGCGCACGTCGAGCCTTGCAAGCGCATCGCGGTAGATGTCGACCGGCGAGTAAGTGATACGACATTGAACCACGATTGGCTCGGCGAGAACGCGTTGCCGGAGCCATGACTTTCCAGCCTTGGACGCTCCGCGGATGGCGATGTGCGTCTGCTCTCGGTCGACAAGTCGCCGAAACTCGCGGTCGAGTGAGCCCCGATCGATGTACGCATGCTCACTGACTTCGGGCTGGATTCCGAATACCTCATTTGTCTTCATGACTTCCCCTGGCGCTGCCGGATTCGTGGCGGGCGAAGCATACACCTAGGGCGCGTTTGAGGCTTGCTGAGGATTCGGCCTCAATGGGGGGGGAGTTCCACAGCTTCGCGACGTTGTCGTCAGCGTCGGCAGCGATGGAAGGAATCCAGCGCCAATCCCAAACACGGAGCATGAGTGTCGCCCCTTACAAGAGCGATGCCGGGAGCTAAGTGATAGCGGCACGTGCGCCGTCGAAGGCGCCGGGCGTCACAGCCGGCGGCGTTTGCCGCGATCAGGGCGGGGAGCTCGGAATTTCCAGCGCGCCTCGGATCGATTTTTAAAGCGCGCACTTTTGACGCGAGGATGGTAGCCCATAATTTTTGCGCACAAGAACTCTTAGGCTTCGCGCAGGCAAAAAAAAGCCCCTCGCAAGCGAGGGGCCTTTCTTGAAGTGGTGGAGATGGCGGGAGTCGAACCCGCGTCCGAAGGCGTTTAATCTCCAGATCTACATGCTTAGCTCACCGTTAAGTCTCGTCCACCGACAGCACGGCGTGCTAAGCGCACCGGCGGACATACCTGATTGATCTAGCGTCAGCCCCACAGGCGGAGAGGCTTTCGGCGGTCTCATGATAGTGACCCTACACCGGCGAGCATGAGCACAAGACCGGTTCGGGGGTTTGGCCTTTTTTAGGGGCCGGACAGCTTAGGCGGCGAGAGCCACCGAGTTGTCACCGTAGTAGTTGTCATTGGCAACTATATGTTTTGCAGCTGGTTTAACGAGGAAAGCTACCCCCTCGGCATGCACCAGTAGATCGCACTACCCCCGTCGAAACCAAAACATCCCCGGGGAAAACGTGGTGAACCTACGCGACACAGTATATGGCCGGGGTAGGGCAGTCACAATGGGCGCCCGCGAGATCCGGTGTAGGCCTACACCGTCTGGCCGTGTGGGGGATCCCGGAACAATGGCCATTTGCGCCAGTTTTCCCCTACAGACCCTGTCGGTGTTGCCTTGCTTGACTAAGTGATTGTTCGAGCGGAGAATTAATGGCTAGCGACTGGGCAGAGACGCGTATGCGCCTCCTGCGGGGCTTAGGCCCTGCCCCAGACGCTTTTTTTATGTCCGGCTCAAGGATGGATCGGTATGTATATCTGTTACCTCGATGAATCGGGTACGACGGAGCGTGGCGACTCCTCGCTGCACTTCGTGCTCGTCGGTCTCGCGATTCTGGCTCCTTCATGGAAGGACAAGGATGCCCAGGTGGATGCGATCAAGCGCCGCTATGGGCTTGAAGACGCTGAGATCCACACTGCCTGGATGCTTCGGGAATTTGCGGAGCAGCACACCATCCCTTCATTTGAAGGCTATGACTGGGGCGATCGTCGGCGCATGGTGATTGCGCAGCGTACCCAGAACCTTGCCAGGCCGAGGTCGCGGGCTGGCCTGAAGGCGCTCACACTTAACTATCGGAAGACGGTCGCGTACATACACCTCACTCGGGATGAGCGGCGGCAGTGTGTCGCAGACCTGGCTGATCTCATCGGATCGTGGGCGGACGCACGGCTATTCGCGGAGGCCCAGCGAAAGAGCTCGTTGCCTGATGGCGCGGGCGACTTCGAGGAGGCGTTCGAGCAGGTCGTGACCCGCTTCAATACTTGCCTGAAGAATGTCGGTGGGATCCATGGACTCCTTGTCCAGGACAACAACGAAACGATGGCGGATCGTCTGACGAAGCAGATGCGGAAGTTTCATCGCGACGGCACGACGTGGGCAAAAGACATCGAGTTTGTCGTCGAAACGCCGCTGTTCGTCGATAGCGAGCTGACCTCGATGGTTCAGCTCGCCGACCTGTGCGCATTTGCGATTCGACGCTTCTTCGACCAAGGCGAGGAGGACCTTCTTGATCGGATCTCGCCGGTCTTCGACAGAAAGCTCAATAGGCTTGTGGGCATTCGCCATTTCACCCGGGCTGACGCCTGCGAGTGCCGGATCTGTCTTGAGCACGGACGAAAGCCCGCTCGGTGAGGGCGCCGCTGGCACGCCCTCACGCCTTGGCCCTTAGCCCATACGGTTGTGCGACCGCATCACCCGCTGCTTATCGATAGCCCACTCGCGCTCCTTGTCGGAGTTGCGCTTGTCGTGTTCCTGCTTGCCCTTGGCCAGGCCGATCTCGCACTTCACCTTGCCGTTCTTCCAGTACATGGCGGTGGGGACGAGGGTGTAGCCCTTGCGCTCGACGGCGCCAACCAGGCGGTCGATCTCTTCACGGTGGAGCAGCAGCTTGCGGGTGCGGCGGTCGTTGGCCACCACGTGGGTGGAGGCGCTGATCAGCGGCGGGATCTGGGCGCCGACGAGGAAGACCTCGCCGTGCTCGATGATGGCGTAGCAGCCTTCGCCGAAGTTGATCCGGCCGGCACGCAGGGACTTCAGCTCCCAGCCCTGGAGGGCCATGCCGCATTCGAAGCGCTGGTCGATC